>JAFZAK010000002.1 GCA_017557285.1 Muribaculaceae bacterium
CTTTATATTTATAGGCGGCCGAGCCTATATAGACAAGTCCGTCTGCCTGATTGTCCCACCACGGAGTTCCGTCCATGACCCTTCGACCGACCATATAGACAGAGCTAGGGAAGTTGATGGCTGTCAAGGAAGTGCAGCCGTTGAACACACTACTCTCTATACGGATCACTGTTTCTCCGTAAAAAAAGACTGCCGACAAGTTGGTGCAGTTTTCGAATGCAGCGTAGAAAATTTTCTCAACGCCCTCGGGGATAGCGACCATGTGTAAACTTGTGCAGCCCTTAAAGGCATGGCCGCCAATTGTATCGATAGAGTTGCTAAGGTCAAGCTCACTGGCTTTAGTACAGTTAGCGAAGGCATATTCGTCAATAGATGTGACACCATTAGGAATTGTGATTTTTGTGAGAGCGGTGCAGTTATAGAAGGCATATCTGTTAATCTTCTTGATGGTGTTGGGGAGATTGACTTTGGTGATAGTTGAGTTCTTATAAAAAGCATTGCCACCGATTCCGTATACTGTGTAAGTCTTTCCGTCATAGGTGACACTTGATGGGATAGTGATTTCCCCCGACAGATTTGTGTAATGGGCGGCTGTATTACCGAGTGCAGGGTCAAAGGTCACCCACACGTTGTTGGGATAATACGAAGAAGTAATATAGTACAAATTGCCAACCTTAAAAGTGATTTCGGCGCTGGCGCTAGCCGCAACGAGCAGCAAGAGTGCTGCAGTAAGTAAAAACTTTTTCATTAGAGCTTGTATTTAAAATGTTTGTAATTAATTTCAGTATCAATAGTCACCTTTTGTTCTTTTGTTCTTATGTCTTAAAAAATTACGGGACGATGCGGAAGACGCGGATGCCGAGGCAGGTGCTCTTGCTGCCGCTGAGGTGGTCGCGGAGGTTCTTTTCTTCGAGCATGACCTTGCCACCACTCATTGAGGCGTCGAGCAGGTAAATCTCGCCCTTGTCGTCCTTGTGGATGATGCCCAAGTGCGAGATGTCCAACCCCTCTATCTTGGTTACTAGCCCTACGAAGTCACCATTGCGCAGAGCTGCCTTGACCGCCTTGTCGCCCAGCCACGACTTCTTGAGATAAGGCATGCGATGATTGCGCAATGCCATCTCATAACCTTTGATTTTCTCGACCATTGCACTGTCGTTTTTGAGACTGCGGTAGCTGTCCTTGTGCTTAGTCATGAAATCAATTGTCTTTATCAAATAATCGGCATGAGGCAAGTCGGCTGTGACTTCCTTGAGGTTGCCTCTGGCGGAATTGTTGAGAATCCACTCGCTGATGTAGTGCATACGGGTGGAATAGTCGCCCATCTCGCCGTTGCGGTAACGCAAATTCTCAAGGTTTGCGGCATAGTCGCGCCAGGAATAACGGGCGTTCATTGTGGTACGAGCCAAGGCGTAGAGTGTCTCAATGAACGTGGTGCAGTCCAGTTCGTCGATGTTGATGGTCAGGAGTTCCTCATCTCCCTCGAGCGTATGCGCCACATAAGGTGTACTTAACAGTTTGTCGGCATAAAATGCCACCAATTCGTTGGGTGTCTTGATGCCACTGGCAAAGCCGTCCTGCAGCAATTGGTTGATGCGGGTTGTGTCTTGGTCGCAATGGAACCGCATACGCTGCACACTGGCCGCCTGGGCCTCCTGCTGGCTATGTTGCGGCATCGTGCACGCAGCCAGCACCACCAATAAGATCGTTAAAAACTTTTTCATGTTTTGTTACTTGTTCTTTAAATCTGCGGCATAGGTACGCCAATGTTCAATGAGTGCGGTCATGTCTTCGGGCAGAGGGCTGTCAAAGTCCATCTGCTGGTGTGTGACGGGATGGACAAAGCCCAACGTCTTGGCATGGAGTGCCTGGCGCCGGCAAAGTTTGAAACAGTTATTGATGAACGCCGCATAGCTTGCTGTCCTGTAGCCTCTCAGCACCTGGTCACCACCATAGCGTTCGTCATTGAACAGCGGATGCCCGATGTGCTTCATGTGTACGCGAATCTGGTGGGTGCGGCCGGTCTCGAGTTGGCACCGCACGACTGCCACATGGGCCAGATTCTCGAGCGCGGTATAGTGAGTCACGGCATGCTTACCCTGGTCACCCTCGGGGAAGACGCACATTTGCAAGCGGTCGCGGGGATTACGTCCGATGTTGCCGACGATGGTGCCTGTCGGCTCCTTCATCTCGCCCCAAACGACAGCGATGTACTGGCGCTTGGTGGTCTTGTCGCGAAACTGATTTCCCAACGAGGTCTTGGCGAGGGGTGTCTTGGCGACCACGAGCAGTCCGCTGGTGTCCTTGTCGATGCGGTGCACCAGTCCCATGCGCGGGTCGGTCACGTCATAGTTGGGCATGTCCTTGAAATACCATGCCAGCGCGTTGACGAGTGTGCCATCGTAATTGCCGTGTCCGGGATGCACGCACATGCCAGCGGGCTTGTTGACCACCAGCACCTGATCGTCCTCATAGACGATGTCAAGGGGAATGTCCTGCGCCACGATTTCATTCTCGTAGCGCGGGCGATCCATGACCACACTGATGATTTCACCAGGGTGGACGCGGTAGTTGCTCTTGACGGGTCGGCCATTGACACGGATGCACTGCGCCTCGGCGGCGTTTTGTATGCGGGTGCGTGAAGTGCCCTTGATGCGCTCGACCAGGTATTTGTCAATGCGCAACAAGTCTTGTCCGGGCTCCACCTCGTAGCGGTAATGCTCCCAATAGTCGCATCCGTTCTCGGTAAAGTCTGGGTCGCTGAAGTCGAGCAGGATGTCCTTATGGGCATCGCTATCAACCTCAAACAGACTCATGTCCAGCTGGTTATCACTCATCCTTTCGAGCCTTGTAATTCTCGACCTCCTCCTCGTAGTTGTGTTGTTCAATAGAGTCGATGGTGTGCGAGTCAAGGATGGAGTCGGGGTTCAGATTGTCAATCGAACCATCGCCCACCGTGAGTTTGATGTGAGAATTAATGCCCACATTCGTTCCCGGAGCGACATGATGCCCGTTGACCTGCACCTGCAGGATGAGTCCGCCATACGGCGAGGCAATGCTGTCAACCTCAATGCTCTTGAATCCCATCGATTGCAGGATGGCGAGTCCTTGACGGATTGACACCTCTTGCAGCCTAGGCAGCTGCACACCACGCGGATGCAGTGCATTGACCTTGAGGTAGATGACGCGGATTGCCTTGACTTTTGCCCCCGCCTTTGGGTCCTGGTCGATGACAACTCCAGGCGGGTATTGCTCGCTGAAGGTGGTGCTGTCGCTAATGTCCCACTTGAACCCTGCATCCTCCAGGGCATTGATGGCATTTTCCAGGGTCATCGTGCGCACGTCGGGCACGCGCCGCTCTTGGCCGTGCGAGGTGAACACGTCGATGAACAACAGGGCGATGTAGAACAGCGCAATCGCTGCCACCACCATCAGGATGGA
>JAFZAK010000096.1 GCA_017557285.1 Muribaculaceae bacterium
ATCTCCCATCACACGGGAAACTTGAGAGTTTCTCAAAAAGCGCGGCAAAGGTAGTGAATAATTGAGAATTAAGAATTAAGAATTAAGAATTATTTTTGCGATTTGCGTGATTTTTAACAATTATGGGCCAAGGCAGAACCTTGACAGACACAACTATCTTGCTTCTTGATTCTTGCGGACGTGGCTGGAGCCGCGTCCCTACAAGCTTGCTTCCTGCTTCTTGTTTCTAGTATCTTGCTATTAATCGAAGTGCTTGCGGCGGAAGTCGAAGTTTGTGCCGAGGTATTTCTCACGCACGACGGGGTTGACTGCGAGTTCTTCGCTGGTGCCCTCGAAGAGGATTTTTCCCTCGAATAAGAGGTAAGCACGGTCGGTGATGCTCAGCGTCTCGGGGGCGTTGTGGTCAGTGATGAGGATGCCTATGTTCTTCGACTTGAGTTTGTAGACAATGCTCTGAATGTCCTCGACGGCGATGGGGTCAACGCCGGCAAAAGGTTCGTCAAGCATGATGAAGCGCGGGTTGATGGCGAGGCAACGTGCAATCTCGCATCGGCGCCGCTCTCCTCCCGAGAGTCGGTTACCCAAGTTCTTGCGCACCTTCTCGAGGTGGAGTTCGGCGATGAGTTGTTCCAGCCTTTCCTTTTGCTGCTCGGGTGTGATGTCGGTCATCTCGAGCACCAGCCGCAGGTTATCCTCGACGCTGAGCGCACGGAAGACCGACGCCTCCTGCGGCAGATAGCCGATGCCCAGCTGCGCCCGCTTGTAGACGGGCAGACTGGTAATGTCGACATCGTTGAGGAATACGCGTCCCGAGTTGGGCGCCACCAGCCCAGTGGTCATATAGAAGGTGGTCGTCTTTCCGGCACCATTAGGCCCTAGCAATCCGACAATCTCTCCCTGATGCACCTCGATTGACACCTGGTTGGCGACGGTACGCTGCCGGTATTTCTTCACCAGCTTGTCGGTGGTGAGGACCAATGTACCTTCCTCTCCCGACTGGTGCAGTCGATAGGCCACCTCCTTGCTGCCGGGTTTGATGAGATTGGTCTGGTCGGCCTTGTCGGTGGGTTTCTTCTTGGGCCAGGGTAGCTTCATCGCCATGCTTGCAGGTTATTTTGAGAGTTTTGCCTTGATATAGTCGGTAATCATGTTGATAGCCACCTCATTGTGTCCTCCCTCGGGGACGATGATATTGGCAAATCGCTTACAAGGCTCGATGTGCAACATGTGCATGGGCTTGAGCACGCTCTGATAGCGGTCAATGACCTCCTGTGCTGTGCGTCCACGTTCGATGCAGTCGCGAGCGATGACGCGGATGAGTCGGTCATCAGCATCGGCATCAACAAAGACCTTGATGTCCATCATGTTGCGCAGGCGCTTGTCGCTGAGCACGAGGATACCCTCAATAACCACCACCTCGTGGGGTCCCATAGGTATGGTTTCTTGCTGGCGTGTACTGGTGATGTAAGAATAGGTAGGCATCTCGATGGACTTGCCTTGTTTGAGCATCTGCAAGTGATTGAGCAAGAGGTCCCAATCGAATGCTGCCGGCTCGTCAAAGTTGATTTTCTGACGTTCCTCTAGGGGTATGTGGCTCGAGTCCTTGTAGTAATTGTCCTGTGAGATGATGCCCACTTCGCCCTGTGGCAGACGTTCCATGATTTTTCGCACCACGGTAGTTTTTCCTGAGCCGGTGCCGCCAGCGATACCGATGATAATCATATTTTTAGCAGTTAAGGAGTTAAGTGGTTAAAGGGAGTTAAGTAGTGACTTCCCTCCAATCCAACCGACAAAGTTAGTAAATAATAAATAATTAAGAATTAAGAATTAAGAATTTTTTTTGATTTGCGTGTTTTTTTTGTTGCTTTCAGCGAAAAGCAGTATCTTTGTAGTTTCTCTGGGAGAACTGGGAATCCTGAGAAGCGACATTAACAATTCATTTAGGATGAAAGATACAACGATAAAGATGAGCGAACTCATCACGGCTCATGTCGAGCTGGTGATGATGCTGCAACGCATGGGCATTGCTTTGGGATTTGGCGACCGCTCGGTGAATGATGTGTGCCGCCGCCACGGTGTTGACCCCGACTTTTTCCTGCTCATTAGCAATGTATACAGCAACGCTCAGTACGAGCCGACGCCTGACGAGATTCTGTCGACCGACATGCTGGGTCTTGTGCCCTACCTGCGCAACTCGCACGACTACTATGTTCACAAGCGTTTGCCGCACATCGAACAGCACTTGGGCCGCATTGTCGAGCAGTTGCCCGAGCGCGTTGCCACGGTGCTCACCCGGTTCTTTGAGATTTACAAGACCGAGGTGCTTGACCACTTCGGCCATGAGGAGGGTACGGTGTTTTGCCACATCGAGGCGTTACAAGCCGGAAAACGTGACTCCAGTTACCAGATGCGCGACTTTGTCGAAAATCACGGCAACCTTGAGGAAAAGCTCAATGACCTGGTGCAGATTATCTTCAAATACTTGCCCGAGAGCGTGACCAGTGACGACACGGTGGATGTGGTATATGACATCCTGCAATTGTCGCTTGACCTGAACCGTCACAGCCTCGTCGAAGAAAAGGTGATGGTGCCCTATGTGATGCACCTGGAAAGGAGTGTGCGATGAAGACGCGTGTGCTCATCATCGAGCCATCGGAGGTGATTGTCGAGGGGTTGTCGAGTCTGCTCGGTGCCCAGACGCGCTTCAAGGTGCTTCCTCCGCTCTATGGTCTGGAAGGCTTGGCCGAGCGATTAGTCACGGGCAAGCCCGACGTGATTGTGCTCAACCCCACCTTGTCGAGCCAACCCGCCCAATTGCTGGGCGACCACCCCACCCCCGTGGTGGCATTGGTCTACCAATATGTCGAGCCGTTGGTGCTGAAGCGCTATGACGGCGTGATTGACATCCGCGACGCACGTGGCGCCATCGCCGACACCCTCGTCAAGGCAGCCCAGTCGACCGAGCATGAGACAAGCGATTCGTCGGGAAGTTACGAACTGTCGAAGCGCGAGACCGATGTGCTTGTGCAGGTGGCACGCGGCATGACCAACAAGGAGATTGCCGATGCGTTGAATGTGTCGATACATACGGTCATCTCACACCGCAAGAACATCATGCACAAGACCGGCATCAAGAGCGTGGCTGGCCTCACGGTCTACGCAATATTACATAATTTAATTGACGAAGTCTAACGGCTAAAATCTAAGGTCTAAAGTCTATATAAAGATGGCATTAAACAAATCGCTTGATCGTTTTGGGAACTACTGCATGTTCATGTGGCGCAGTTTTGGTGTCCCTGAGAAGTGGAAGGTTTTCTTCCGCCGCTATGCTGATGAGATTTCCAAGTTGGGCATCGACTCAATCCCCTTGATATTGATTGTGTCGTTGTTCATCGGCTCGTTGTGCACCATCCTCATCAAGCTTAACATCAGTAACCCGTTGCTGCCTCGCTACACTGTGGGCATGACCACCCGTGAAATCATCTTGCTGGAGTTCTCATCGTCCATCCTGTGTCTAATTCTGTCGGGTAAGATTGGTTCGAACATTGCCAGCGAAATAGGTACGATGCGTGTGACCGAGCAGATTGACGCGCTCGATATCATGGGCATCAACTCAGCCAATTTCCTTGTGATGCCCAAGGTGCTGGGTCTCATCACCATCATGCCATTTATCGTGGTCATCTGTATGGCGACCAGCCTATTTGGCGGCTACCTGATTTGTATCCTCACGGGTATCGTCGACCCAGACACCTATATTTATGGCATCCAAGCCATGTTCATAGAGTGGTATGTGTGGTTCGCGTTGATTAAGTCGCTATTCTTTGCGTTCATCATCTCGAGCATCTCGGCCTACTATGGCTATACGGTCCAAGGTGGCTCGGTCGAGGTGGGCAAAGCCAGCACCAACGCCGTTGTGATGAGCAACATCATGATTCTGGTCGCCGACGTGATTCTTACTAAGCTGATGCTTCAATAAAATACGATACGTCCCCCCAAGCCCCCCTGAAGGGGGGTGTACAATGTTGTTCCCCCTTTAGGGGGTTAGGGGGACAAGACTAACTGAAAACTGATAACTGACAATGATAGAAGTCAAGGGAGTAGAAAAATCGTTTGAAGAAGCAGGGGGTCGCCGGCAAGTGTTGTTCGACATCAACGCGACATTCTATGACGGTAAGACCAACCTGATTATCGGCCAGAGCGGATCGGGCAAGACCGTGCTGGTGAAAAACATCGTGGGGCTGTTCAAGCCCGATGTTGGTCAAATTCTGTATGATGGTCGCGACATCACGCAGATGGACCGCAAGCAACTGAAAGAGCTACGCAAGGAGATAGGCATGCTCTTCCAGGGTTCTGCCCTGTTCGACAGCGAGACGGTGATGGGCAACGTGATGTTCCCGTTAATGATGTTCTCGGACATGAGTCCAGAGGAGCAGCGCGAGCGCGCGCAGTTCTGCATCGACCGCGTGAACCTGACGGGCAGCGAGAACAAGTATCCCAGCGAGCTCTCGGGTGGTATGCAGAAGCGTGCCGCCATTGCCCGCGCCATCGCCTTGAACCCGAAGTATCTGTTCTGCGACGAGCCCAACTCAGGCCTTGACCCGAAGACCTCGATAGTGATTGACGAACTGCTGAGCGACATCACGCACGAGTTCAACATCACCACTATCATCAATACGCATGACATGAACTCGGTGATGGGCATCGGCGAGAACATCGTGTTTATCAACAAGGGCCATGTGGGCTGGATAGGCAACAAGGACGAGGTTTATAGCCAGGACAACGATGACCTGAACAACTTTGTCTACGCCACCGACCTTTTCCGCGACGTGCGCAAGTACCGCCTTGTCCACGGATACCACAAGAATAGTTAATAGTTTATAGTTAATAGTTTATAGTTTATAGATAATAGATTATAGATTACAGGGGCCATCACGTCATTGATGGCCTTTTTGTTGCAAAGCGCGGCATGGGAAAAATCTAGGGAACTTTCTTGTAATAATCTGGACTCAGCCACGTCTAAATAATAGTAACAATCAAGATAAAATGAAAAAAAACATATTGTCAGGATTGCTTGTGTGTCTTGTGTGGGTCACCGCATGGGGGCAGGAGCAGGACACGTTGCAATCTGAGATTAAGATGCACGAGTTGATGGAGATTGTCGTCAAGGGCAACCTCCCCAATACCCGTCTGAAAGGGAACGCCATGATTACCCGCATCGAGGGCACCTCGTTGGCGGCGTCAGGAACACTGGGCGAGATGCTCGTGAAAGTGCCGGGCATGACGGGTACCGAAGACAGTCCCGAGGTGCTGGGCAAAGGCGCGCCGCTCATCTATGTCAACGGCCGTCTGCTGCGCGACGCGAGCGAGCTGAAGCGGTTGCGCAGCGAGGACATCCGCGATGTGGAGGTCATCAACAACCCCGGCGCACAATATGACGCCACGGTCAGGGCGGTGGTGCGCATCCGCACCCGCCGTCAGCAGGGCGATGGCCTTAGTCTGGACCTCACAGCGACCGACGATCAGGACCTGCGCTATGGGTTCAACAGGCCTTCAGGCAAACTCGGGCTGAACTACCGCACGAATGGCGTTGACGTGTTTGGCTCGGTGTATTATTTCCACCAGAATTACCATCAATACAGCTCGCTGGAAGAAATCACCAACATCGACAAGGTCTTCCGTCAGAATGGCCCCTACACCATGACGTGGAAGAACGACCAATTGACCTACACCGCCGGCGTCAACTGGCAAATCAACGACCAGCACTCGGTGGGTGCCCGTGCCGACCTGACCCATTACCTGGGTGGGACCAACATGGTCATCTACGACGAGGACGTCTATGAGAACGACGTGCTGATTGACCATCTCTACTCCGAGCAGACCAGCCATGAGAGCAAGCCGCTGGGATGGCTCACCAATGCCTACTATAACGGCACCGCCGGTAAACTGGGCATCGACTTCAACTTTGACTTCATGTCCTCGCAGATCAACACCGACCGTGAGAACATTGAGGAAAGCACCGTGAACGACGACTTCGTCTTGAGCCGCTCGGGTACTGACAGCCACCTGTACGCCACCAAACTGGTGCTATCTTATCCCATCTGGAAAGGCACGCTCGAGGCGGGAACCGAAATGGCCTTCGCCAAGCGCCACAACACCTATTGGATTGACAAAGGTTTGCTGACCGCACGCCACTGCTTCGCAGTGACTCGTGCTGCAAACTTTGTCGAGCTAAAGGTTGACAAGATGACAATAGCGAACACCGATGCTGACATCACCGAGAACAACCTAGCCGCATTTGCCGAGTATTCCTGCAACCTCGAGCGTTATGGCCGGGCGAGTGTGGGCCTGCGCTACGAACATACGCTCTACGACTATGACGACGCGATGAATAGCGATTATCTGCATCGCAGCATGGATGAGTTCTTCCCCACGGCATCCTATTCGGTCACCCTAGGCCCTGTCCAGGCGGGCTTGTCTTATGGCTTGAAGACCAACCGCCCCAGTTTCTTTGCGATGAACGACGCCGTCACCTACATCAGCCGCTACTCGATGCAGGCGGGCAACTCCCAACTGCTCAACGAGCGTCTGCGCGACCTCACGCTGAATGTGTCGTGGCGATGGCTCTCGCTCGCGGCATCTTATGTGCGGTGCAAGAACGCCATCACACAGTGGGCTTTTATCAGCGACGATGATGCCGCGCTCATCAAACACATCAACCTTGAGCGTCCGGTCAACAACTACAGTCTGTTTGTCTCGGCCACGCCACAAGTGGGCATCTGGTCGCTCAACGCTACAGCAGGTGTCGAGAAGCAAGACCTCTATCTCGATTTGGAAGACATACACGTCGCTGGCGGCACCCGCCGTTCCTATTACGACAAGCCCGTGTACACACTCAACGTCTTCAACTCTTTCAGCCTGAAGCACGACTGGAAGTTTGACATCAATTTCATGTTCCGTTCGCGCGGGCATCAGTTGAACTTCTACAACGACTGCGACAACATCCGCTTGGGTTTCGTGGCGCAGAAGAGTTTCCTCAACAAGTCGCTCACGCTGCGTGCGGCCGTGCTCGACGTGCTGCAACGCAACCGCCTGAACGAGTATGCCGACATGGGCTACTACCAAATCCAACAGAACAACCGTTACTCAACCCACAAATTACAGTTCACCGTTATCTACCGCCTCAACGCCACCCGCAGCAAGTACAAGGGCACCGGTGCCGGCAAGGACGCACAACAACGCATGAGACTATGAAACGAGAAATTAATCCGCAAGATACCAACAGAGAGCAAGCATTCAACTTTTGGATGAAGTCACCCATGCCAATGGTGACACTTACCAAGATCTTTAATGTGACCCCTATTCGAAAGATTGGCAATCGAAAAGGGATGAAATTCAACATGCTCTTGTGTTGGTGTATCGGTAAAGCTGCTAGCAAGATAGAAGAATTTTACACACTGCCAGAGCAAGGCAAATTGTTTAGATTTGACCGCCTTGCAATCAATGTGATTGTAAACAACAAGGATGGTGGCATCAGCTCTTGTGATATCCCGTATACCGATGATTTGGAGCAGTTTAATACAAGTTACATGGATTTGACACAATCGGCTAGCGATTCGTGTAATAGTATCATTGAAGAAGGAGCGATGGTAATTGGGACCTCAGCGATGGTGGACACGACTCTTGAGTGCATCGTCAATCAATACACCGACCAATTCTGCAACCCGATGGTAATGTGGGGCAAATATCGTAAAAGTCTGCTCAAAGTCACATTACCCATTTCATTTCAATTTCATCATGTACAAATGGATGGTGGTCATGCCGCACGCTTCCTGGAAGAGTTGCAAAATGAGATAAATGAATTATGGCGATAACGGCACATTAAAATAGGGAATTATATACCTGTTGTCCACAAGCATATTTGACCATCGATTGTAGGGGCGACATCCCTATGTCGCCCGCGCCAGGTAAATGAAACAAATGTTTTAGAAAACAGGTTATTACCTTATTTGTTTTGCAGGCGACATAGGAATGTCGCCCCTACATTAAATATGCAGAATCGTAATAATTCTGCTATTGGGGACAACTGATATATAATTGCCTTAAAATATTGAAATGTTTGCAGATGTTCCTCGCCACAGCTTTGCAGTACAGAAGGATGAAGCCTAATCAGGATAAAAACTTGTGGAGATGACGATTTTGTCGTACTTTTGCATTCGAAATAGCACATGACAAGATGAACAAATCATTGACCTACATACTCGACAAAAAGAAGCGGCCCATCTGGTTGCGGGCGTTCCGTCAGTGGCAGCGCCGGTCTCCGCAGCTGGCGCCACTCTCCGACGCCGTCCACCAGTGCGCATCGTGCGGTGAAGAATATCAAGGCAATTACTGTCCCCGCTGCGGGCAGTCGAACCAGGTGGGACGGTTTTCGTTCAAGAAGGCGCTGTTGCTCTTTCTTGACGTGTGGGGCATGGGCAACCGCAGCATGTTCCGCAGCCTGCGCGACCTGATGCTGCGTCCCGGTTATCTGATTCGCGACTACATCGGCGGAATGCAGTCGGCCTACTTCCCGCCATTCAAGATGTTCTTTATACTCGCGGCCCTCGCGCTGCTTGTCGAACACGGCTGCAGTATGACTTCCAAGGACTCGGGTGCGAATCTTGTGTATGGTCAAGTGGTGGCCGAACAAGTGGATGTGGATGATGAAGTGGCTACTTCTAAGGAACTGTCAAATCCCGAAGACTCAATGACCGTCAAGGTACATGGTAAGGAAATGGAGTCAAAGATGTATCAACGGGGGTACAAATTTGCCCGGTTCATGGCCTCGCTCTGGAAAAAGAACCCTGCTATCTTTGCCTTCATATCGCTCATGCTTTTCTCTTGGCCACTATACTTTTTCCTCCGCAGGTCTCCCACCATCCCCGACTTGCGGTTTTCAGAGTTTGTCGTGGCGCTCACATATACCGCCAACACCTACAGTATCTTTTCGATAGCGGGAACATTGTTGAACTCGTTAATACTCGCAATCCTCGCCGTCATCATGGTGTTTGTGGCGCTTAAACAGTTCTCGGGCTACTCCAAGACGCGTCTTTTAGGGTATATCACACTGACCCTTATCATCTCGTTTGCTGTATTGATTGCCATTTTTGGGCTAGCGATCTTCATTGCTTATAAAATCGGCTGAAAACCATTTTGACTACACTCGCGCTATGAATATTAGATTAGAGAAACCTGAAGATTACCGTGAGGTGGAGCACCTGACGCGTGAGTCGTTCTGGAACGTGTATCGTCCCGGCTGCACCGAGCATTTTGTGTTGCACCAGTATCGGAACAATCCCGACTTTATCCCCGAACTGGATCTCGTGATGGAAGAGGATGGTAAAATCATCGGCCATGTCATGTTTTCAAAGGCTGAGCTAGTGCTTGACGACGGCACTCACCGCCCCAGCTGGACTTTCGGGCCCATCAGCATCCATCCTGACTATCAGCGCAAAGGCTATGGCCTGAAATTGCTGAACCATGCGTTGGAGCGTGCCCGCGAGCTGGGCATCGGCTTCTTGTGCATGGAAGGAAATGTCAAGTTTTATAAGCATGCCGGCTTTGACCTCGCCAGCAAGTTGGGCATTCATTACCATGCCGAGCCGCGCGATGCTGAAGTGCCCTATTTCCTTGCCCAGGAGCTCATTCCGGGCTGGCTCGGCGGCATTGAGGCGAGCTATTGCCCACCGAAGGGCTACTTCGTGGCCGATGCCCAGCCCGATGCTTTCGCCGCCTATGAGGCGACATTCCCCGCCAAGGAGAAGACGCTGCGCGCCGGACAGTTGCCGCAGTTCTGCCAGAGTTGCGGCATGCCGTTGACCCAGAACGAGGACTGCGGCACGAATGCTGACGGCAGCATCAATTTTGACTACTGCAAGTACTGCTACGAAGGCGGGAAGTTCTTGCAAGACTGCACGATGGAGGAGATGATTGAGCATTGCGCACAGTTTGTCGACGAGGTCAACAAACAGATGCCCCAGCCCATGACGCACGACGAGTACAAAGCCATGATGCGAGGCTTCTTCCCGATGCTGAAACGATGGAAGCAATGATGGAAACTGACCGAATCATCTTGCGCCTGTGGCACGAGGATGACGCTGAGGTGCTTTTCAATTATGCCTCTGAGCCTGAAGTGGGGTCACGCGCGGGGTGGCCGCCACACAAGAGCGTGGAGGAGAGTCGGGAGATTATCCGCACGGTTTTTCACAACGAAACCACCTGGGCGATTGTGCTAAGATCGACCGGCGAGCCCATTGGGGCAATCGGTTACGGGCCATCGTGTGACTGCCGTCTACCCGCCCGTGATGGCGAGCCCATCGTGGGGTATTGGATTGGCAAACCTTATTGGAACCAAGGCATCTGCACGGAGGCGCTGCAGTTAATGCTATCACACATCTGCAAGACAACCTCTATCGCTTCGCTCATCAGCGGGCATTTTGTCGACAACCCCGCCTCGGGTCGTGTGATGGAGAAGTGCGGTTTTGTGCCTACTGGCGAGACCTGCATCGACGAGACACAATATCAAGGCGCAGACCGCCCCATCAGGGTATTGCGGCTGGAGCTTTAGTCCCCTAACTATAACGTAAGTTCGACGAGAATAAGTTGTTGATACACAGGTCCTCCCCTAAATTAGGGGAGGTGTCGCGAAGCGACGGAGGAGTGTGTGACACCGCCATGCTCCTTGACACACGCCCCCGCCCTTCGGGCACCCGCTCTTTCAGCGTCAATGGGCATCGCCTCAGCATAGCGCGAGCAAGCTCTCGCTCTGCGTTCGGCTCGTACCATTGGTCTAGCTTAGAGGGGGAGTTGCTAACGCAGTGAATGGGAGATGTTGGTGCGGACGTGGCTGGAGCCGCGTCCCTACAAGAGGGAGGGTTGCTAAGGCGCTGAATGGGAGATTTTGGTGGGGATGTGCCTGGGGGCGCATCCCTACATTGGGAATAACAGATCTTGATATTAACTATTAACTATAAACTATTAACTATGAACTATATTCACCTTCGGCAGAAGTCGGCAAAGCGACAGTACTGGCAAGCGTGATTGTCAAGGGTTTGGGTGAACTGGCCGTTGCGGTCGAGGAGCTGGGCGATGATGTCGCCCATGCGTTTCTTGAACTCAAGGTTGAAGTCGCTGTCGGGCTCAAAGATGAGTTGTCGCTTCTCGTACTTGGCTCTTTTCTCTGTACCACCGACATTTTCTTGGCAGAACACACCTGTTTCTTCTATCTTGCGCAACTTGTAGATGACGGGTTCGATGACCCGGTCTTCGGGATGCTCAAGATGCCAGGCGTTGCAGTATAGCATGAGTTGCGCAATGGCCTTGCAGCGTTTTTTGTCGTTGCCAAATGGCACGAACAAGTTATCCATTGTCTTGAATTCGGTCTTGTCACGGCCTGTCTTGTAGTCGACCATGCGCAGCTGGCCCGCGACACGGTCCACGCGGTCGGGCTTGTAGATGAAATTGAACTTCGCCTCGACACCGTCATAGCTGAAATCGAGCTGTACTGGGTGCGACGCCTCGCACTCGATGACCTCGAGCGAGTCGACCGCTTTCTCTTCAAGCATCTTCAGGTCATAGTCCAAAGCGCGTAACACAAAGGTCTCAAGGGTATCTTGCAGAATCAGTGCCTCACCCTGTAGGGGCGCGGTGACATCCTCGTCGTGCAGGTAGTGAATGTGGATGTAACGCAACACCTCTTCTCGCATGCGTCCCCTCTTGAAATCGGCAATCATCTGCTTGGTGACGGTATAGCTCCCTTTCCTCTCGGCACCTCCGGGCATGGGGGGGTAATAGAGTTGCTGCAACGCATCGTGGATGATATCGCCAAAGGTGCCATAGTCCATAAAGTCACCCTTGTCGCTGTTATCGGTGAGGTGCTCGACATGATGCAGGTAGAACCTGAGTGGGCAGTCGATGTACTCGGCAATCGAACTGTGTGACAGGCAATGGGCATGAACTGGGTCAACACTGGCGCTGGGAGATAAATAGTCGTGCATGGGCACATGGGCCTTGTCCACGACAATGGGCATTTCGGCGGGGGATGTGACCTTCGTGTCCACGCGATAGTCGGTGAATCTTACTTTGTCACCATAGAGCAACTTCAGTTGGCTGATGAATCGTGATGCCTCTCCCCCACCCTCGTTGGCGGTTGAGTAGACCAGCACCACACGGCTTGCACGCCCGATGAGGCGATAGAAGTCGTAGGCCGCGATGGCCTCCTGACGGGTCCCGGTGAGCATATAGAACGCCGCGCGCAAGGTGTCGGGGATGAACGAGGCTATGCCATGACGGCGCGGGAAGACCCGCTCGTTCATCGACAAGATCATCAAGTTCTCAAAATCAAGTGAGCGCGTCTCCTGCAAGCCCATCACTTGCAAGCCCTTGAGCGGCTCACCCTCAAAGGGCACCACCATCGCCTGCACAAGTCGGTCGATGAGATAGAATATGGTATCGTCGGCGACTGGCACACCATGAACCGTAAAGGCCAGTTTCAGTTGGTCTAACGCCTCGACATACAAGTCGATGAATGCGCTCTGCAAGGGCAGCACCTTGCGGATATCAGCATCATCATTCTCCATCTCTTCGGGTGGAAGCGTTTGGTCAGTGACCTTGATGCTTTCGTTCACCTGGTTGCAGAAGTCGGCCAGGCGGTCGATGTAGGCGAGCACCTGATTGACATCCTTCACATCGCGCAAGGGGGTGAACAAGGTCGCGAAGCCCTTGTCGCAGAGGGTGCTGGTCGGGATATTCCACTCGTTGCGCTCGGCGAGTTGGTCCGAGAGTTCCATCGCCTGACGCGTGAACGCCGCCTTGATGATGGGGTGCGAAAGGATGTCCTTGACGTCCTCGCGATAGAAGGTCCACTCGTCGGCACGGCGCGTTGCCTGACGGTGCGCCCGCGCCACCAAGTGCATCAGCGAGACGATGTTGGCATAACGCATCGAGTAGCCCATGGTCACGTTCAGACTCGTGATCTTATCGCTGACCGAGTTTATCAATGGCACAAACAGGCTCTCGTCGGGCAGGACGATAGCGGTGTTGATGGCGTTGTCGGGGTGAGGTATGAAGCCTTGCTCCAGCCACTGGTCCACGCGGTGGAAGGCCCACTTGGCCTGCCCCACGACCGACGGCACTGCGACCGCCTCGACCACCGTTCCCTCAAGCGTCTCGGGTTCCAAAGATCGGGGCATAGGGAACAGTTGGGCATATTCGCGCACCATCTTTCCTGCAGGGTTGTTGGTGTCGTCGCGTAACACATCGAGCGCGTTGTCCCACCAGAAGTCGGCGACCCCACGCTGCTGCAGGGTCTTGAAAATAGCCACCTCGCTTACCGACAAGGTCGAGAAACCCACCATCACGACCCTTCGCGGCAAGCGATGGTCATCAATGAGTTTGACACGGTCGGCCGCATCGCGATAGATGCCGCCCACAGTGCGCAGTCCCTGCTGGGACAACATCTCGTGGAAGACTCCATAGATGTCATAGAGCCGTTCCCACAGAGTGAAATACTTGCGGCGCACCTCGCCGTCGTTCTCTTGTAGTTGCCAGGGTTCCCGCCAGAACCGCTGGTTGTCGGCACCCGGAAGATTGACGTTGAGCACCCGTTCGATGTCGCGTTTGAGGTCCTCGTCCAGATAGTCGGTGGTTATCTCTCGCAAGTCGTGCAGGTTGGCATAGAGCTGCCGCACGTCCACCAGGTTCATGTCGGCATCGTTGAAATCGTTGATGATAAGGCTCGCCCATCGGACGAACGCATCCATCGGTGAGGCGCTGTCGCCCATCACTTGACAGTAGGCCTTATACAACACGAGGATAGCCTCGAGCTGCCCCACCTGGTTGTGACCGGTGAGGTCGCTCAAGAAATCAACCATCGCGACGATGCGCGGCATCATTGCCGGACCGTTGATGGCATCGGCGAGGCGTTGCTCAAAGAACTTGCCGCTGCGGCGGTTGGGGAAGACAAAACAGAGGTCTTCGAGATGTGGTGTGGTGGCGTAGTGCTGAGCCACCTGGTGCAAGAAAGAATTCAATTCAATTAAGAATTAAGACCGCGCTGCGCTGGTAGATCGTTACACTGGTAGACCGCTTCGCTGGTAGACCGTTTTACTGGTAGACCGCTTCGCTGGTAGATCGTTTTACTGGTAGACCGCGCTGCGCGCTGGAAGGGGTAAGGTTTTAGGGGTAAAGGCGATGTGCGCTGGTAGAGAATCTAGCTTCCCCCTCTCCCCCCGGAGAGGGGGTCGGGGGGTGAGGCACCTACACTTTGATGAGGATGGTGATGCGGACTGCCATGTCGAAGAGGGCGATTTTGGCGTTTCCGTTGCCGGCGATGTGCTCGGCGGCGAGACGGAACTGCTCGTACATCTGCTCGACGTTGTTCTCGTTGATGTAGGGGGCGAAACGGGTGCTGAACTGCTGCTCCTCGCGGGTGAGGTAGTTGAGTTCAGGGTGGCGCAGGTTGTAGACAAAGTTCTCCCTTACCTGGCGCGCGGCATAGGCGAGGAAGCGGCGCGATTTCTCGCGCTTCATTTCGGCGACGCGCTCGGACCACTGCTTGAGTTTGCCCAGGTTGCGCATATAGGCCAAGCGCATGAGTTCAACGAAGCACTGGTGGAACTCCTGTCCCTCACTGCCCTCCTGCAGACTGTGGATGGCCTGGATGACATTGCCGTCGGCGGGCGCGGCCACTGCAAGAGCATCCTGCGGGTCAATGCCGTAATGCTGTGCTAAGAAGTCGGCGACTTGCTGAACACCCAGACGCCTCATCTCAACACGCTGCACGCGCGAGAAGATGGTGGGCAAGATGCCCTGGGCATTGTCGCTGACCAGGATGAACTTGCAGTCGTCGTAGGGCTCCTCAATGAGTTTGAGCAGCTTGTTGGCAGCCTTTTCCTCCAGTTTCTCGGGGAGCCAGATGATGCTCACCTTGTACTTGGCGGTGAACGACGACATGCTCATCTTGCGCAGGATGTTCCCGCTCTCCTTGACCAAAATGGAGGGCTGTGAGTTCTCGTTCTTGAGCACCTCGAGCCAGTGCTGGTAGTCCTCGACAATGGGGTTGTCGGCAAGGAACTCGCGCCAATGGTCCAGGAAGTCGTCACAGGTGGCTTCGCTGTTCTTGTCCTTGCGCCAATAGGGGAAGGAATAGAAGGTGTCGGTATGGTTGAATGTCTCGTGCTGTCGGCACGAGGGGCATTTGCCGCAGGGCTCACCATCGTGTCGGTTGGTGCAATGCAGGTACTGCGCCATGACGCGCGCCAGTGCCAGTTTGGGCACGCCTGGCTCGCCGTGCAGCAGCAGTGCATGCGGCAACCGGTCGTTGTCAATGAGTTGCCTTACCCGATCGACAGCCTGTTCATTGCCTAATATGTCGCTAAATTTCATGTATTTGTTTTTGAGAGTGTCCAGTCCCCCTAAATCCCCCTAAAGGGGGACTTGCAGAGTTGCTCCCCTTAGGGGAGATGGCGGACTCTTAAAGTTTGTGCAAAGTTAATGTTTTTTGGGTAATCCGCCAAAACAATCTACCGCGAAAGTTTTTTTGACATGATTCAAGCGAAAAGACGACGCTTTGAGCATGATTTTGGGCAAAGTGTGACCAAATGTCGAATAAAGCACAAAATCCCTGACAATCAGGTCAGATGTTATAAAACATGTTGCGGTGAAATGTGTGCAAAAAGTTTGTGGCACAAGAAAATATGTTGTACTTTTGCCGCCGATTTAGAATTCGTTCGCATAACACAATACAATGGCAACAAAAGAAAAAGAAAAAGCGAAAGTCCAGTTTCGGCAGAGCATCGTTGTTCGCTTCTCGGGCGACAGTGGCGATGGCATGCAGCTGGCTGGCAACATCTTCTCGAATGTGAGCGCCGGACTGGGCGACCGCATCTCGACCTTCCCCGACTACCCCGCCGAGGTTCGCGCTCCGCAAGGCTCGCTGGGTGGCGTGTCGGGATTCCAAGTTCACATCGGCCATGGCGTTCACACGCCGGGTGACGAGTGTGACGTGCTGGTGGCGATGAACCCCGCCGCCCTGAAGCAGAATGCGCAGTATCTGCGCAAGAACGGTGCCGCCATTGTCGACATAGACACCTTCACACAGGCTGGTCTGGACAAGGCGCTATACACCACCACCGAACCTTACGAGGAGCTGGGCATCACTGCCCAGGTCATTGAGGCTCCCATCACCACAATGGTCAAGGAAGCACTCAAGGATACCGGCATGGACCTGAAGGCTCAGCTCAAGTGCCGCAACATGTTCGCCTTGGGTCTGGTGTGCTGGCTGTTCAACCGCCCCATGGAGGCCCCGCTGAAATTCCTCAAGGCCAAGTTTGCCGACAAGCCCGCAGTCTACGAGGCCAACGAGTTGGTCATTAAGGGCGGCTACAACTATGGTCACAACATTCACGCCACCGTGTCGACCTACCGCATCCAGAGCGATGAGGTGCGTCCCGGCATCTACCCCGACGTGACAGGCAACAAGGCCACTGCCTG
>JAFZAK010000097.1 GCA_017557285.1 Muribaculaceae bacterium
GAAGTCGCCCAACTCGCTGGTCTTGTGCATCAGGTCGTGCTCAAGCTGCGTGGTGCGTGCTTCCATCACCTCTCGCTCTTGCTGCGCCTTCTCGATTTGGAACGCCATCTGCTGCTCTTTGAGTTGGCGGTTGCGTTCGTCCTCGATGCGCTGCACAGCACGTCGCTGTCGCTGTCCGATAGCGCGCACAATGCGCCACAACGCCAAGGAGAATAAGATACCATAAATTGAATAAGCCCACCAGGTCTCGTACCATGCCGGCAGCACGACTAATGTAAGCTTCGCCTCACTGGTCGACGCATCATATAGGTCATGGGAGCGCACATGCAGCAAATAGGTACCCTTGGGCAGTTGCGTGTAGTCTTTGCTTGATTCAGTGTCCTCAGCACCCCAAGCCTTGTCATAACCCTCAAGATAGCATTGATAGGTGACTAGACCGTCGCCATGATACTCAGGCAGAGCATACTCAACGCGTATCGAGTTGTGGTCCTTTGGAATCGTGAGTAACGCCTTATCGCCGTGGGCAGCAACGGTGAAACACGAGTCTACACCATTCAGGTCGGTCACACGGCGAATCACCACCTGATGGCGGGGTGGGGCAGCAGGCGGCATCTGCTGATTTACCAAATAGAACCCCTTGTTGGCATTGAAGATGGTGTGTAACGAGTCGGGAAAGCCCATATGCCCCAGCGACATCGCCACACGGCTGGCACCGCCCTGGTAGGTCGTACTGTCGACATCATAGGTCCCTGATGGGCGACGCTTGAGAAGCAACATGTTGTCGC
The DNA here is from genome assembly GCA_017557285.1 of Muribaculaceae bacterium. Classification (GTDB taxonomy): domain Bacteria; phylum Bacteroidota; class Bacteroidia; order Bacteroidales; family Muribaculaceae; genus Sodaliphilus. The sequence goes on from JAFZAK010000097.1 coordinate 786, forward strand.
CCGTAAACACCCAAGCGTCATGCCACGGTGTCTCATGAATCATCGACGCGGTTCCGTAGTGATTGACTAGGCGGTTCAGCCAGTCGACGTGCATCAGTTTACCGGTCGCTCGGTCATACCGCAAAAAGCCATCGACCGACGACACAAACACCGTGTCTTGCATCTTACACACCAGGTTACCACCCTCGACCAGCAGACCCTTACCTTCCGTGAAATGTTCTTTTTTGACTACATTGGTTCCATCCTCGCTAAGCCATAGGTGGTAAATGCCTTTCTGCCAATGACCGGCCCAGATGGTGCCGTCGCTATCCTCCTCAAAGTTGGAGCAAGGCCAGTCAATACCTTCTACTCTACCCACATAACTTAACATCGTGCCCATGATGCGCAGGACGAAGAATCCGTTATAGTCACAGCCCAAAACCAGTCCAGGGTGGTGCTTGAGCTCACGGAAGTCCCATGTTCCCTCGGGTCCCGCCACATGCGTAGTCATTGTCCCTTGAATTCTCATCACTCCCTGGTCGCAACCGCACAAAATGCCTGCCGAAGTCTTGCGCAAGCACCACACTTGTCCAGTGATGGTATTGATGGACTGCACATCGGGCGGGGTGGCCCCGGCAAACATGGGATAGGTTGTCACATAAAGTCCTTGATTGGTTGCCAGATAGAGGCGTCCACCATCAACCAATGAAGCATAGCCCCGGCCTATGAGCAGATTCTCACCGAGCAACGAGAGGAACGGCAAGTCGCGAACCAGATAGGACACACCATAGTCCAACCCCATCCACACATTGCCCCATGAGTCAAAGCGCACCGACAGAACTGTGTTGTTCTGCAATCCCGTCGACAAGTTGGCATACTCACATCTTCCTGTCCTCATATCTTTTACCACCAAGCCGTTACGAATGGTTCCAAAGGCTAGGTATTGACCATTGACTGCTGCGCAAAACACCTTGTTCTGCATCAAGAATGGGGTGATGTCGAGCACATAAGGTGTGATTGTCTGTCCGTCATAGCGATAGATGCCATGCTCGGCAGAGACTAACAAAAGACCGTCATCGGTAGGCAGCATTGCTCGCACCAACAAACCATTACCTGGCAACTCGCCAGGGAGGCGCTTCAGTGCTGTGCCATCGAAGCTATAAAGGCCGTCAGCACAAAGCACAATCAGGCGGTCATGCTCGACAACCGATGTGGCAACCTCGGCGGGTGAAGCAACCACTTGTAATTGCGGCGCTCCATCGCGATAAATTGCCAGATGGTGCTTGGTTTGAAAGATGTAGGCATCTCCCAGAGCATAGATGTTCCACACATCGCCGATGTCGCCCATGGCAGATGGCCACTTGTCCATCAACGAGATATAGCGTGGTGAAGCTAGCCGGTTAGACAAGTCATAATATCCTAACTCGTTCGACCCGCCAGCATACACCCGTTGATGGTCCTGATCCAAACAGATGGCACGAAGGTCGGTATAACTCGCATTGGGCGCACACGACCATCTGTGGCCGTCAAAGCACATTAGACCACGCGTATTGGCAAGATAGACAAGTCCGTCATCGCCTTGCATAATATCCCAATTTTGTGTGCCGCCACCCGTGAGCTCGCTAGCGAAATTTCGCACTGTATTGAACTGTGCCTGCGCCATAAGAGACACAAAAATCAGTGTTGCCGATACGATGAATTGTAGAGGTTTCATGTCATAAATTGTTGAGGTTGCAAAAATACGTAAAAATGTTGATATAAAGGATGAAACGGCAAAAAAATATTTAAAAAAGTGAGTTTTTGTCGTAGTGCAAGTCGCATTCTTGTAGTAGTAATTGTTTTGACGCGTGCGCAGTTAGTAGTAATTTTGCACTAGCAAACGACCCTGTCTTGCGAAACTCAGCGCTGTGCGCATCATCACTTCGAATTATAACTCGCAAAATTCATGCAATATGAATAGATTTTTACTCATTCCACTGCTGCTAGGTCTCGTTCTGCCGGCAACCATGCTGGCCGA
>JAFZAK010000098.1 GCA_017557285.1 Muribaculaceae bacterium
GCCAAATGTGATTTGGCTCAACAAGGGTGACAAGAGCAATGTGAGCAACGCGCCACCCAGTCCCAGCCACAATGACCAGCGACGCACCACCACAATGATGCGTGCGATGAGCGAGCGGTCATCGCTGGCAACAGCCTGCGAGATGTCACGCACACTGCTGCCTCGGATGCCCAGATTGGTGCCCGTGTTGATCATCTCGAGGGCGTTGTTGAACAAGCCGAAGAGTCCAACACCGACAGGACCTATCCAGATGGCGACAAGCTTGGTGCGGATGATGGAACAAATGATGCCCATCACCTGCACACCGCCAAAGAGGCCCATCGCCTTCATGGCAAGCCGAGATATGTTGGTTTCTTTCAAAGAATCAGTTCATAGACGGGATAGAGGATTCCGCGGCCGCCTAGGCGGCACTTCTGCTGGACGAGGCCTCGGTTGAGGACGGTTCCGTGCTGCTCGGTCGAGATACCGAAGTCAAAGTAGTGGAACTCTCGCTCGGCATAGTGGTCAATGAGCCAGTCGAAAAGGCGCGTCATAGCCTTCAACTCGCGCCCACGATCAGAAGCGGCAATGTACTGTGCATGCGCCACCGGGCCCACCTCGAATATCACCACACCAGCCACCAGTTCGCCTTGCGCAGTGGCGGTGAAGAGCTTAATACGGCTCGGGAAGCGATTGACCAAGAGCTTTATCTCGTCAATGGTGTGGACGGGTCGCGTGTCATGCCTGTCGGCAAGCACTAGCGAGAGCACCTGCCAGTATCCCTCCCAATCCTGACTGCGAGCCACCTCTACCCCGCCCCGAATGGCAGCGTTCGACGCACTACGGCATCCACGGTCCAGGGGCAGCCGGTTTGTCAGGTCGATCGTGGCACTGATGCCGCACTCGAGCAGTCGTCCTCCACAACGCCACAAGGCGTAAAGGTCATCTTCTGCAGGATAGCGGTGGTAGATGTGCGGCACGGGTTTGTAGACCATCCGCTTGAAGCCTTGCGCGCGCAGATAGTCCACAGTAAGCTGCATCACGTCGAGCATCACGCTGGGGTCGATGTGTTTACTGGGCATAATCCAGCCGCCGTAGGTCAGTCCTTGGTGCGACCACAGGGTGTCGCCGTCTTGGTTAGCGGGCAAGGCTGCAAGGAGCTCGCCGTTGCGCATCGCCACGAGCGAGTGGTCAGCAAAGCGGTCGCTGTGGTAATCCATGAAGTTACGCAAGTGCAGTATGCTGCCATTGCGTGCTCCAGCCACCAGGTCATCCCAGTCGGCGCGCATCTCGGGGTTGTATCGTAGTATCTCTATCATGTTCTGTAGAATAGGAACTACAAAAGTAATATAAAAATTGCAGGTAACTAGTGTTTTTTTGTTATATTTGCGGCGAAATTTGACCTACACCCGATTAAGCGATGAAAAAAGCATTAATGAAGTTTGCCCAATATATCACCATCAATCTATAGAATTTACACTGAACTATAAAACTATGAAGAAGTTTTTTGATTTATTGACAATAATGCTCATCATAGCAATAGCATCTCTTATTCTTCATCCTTTCCTATGGGTAGTTATTGTTTATGATGGGGGTGTCTATATTGATTCTGAGTCAGCATGTCTGATGTTCACATTTTTATTTATTTATATTATTGTGGGGGGATTAACGCTATACCTCTGTAGAAAAATGTCATGGCGAAAGAAAGCGTTTGCAATGTTCTTAAGTATAAATACTATTTTAGTCATTTCAGTTTTATTATATACTTATCACGCTATAAATGATGGAATGACTGGATTAATGTTTCTAACGATGTGTATTACTAATGTTATTCTTTCGGCAATACCTATCAGCTTAGGTTGTTATCTGGTATACAAAAAAAACACATTTATTGGCTGATTTTTAAAAACTGAAGTTTAATAAACACATAACATATGATGAAGAAAATACTAACTATCGCTCTTTTAACATTATTAGCGTTAGGAGCCAATGCGCAGCTCAACAAAGTGTATGACGAGACTCTTGACCCGATGACTCAAATTGACCAGGCAGTGCTTAAAGCTAAAGCCGAGGGCAAGTTTGTGATTTGTCAGGTTGGCGGCAACTGGTGCCCGTGGTGCCTGAAGTTCGCCAAATTTATCACCGATGACGAGAGCATCCGCCAGATTATCGAGGAGAACTTCGTGTATATCCATGTGAACTATCATCCCCGCAAGAGTGGTGAGGCAGGCAAGGCGATGCTCAAGCGCTTGGGCAATGCCGGCCGCTTCGGCTACCCTGTGCTGGTGGTGCTTGACGGTGACGGCAAGGTGGTGCATATCCAAAACTCGGCCTATCTGGAAGATGGCGAGAGCTATAACCAGAAGAAAGTGCTGGACTTTTTCAAGCACTGGACCCCGGCAGCCGTCAACCCTAAAGAGTGATAAGCATCATGAGCCGTCTGAAAAAGATACCGTTGCTGGTGCGTGTGGTGATTGCCATCGTGCTGGGCATCCTGTTGGGCAATATTTTGCCCTTGTGGTGTGTGCGCCTGTTTGTGACTTTCAACAGCATATTCAGCAACTTCCTGTCGTTCCTGATTCCGCTCATCATCGTGGGCCTGGTGACCCCTGCCATCTCCGACATCGGCAAGGGCGCGGGCAAATTGCTGCTGATAACGGCACTGATTGCCTACGGCGACACCGTGTTTTCGGGTCTATTCTCCTACGGCACCAGCGTGAGCGTGTTTCCTTACCTGATCGACCCCGCCGCCGCTGCGCAGGTAGTGGGCGACGAAGCCAAGATTGACCCCTTCTTCACCATCGCCATTCCGCCGTTGATGGATGTGATGAGCGCGTTGGTACTCTCGTTTGCGCTGGGTCTGGGCATCGCTCATTTCGGTTCCAAAACGCTGAAGCGCGGCTTCGACGAGTTCCGCGACATCGTCGCCAAGACCATCGAGGTGGCGCTGATTCCGCTGTTGCCGCTATACATCATGGGCATCTTCATGAGCATGGCACATACAGGTCAGGCCTGGCATATCGTCAAGGTGTTCATCTCGATTATCGGTGTCATCTTTGCCATGCACATCATCCTGCTGGTGGTGCAGTACTGCGTGGCGGGCTTGATTGCCAAGCGCAACCCGCTGAAGTCGCTGTGGACGATGCTTCCCGCCTACTTCACCGCCCTGGGCACATCGAGCAGCGCCGCCACCATCCCTGTGACGCTCAAGCAGACACAGCTCAATGGAGTGCGACCTGGTATTGCCGGATTTGTGGTGCCGCTGTGTGCCACCATTCACTTGTCGGGCAGTGCGATGAAAATTACCGCCTGCGCCGTGGCGTTGATGATGATGCGGGGACTGCCCATTGAGTTCGGTTCGTTCCTGGGATTTATCATGATGCTAGGCGTAATGATGGTCGCCGCCCCGGGTGTACCTGGGGGCGCCATCATGGCTGCACTGGGCGTGCTGCAGAGCATCCTGGGTTTCAATGCCGAGCAGCAAGCCATGATGATAGCACTCTATATCACAATGGATAGCTTCGGCACCGCCTGTAACGTGACGGGAGACGGCGCCATCGCACTGATTGTCAATTCACTGCACCCGTCTACTGAATGCGAGGTTCCGGAATCTCCTGACCCCGGCAGAAGCGATGAATAATCTGGCGGTCATCGCCCAGATAGATGAATCGCTCGAGGCGATGCAGTGGCGAGTAGTCGCTATGGTTCAAGTCGGCATCATCAACCACCAGTGCATCGAATTCATATCCTGGCTCAAAACTGCCCACCTTCCCAAAGAAACTACCACCTGACTTGGTTGCCAACCAGAAAGCCTCAGAAAGTGACAGGAAACGCTTTGTCTTGTCACGCTGGTAGTGCATCTTGCTCACTTGTATGGCATAGACCATCATGCGCAGCATGCTCAAGTCATGCCCACCGCTGATGTCGCTTCCCAGTCCCACCTTCACGCCCATGTCGAGAAAGGTGCGAATGGGAATCATTCCTGATGACAAGTTGAAGTTTGACGTGGGGCAATGCGCCACCACCACGCCATTGCGTTTAATCAGCTCCAGTTCCTCGCCTTGCGTCCACACACAGTGGGCCATGATAGTGGGTGTTTGCCCGAACAGTCCGTATCGGTTGTAGGCATCGCCATAGTTGCGGCTTTCGGGCTCCAACTCGCTCACCCACGCGATTTCGCTGGTGTTTTCTGACAGGTGCGACTGTACGGGCAACTGGTGCTTTTGCGCCAGTTCGCCACATGCCTTCAGCATGGGCGGCGTGCATGACGGGATGAAGCGAGGGGTGATGATGGGCTTGACCAGTGCGTTCGGGTCTTTGAATTCGGCAATCAACGCCTCATTGCCACGCACAGCCTCCTCGACGGTCTCGCACAGGGTATCGGGACAATTCCGGTCCATGTCAACCTTGCCCACAAACGCTCCCATGCCGGCCTCACGGAAGATGTTCATCAGTAGTCGCGTACTGTCGAGGTGAATGGTGGCAAATGCCGCGACGCGCATCGAGCCGAATCGCCACAAGTCGCGCACGAAGCGCCGATACATCCTCTCGGCATAGCTGGTGTCAGCATACTTAGCCTCCTCGGGGAAGGTATAGTTCTCAAGCCAAGGCAACAATTCCAAGTCCATGCCGATGGCCTGGTTGCGGTATTGTGGCGCGTGTACATGCATGTCGCTCATGGCAGGAATCAACAGGTGGTCGCCAAAGTCAACGACCTCGGCATCTTGTCCTTTCCATGGGTCCATGTTGGGCGCGACAGCCACTACCCTTCCGTTCTCTACTGCGACGCAGCCATGTTCAAAGACTTCAAAACTGTCCTTCTGCTTGGTGAAAATGATATTACCTCTATAGATCTTCATAGTTGTCTGTTTTAAGTATGCTGCAAAGATAGTTATTTTAATTAAGAATTAAGA
>JAFZAK010000099.1 GCA_017557285.1 Muribaculaceae bacterium
GTGCGGATGCCTTCCCAGTTGTCAGTAGCCGCGAGCATGTCGCTCACATCATCCATCGTCACCTCCTTGACCTTGTCCTCACGGGCGTTGTACTCATCCAACCACTTGCTCAGCTCGCCAGTTTTGGCTTCCATTTCGCGTTTATGGTCTTCCATCAGTTGCGACTGCTTCTGCTGGATGCCATGTAATTTACTTAATTCAGCTTGACTCTCATCGAGTTCTCTCTTGAACGCTTTTTGCAGTTTCTCCAACTCCTGGCTTGAAATCTGGCGAGCCGAGGTAGTTTCCTCCGGCGTTTCTTGACTGTCATCGTACTGCTGCGAGAGGGTAGGGGTAAGGGCACGCAGTTCGGCAAGGACGGTCTTGTATGAGTTAAGTCCATCCTTAAACATTGAGATGTCTTCAGAGGCCTTTTTTTCAAAGTTTGCCAACACATTAGTGGCTTCCTCTTTTTCCTTAACCCACTCATCAATGCACTGTTTCACCTTATTGTATCGCGTGAGGGTGTCATCGGCCTGCTGTTTAGTCTGCTCATGGCTGGGTACCAGTGCTTTGAGGGGCTCCAACTTATGCGGCAGGAAGGGATACTGCTGGCGCATAGCATCCCATTTCCCTTCTAGTTCGTTCATGCTCTCGCTCAATTGTTGCAATCGCTTGTCCAGCTCAACAATCGTGCCCTCGTTGGTTTTAATGGCACCCGAAAAATCCGATTGGCGCTTTTGCCGGTTTTTCAACTCATTCTCTTTGGTGGTCAGTAACTCATGGAGCTCTGTTCCAACTATCTGGGCTTGCGTCGAGTCTTCGAGATACGGATGTTGGGTCGCACCGCACAACGGACACGGACTCCCCTCGTGAAGCAGGTCGCGGTGTTGCGACCACTGCTCGCTGGTCGTCAGAGTGTAGATGCGCCGCAACGTATCGACTTCTTTATTCAGCGACTCGATGTCAAGTTTGCACAATTCTTTTTGCAGTCGCTTGTTCTGTTCTTGCAGCTGGGCTAGTGTTTTTTCCTTGTCCTGTTTCTCCTCGACGGCTTTGCCCAAGTTGTCCACGATAGTGATGGCATCTTGTAAGTCGCGCAGGGCATGGTCGGCTCGCGTCTTGGCTTGTTGCAGAGCGTCAGCATCTTGACCTTGGATTCTTTGTCGCTCGCTTTGAAGTCGTGTCGTGATATCGAGGACATGAGCTTGATGGTCTTGCCTCTCTTTTTCAAAAGCCGTTTGCATCTTGCGGAGTTCCTCTTCAGCTAGGGCTAGTGCTTTCTCTGCCGTATCTTTCAAATCATTGAGGTGCCGGGTGGCGGCCTGGATGCGTTTTTCTTCACCGATGATATCACGACCGGTGGCAGCGATTTCATCGTTCAGCTTCTTGATCTCATCCTCCAGGCGTTTCACCTCGCGCAACAAGTCCACAGCGGGATCAATGGCGTCGTGAAGCGACAGGCGCGCAAAGTCTGAGGCTTTGGCGGCCAACGCGTCCTTGGCCTTTGTCTCTTCGGCTTGGCAGTCGACGATGGCTTGCGACTTTTTCTCGTCATCGACAAACCACTGCAACTCTTTCTCCACCTGCTTGAGGGTTTCGGTCAAAGCTTTTTCGGCTTCATCAAGTTTCTTGATATCGGTTTGCAAGGCCTGAAGGGCGTCGTCATCGAGCAGATTCTGCTTGACGGCATCGACCGAGGCGCTCACTTGATTGTAAGTCGTCTCGGCAGCTTTGAAGCGTTCCTTAATGGTTTGAGCAATGCTTGTGTATAACTCCTCGCTTCCTATCAACTTCTCGAGTAACGCAAAACGCTCATCTTCCTTGGCGGTGAGGAAGTTGGCAAACGACCCCTGGGCAATCAGCACCGTGCGCAGGAACTGTTCGTAGTCCAGCCCGATGATCTGCGGAAGTTCGTTCCAGTCGGCTTCTTCCTCGTGGGGATTCCCGTCAGATGATGTGCCAAGTTTGTACAGCAACTTGACGTTGTCGGCATATTGGGTGCGATTAAACCTTACATGCCATTCGGCGCGGTAGGTCACACCATTGTTGGCAAGAAATGTCAACTTGCTATAGCCGTCTCGTTTGCCACGCGTCAGGATATTGCGGCAGTCAGTCGGGGCGATGCCTCTGGAGTCGGGGTCGTCGTGATCGCCAAAAATCTCGATTTTTTGTTTCTTCTCGCCTTTTTGCTTTGGATACCGCGGCGCACGGTCGTATAGTGCCAGGCAGATGGCATCGAGCAGAGTCGACTTGCCGCTGCCCGTAGGCCCCACGATGCTAAAGATGTTGCTCTCGCCCAGGGCACCTTGGGTAAAGTCGATCACTTCGCCTTCGGACCTGTCGAGCGAGGCGAGATTGAGGAGTTCGAGTCGAATGAGTTTCATGATATTTAGTCGTTAGATTCGTTCTTAATATTGTTGATGACATCGGTAAGGAGTGATTTTTGTCGCTCGTTCATCTCGGCGTTGTGTTTGGACACAAAGGCTTCCTGCAAAGTTTCCAGCGGGTCGCGGTTCAGGATCTCATCAACGCTGGTCAACATGCGTTCACCGTCGTTGGCCGATGGGCTCACTGCTTCGATGATGCTCTCGGTCTTGCATAGAACGGCGTTTTTGCTGTTCACCAGGTCCATCAACATCTTGGCATCGTCATTGTTCACACGTTTGCGCCGAACCTTAAGCCATACATAGTCGAAGTAGTCATCAGGCTTGTCGCTGGTACGCTCTTGCAACTCGTTGTTAATGAGTTTAGTCAACTGATTGACGGTGAGGTCGGCACCATCTTCGGGCAATATGAGCAAGCGGTGTTGAGGCGTGTACTCGAGTTGTTCCACCACAGGGCGATGACCGGCAGTGAGTGTCACCAGGTCCACACCGTGCGTGTAGTCCTTCTCGGCAAACGACATGGGCAACACGCTGCCCGTATAGCGTGCCCAGTTGGTATCCCAAATGTGCTGGCGCTTATGGATGTGCCCACAGGTCAGGTAGTCGGGATGCTCGTTCCAACCCTCCATGATTACCTGCTCCTGCCCGCCGATGATGATGCGTTCGCTGGCATCACGCAAGGCGATGTCAGCGCCGCTGGCATACATGTGTGCCATCATCACCAGGGGGGTGTCGGGATATCGTTCGCGGGCACGGGCAGTGAGCGAGCGCAGTAACCGGTTCACGCCCCGTGAATAGCTCGCGTCACGAACCACGTCGCTGCGCAGATAGGGAACAGCGAGCACGATGACACGGTCGCCCGCTTGGCCGTCAACGGGGATAAGCAGGTCGTCATA
>JAFZAK010000100.1 GCA_017557285.1 Muribaculaceae bacterium
GAACGGTGACGGCAAGGTTGACATCAGCGATGTGAACGCTGTCATCAACATGATGCTCGGCAAGGCCGAGATGGTTCCCGCTTGCGACATGAACAATGACGGTAAGATCGACATCTCGGATGTCAACGCCGTGATCAACGCCATGCTCGGCAAGAATTAAATTGTAATGCCCAATGAGATAGACAGGGTGCCTGGTCGTTCGTGACCAGGCACCCTGTTTGTTGTTTCGGTAGTGTTGATTTACTGCATGTTGTCGGCTATGCGCTGGGCGATGGCCGCCATCTCTTCGGCAGGGAGTGAGAGTTTCTCCTTGCGGAAGTCCATATCGCTCTCTCGGTTGAGAGGCACGAGATGGATGTGGCAGTGAGGAACCTCCATACCGAGTACGGCGATGCCTACGCGCTTGCACTGCATAGCGGGCTTGATGGCAAGGGCGACCTTGCGGGCAAACGCCCACAGTCCCTGATACTCCTCTTCGGTGAGGTCCATCATATAGTCAACTTCATGCTTGGGGATGACGAGTGTGTGCCCCTTTGACATGGGAGCGATGTCGAGGAATGCATAGTAGTTCTCGTCCTCGGCAACCTTGTAGCTGGGAATTTCGCCAGCAACGATTCTGCTAAATATTGAAGCCATCGTTTTCAATTAAGAATTAAGAATGAAGAATTAAGAATGGCAGCGACAAATCGATTGCCGTCTGGTTAGATGGCGATGTCGAGGATTTCGAACTGCATCTTTCCTGCGGGGGCCTGCACATCAACAACCTCACCAACCTTGTGCCCAAGCAAACCCTTGGCAATGGGGGTGGTGATGGAGATTTTTCCTTCGCGCAGGTTTGCCTCGGTCTCAGTGACGATGGTATAGGTCATCTTCATGCCATTGGCGACATTCTTGATGGTGACGCGGTTGAGCAGCTGGACCTCATCGGTACCGATCTTGCTCTCGTCAATGATGCGTGCTCCGGCAATCAGGCTCTTGAGCTCGGCAATCTTTGCCTCCAGCAGTCCTTGTCGCTCTTTAGCGGCATCATACTCAGCGTTCTCCGAGAGGTCGCCTTTATCTCTTGCCTCTCGGATAGCGTTGATCACCTCGGGACGTTCAAAGTTCTCCAGATGGTCGAGTTCAGCCATTTTCTTATCGTAACCCTCTTGGGTCATGTAAACAATAGCCATTGATTTCTGATTTTTCTTTTAGTAAAAAAATTGAAGAACCTCGTTGCATGACGAGATCCCCCGTGTTAGTTCTTAAATGTTTTGTGGTGCAAAATTACTGCATTATTTGCATACCACAAAATTTAGACGGCTCTTCAATGTTAATTTTTTAATTTATTAACCTAATTGCGCCATTGCTTAACGAGTTGTAAGACGCTCACCCCTGTGCTGACTACTGCGATTGTAACTGCGACCCATAGCCAAGCGTTTTCCATGGCCAACGCCACTCCTGCCGCCACCACCAATGCCCACAGCCAGTTGGCCATACTGCCTACCGACAGGGTCAAGCGATAACGACGCAGATAGACCACGGCGATGATGACCGTGTAAACAACATACCATGCCAAGAATGCCAATCCCAGACCTGTGATGCCCCACCATCGATAGAACAAGATGTTCAGCGCCAGCCCCACGACCGCACTGATTGACTCGGTGATGACATAGGTCTTGCCGTCGCCTCGTGCAAGGATGACAAAGGCCATGCACCATGACAATGCCCTCATGACGGTTCCCACCATACCCCATGTGACCATCGCGTGGATGACCGAGAAGTCGGAACTATATAGCAGCCAAACGATGGGTTCTCGCAACAGGACGAACAATGCCACCACTGGCGCGAGCACAAGCATGGCGACACTGACTTCCTGGGAGACCGACTCGCGCAATTGCAAGCGGTCATTCGCGACCTGTGCCAGACGCGGATAGTACTCCATTCCTAAGGCGGTAAGGATTAATCCCGTGTACTTATTTATTAAGGTGTAACCCGCCTGGTAGTGTCCGACAGCGGCTGTTCCCGCTTCCTGGTTGAGCCATGCGTTGAAGACATAACTGGCGAGGATGGTCACGAAGTTGCCGATGGTCATATAGATACCCAACCGTACAAAGCCGCGTCCCATGTCGACTGTCTCATGTCGAGTGACCTGGGCTGCAGGATATTCCTTGTTGCGCAGCAGCCACATCATCAAGGCATTGCAGGCGGCATAAGCGATGATTGACGGCAATACACTGCGTTCGCGCAGCCAATAGAACAGCGGTATGGAGATGAGCAGTCCTAGCAATGTTCCACTGACGCTGGCGCGCGCCAAGCGCTTCAGTCGCTGTGAACCCTGCAGCACGGCCTGTTCGCCGTTGCTGATGGCCATGAGCAGTACAGCAATACTCAACGCGACGAAGCCCCACATGTAATCCTGGGAGCCAAATGTGATTTGGCTCAACAAGGGTGACAAGAGCAATGTGAGCAACGCGCCACCCAGTCCCAGCCACAATGACCAGCGACGCACCACCACAATGATGCGTGCGATGAGCGAGCGGTCATCGCTGGCAACAGCCTGCGA
>JAFZAK010000101.1 GCA_017557285.1 Muribaculaceae bacterium
GGTATCCTTGACCGCATTGACAGCCTGCTGCTTGTTTCGCCGGCGGTAGTCGTCTATCTGCTTTTGGTAATCTATCATTAAGGCTTTTCTGCTTAACTAAATACAATGAAAAGATATGACTTGCGCGGTGTGTCGGCATCGAAAGACGATGTCCACAACGCCATCCGCAACATTGACAAGGGGCTTTACCCCAAAGCATTCTGTAAGATCATTCCCGACATGCTGGGCGGTGACCCTGAGTACTGCAACATCATGCACGCCGATGGCGCCGGCACGAAGTCGTCGCTCGCCTACATGTACTGGCGTGAGACAGGCGACCTGAATGTGTGGCGCGGCATCGCCCAAGATGCCATTGTGATGAATCTGGATGACCTGCTGTGCGTGGGTGCCACGAGCGGCATCCTGCTGTCATCGACCATCGGACGCAACAAGAACCTGATTCCCGGCGAGGTCATATCAGCCATCATCAATGGCACCGAAGAATTCCTCGCCGAACTGCGAGACCTAGGTGTTGACATCATCTCGACGGGTGGTGAGACGGCTGATGTGGGCGACTTGGTGCGCACCATCATCGTTGACAGTACGGTTACATGTCGCATGCGTCGCGCCGATGTCATTGACAATGCGCACATCGCTGGTGGTGATGTGATAGTGGGTCTGTCATCTAGCGGGCAGGCCACCTATGAGCGGTCGTATAATGGCGGCATGGGCAGCAACGGTCTGACCTCAGCCCGCCACGACGTGTTTGCACACTATCTGGCTGAGAAGTACCCCGAAAGCTTCGACCCTGCCGTTCCTAGTGAGTTAGTCTATGCAGGCGGCAAGCAGTTGCTCGATGAGGTCGATGGTACGCCCGTTGATGCAGGCCGGCTGGTACTCTCCCCCACCCGCACCTATGCGCCCGTGATTAAGCGTGTGCTCGATGAGCTGCGTCCGCGCATCCACGGCATGGTGCACTGCACAGGCGGCGCACAGACCAAGGTGCTGCACTTTGTCGACAACAAACATGTAGTGAAAGACAACCTATTGCCGATACCGCCACTGTTCCGACTGATTCAAGAGCAGAGCGGCACCGACTGGCGCGAGATGTATCAAGTGTTCAACATGGGGCATCGCATGGAAATCTACGTCAATCCCGCCGATGCGCCCGCCGTCATCGACATCGCCCGTTCATTCGGCATCGAAGCGCAAGTCATCGGTCATGTGGAAGATGCTGCGAGCAACCGGTTGACCATCATCAGTGAGCATGGGACATTTGAGTACTAACATACTGAGAAGACTGGGAGTACTGGGTTTACTGGGAGTGCTGGGACTCTTGTGGTTGATTAGCTCTTGCCAGGGAGGCGGTGAACAGCGCCCGTTGCCGAAGACGTTGACTGTGGGGACGCTGTACAGCCCAACAAGCTTTTTCATCTTGCGTGGCGACACTTTGGGCTATGACTATGACCGCATCTGCGACTTCGCCCGGGCCAAGGGCATCACACTTCAGTTCAAGGTTGCCGACAATATGAGCCACCTGATTGAGATGCTTGAGCAAGACTCTGTGCAAGTGCTAGCCTACGAGATTCCTATTACTGCCGAATACAAGACTCACGCACTGCACTGCGGAGCGGTGAATGAGACTTACCAAGTGCTGGTGCAACCTGCCGGTGACTCGTTAGTCACCGACGTAACACAACTTGTGGGCAAGGATATCTGGGTGGAGAAAGGGTCCAAGTATGACTCTCGCCTGCGCAACCTAAATAATGAGACGGGCGGTGGCATCAACATCCGCTATATCGAGGGAGACACATTGATGCCCGATGACCTGATTGAGATGGTGAGCGATGGCAAGTTGCCGCTTACAGTAGTGGATAGTGACATCGCAATGCTCAACCACACCTATTATGACAACATCGACATCAGCCTGGCATTGAGTTTTGCACAACGCTCATCATGGGCGGTTAATCACAAGAATGCGTGGCTTGCCGACAGTATTGACGCCTGGGCGCAGTCGCGTAACGCCCGCGCCTACTCGAAGAACGCGCTCCGTCGCTACTTCGAGATCAGCCGCAGTGCGATCCCCCACGACACGATAGACCTTCATCCCATCACTCCCGAAGGATGCATATCTCCCTACGACAGTCTATTTCGTGTCTATAGCCAGGAGATTGACTGGGACTGGCGTTTGCTCGCCGCCGTGGGATATACTGAGTCGGGATTTGACCGCACTGCTATTTCATGGGCCGGCGCACGTGGCATCATGCAACTGATGCCCAGCACCGCCAAGTCTTATGGATTGGAATTGGAGCAGATTGAAGACCCCGAACTAAACATGAGCGCCTCTGTGAAGTGCATCCGCGATTTGCAGAAATTGTTCGAGCCGTTGATTGCCGACACAACCGAACGTGTGAAGTTTATCCTCGCGAGCTACAATGCCGGTGCCGGCCATGTTCTAGACGCCATCGAGTTAGCGCGCAAATATGAGAAAGAGCCCGAGGTGTGGGACGGCAATGTTGAGGAGACCATCCTTTGGAAACAGAACCCTCAATTCTATAATGACTCAGTTTGCCATTACGGCTACTTCCGTGGCAAGCAGACGGTGGAATATGTGGCAAGGATTGAGCAACAATACCTCTATTACAAGAATAAGTTTAAGTGATTATGAATAGTGAAGCCATCAAGGGCCATGTAGCGGTGCTGCTGGCCAATGTGATATTTGGTGTTGGCGTCCCCGTGACCGCCATCTTGTTGAGCAAATGGGTGACGCCCAACGGCTACATGCTGACGCGTTGTGCCGGTGCCGCACTCATCTTCTGGGTGATTCAGTGCTTCTTGCCCAAGGAGCAGATGACGCTGCGCGACTGGTTGACCATCGTGGGTGGCGGCTTGATTGGCGTGGTAGTGTCGCAATTGCTAACGGCATGGGCCCTAGTTTACACGACGCCTACCTATTACGCCATTTTGGCCACGCTGGTTCCTGTAGCCACTATGCTGGGTGCCGCTTTGTTCCTGAAAGAGCGCATCACTGGCTGGAAGACCGTGGGTGTGGTGCTTGCCATCGCCGGCGCGCTGGTCATCGTTTTACATGGTGGCTTGGGCGAGTCGCAGGGCAAGAACGACCTGCTAGGTATCGGTCTGGGTTTCCTCAGCCTGATTACATGGGTTATCTACCTGCTCATCACGCGCAACGTGTCGGCCCGCTACAGCCCCGTGTCGCAGATGAAGTGGATTTTCCTTGCCTCGGCATTGGTGATGCTGCCGATGACCTGGGGCGAATTTGACCAGCAAACACTGTACTCCCCCGCCTGGGAGTGGAGCGGCGTGATTGCGATGGCATTCATCGTGATTTGCGCCACAGTGCTGGGTTACTTCGCCATCCCCTATGCGATGAAGCGTCTGGAGGCGACAACCGTGAGTACCTATACCAACCTACAGCCCATCGTGACTGCGCTGATTGCTATCAGCATCGGCCAGGACATCTTCACATGGGACAAGCCACTGGCACTGGTGCTGGTGCTGATTGGTGCCTACTTAGTGACGATGAAGGAGAAATAAGTTAACAAAGAATAAGCAATGAGAAAGATATTTATTTTTATCTGCACGATTGCATCGGTTGCTGCTCATCTGTGTGCAACAGGTGCTGAAAAGCTACAAGTACCAAGTCCAGCTGAACTTGAGCAAATATCAGACAGTATCCTTGACGAAGGACTTAGGCTTTATCTATATGAACATTTAGCTTGGGTGTCGTCTGACTCTCTGATGAAGTATTGTCCTCTAGTGCAAGAGATTAATGGTAGCGGCGTCTATGTGGATTCAGCTATGGTATTTCACTATTTCTATACTCGAGATGACGATGTTCTTTTCACTTATAACTTTGATGCCACAAGAGCTATGGAATGTTGGGATGCTACGCCACACACGATGGTGCAAGAAGAACTGGATGCTAAGAACGAGAGAAGAGATTGTATTAATCTTGCTCTCAAAACATACGGTGATAGCATTTATAATATCCGTGATGCAAAAGGTTCATTAAATATTGATGTCATCAGGGTGTCACCTGATTTGATTCGTGTTTATTTTTTGCAGGGAACGACCCTTCATGTTGTTCCATTTGGCAATGACTATTCTGTTGATATTAATCAGAACAAAGATGTACTCAGTTTTAGGCGTTATCACCACTCATATATTCCCCTTCCCATAGATGTTGATGGTGAGAGAGTTGAGGCCATGTATCATTCTCATACACCTGACAACCCTTATATTACCGCAACTGATATCTGTAATAGTCTTCTCTACGCTCGAGACATATACGGAATGACTACACACTATGTCTTGTCCACTGCATTCGAAAAAGCACACCTACAAATATTTGACATGCAGAACATTACGTTGCGATTCGTCGAGTATGAAGATTTTAAAGAAGGCATAAAAAAGGCAGAAGAATACAGCAATGAAGATTAAATCTGACTGATTCAATTATAAAAATTTTAATTACTACTTTATGATATGAATATGAAAAAACTGATGATGGTCGCGCTGGTGGCAGTGTTGCTTACCGCTTGCGACCCAAAGAACAAGAACGAGAACAGTTTTGCGTTGCCTGAGGTGAGCGACATCGCCATGTATCAGGTCAATCCGCGTGTATTTGCCCCCGAGAAGTCGCTCAATGCCGTCGCCGCACGCATCGACTCGATTCAAGCGCTGGGCGTGAACATGATTTGGGTGATGCCTATCTATCCTATTGGCATCGAGAAGGGCAAGAACTCACCCTACTGCATCAGCGACTACAAGGCCATTGCCCCTGAGTTTGGCACGATTGACGAGTTCAAGAACCTGGTAAAGGTGTGCCACGAACATGGTATGGGCATTATCCTCGACTGGGTGGCAAACCACACGGCATGGGATCATCCTTGGGTCAAGGAGCACCCCGACTGGTACACGCACGACGCCAAGACCGACACGATTATCTCTCCTGCTGGCTTCG
This sequence comes from Muribaculaceae bacterium, assembly GCA_017557285.1. Classification (GTDB taxonomy): domain Bacteria; phylum Bacteroidota; class Bacteroidia; order Bacteroidales; family Muribaculaceae; genus Sodaliphilus. The sequence goes on from JAFZAK010000101.1 coordinate 4,967, forward strand.
ACTGGTATGATGTTGCTGACTTGAACTATGACAACAAGGAAATGCGCAAGGCGATGATTGATGCGATGCGCTTCTGGATTGTGGACTGCGGCATCGACGGTTTCCGTTGTGATGTGGCCGATGGCGTGCCCGCTGACTTCTGGAAGGAAGCCATCGAGACGCTCCGCAAGGATGCTGGTCGCCGCATCGTCATGCTCGCCGAGGGCAAGCAAGTGGACAACTTTACTGTCGGCGGATTTGACATGAACTATGGCTGGGACTACAAGGACAGCCTGGTGCATGTATTCAACGACGGCAAGCCGGCATCGGACCTGATTGCCGCTGACTCGGCCGAATATGCCCAACTGCCCGAGGGCAAGGTGAAATTGCGCTTCACCACCAACCACGACCACTCGACCGAAGTGACTCCCGTCAAGGAGTTCACCAATGAGCGCGGCTCGATGGCAGCCTATGTGGCAAGCATCTTCCCGCATGGTGGCGCGCTGATTTATGGCTCGCAAGAGGTGGGTTACGAGAATCCTATCAACTTCTTCAAGTATGTGGCAGTTGACTGGATGGCAAAGCCTGATCTGTACAAGGAGTACCAGCACCTGCTCAAGCTCTACAACGAGAACACGGCTCTGCGCAAAGGCAAGCTGACGGCTTGGCCCGACAAGGACATCCTGCTGTTCGAGAAATCGGATGACGGCGGTAAGTTCCTGGTTGCGGTGAATGTTCGCAACGAGGATCATGAGATGGCATTGCCCGATGGCTGGAAGAATGCCAAGACGACCAACATGGCCGACGGCTCTGAAAAGGCACTTACCGACAAGGTACAACTCAAGCCCTTTGAGTATCTTATTCTGAAAGGGATGTAAAATGCCCCCCTCAGTCCCCCCTAAAGAGGGGGAAGCTTAGAGTTGCTGAAAATGAATGTCCCTCCCCTTTTCTGAAGGAGAGGGATATTCATATTATCTCTATGTTATTATTCGACGGGTTTGAGTTGGTCGATGGGGGTGCCGAAGGCCGTGGTGATTTCCTCGTCGTCATCGAGCATGTCGTCATAGGCTTGAGGCGGCTTGATAGCACAGAGGACCTTGAGCAGTGTCTGCGCAGCATGGGCACCCTTCTCAGTGGGAATGAACTGTCCCTTGCCGTTAAAGTTATCGCTCATACCATAAGTAAATGTGCCACCCTGGGTAACTTGCGGGTTGATGTAAAGTCCCACATTGCTGGCCTCAAACAGGGCGCGGACCGACTCAAGTTCGTAGGCATAGCCCTCGGTCTGCTCATAGTCGAGCATCTTGAGGTAGAGCACGCCATCGACGACACCCAACTTGATCATCTTGTTCTCGTACTGGTAGATATACTCCCCATCGTAGATTTCGGGTGCCTGACCCATAGAGCTGGCAAACGAACTGATTTGGTTCAAAATCATATCGGGATTGGTTGTCTTGGCGGCTATTACCGCGTTCCATTCTCCCTCGAGGTGGGGATCACGCGCCAATCCGATGGCGATGGGTCCGTCAATGCTCGCCAGGATGCCCTGAAGATCGATACGTCCTATGAATGGCAGTTTCTTGAACATGCCAATCAGCTGCTGGATTTGCTGCAATTTGACGAAATTATCTCCCTTGACACTCATGGTGACGATATAGTCCATCGAGTTGGGAATTGCCTTGAGGAAGCTTGGATCGGCCTTGGCAAGGGTTGTGGTAAGCAACTTGTTGTAGTCGCTGTTCTCATCGGCAAAGACACGCGTGGTAAGGTCGGCCGACTGCTCGTTGAGGTTGAGATGGCACTCATAGGCCTTGGCATCGCTCTCGGTGAAGATTTCAACCAAGGGCAACTTCTGTGCAATCTCACGATAGGTCTTGTTTTTCTTGAGTATCAACTTGAGTCCGTCCTGCTGCAGGTAGGCGTTGATGTCCCCGTCGGCATTGATGACCTGCTTGACCTGCTCGTTGTCAAGGATGCTTTGGCGCTGCTTATTCAGTATGGTTCCAGCTTGCTTGGCGGCCTTGTTGATGTCCATGGCCTTGTTCACTGTGGCGATGAGCAGTACCTTGTCGTTGATGACATAGAGGTTGTCCTCGCGGTAGATGCAGTTCAGGCCCTCGACCTGCTGGAAGTCTCCACCGGTGCGGCGCTCAATGGTCTTACGCGCAGCTGCCTCATCGTCAAGGGTGGCAAGAATGACGGCGCCAAACGTCTTGTTGGTGAAGAATGCGAACGCCTTGCTGCCGGTGTTCAGCCCCATATAGGGCAGGTCGGTGACAAGGGTTGACAACGTCGAGGCGTCGTTCTCGTCAATGACTGGCTTGATAGCCTCAGGTATGACCAGGTTGCCGTCGTCGTTGATGCCGGTCTTTTTAAGAATGTCAGGCACATTGATGGAAACGACACCCAGTGCGTCGGCCGGAATCATCTTTTCCAGATTGTCATTGACACTGCTGCACGACGCGAGCAGAAGCAGGGTGATGACGAAAGTTAATACTCTAGATGACTTCATAGTCAATAGAATGATAAAAAATAATGGATGCACTAAAAGTGCTGCAAAATTACTAATTTATTGAGAATTATTTTTACTCAAAAAGGTGAGTTGTTCAAAAAAGTTATTAACAAGGAGTAATTTTTTTGGAGAAAAGTAGTCCGTTTTTGGAAATAATTGTCTAAATTTGTTCCGAAAAATAAACCATAAATTATTACCGACACATGTACGATATATCAGACCTACTGCGTGAGTTGCTCGACCGCTACAGCAACACGAGCGACCTGGACAACGAGTTTCGTCGCATGCTGCGCGATGACCCGAACTTAGAAGATGAATACGCCGAGTGGTGCGATGAACGTGGCTACAAGAAGTCCACAGGATTCCGCGACTTTATCAATGAGATTGTTGAGTCGCAAGATTCATTCTGGGATAGTTATCAAGAGTTTGGGAATAATATCTAGATTCTAATTAAGAGTTAAGAATTAAGAGATGGCGATGGCGAAAACCATTGCCCACAGAGCAGATGCTTGCTTCTCGTTTCTCGTTAAAGAATAATGCCTGAGCGACGTTTTTTGGCCGAGTGGGAGCGTCAGTCGTGCGTTCTCATCGCTTGGCCGCATATTGACTCTGACTGGGCGTCGACCCTGCCGGCCGTGACAGAGTGCTATCGCCAAGTGGCGGCAGCCATCGTTGCCGATGAACCATTGATGATTGTTGCTCCCGATGCCGATGTGGTACGGGAAGCACTCGATGGCATCGACCTGTCACGCATCACGATTGTAGAAACACCCACCAACGACACCTGGGCACGAGACTTCGGCCCGCTCACGGTCGAGGTTGACGGGCAGCCTACCTTGCTTGACTTTACCTTCAACGCCTGGGGAATGAAGTTTGCAGCCGATCGCGACAATCTCATCACCCAGCGCCTGGATGAACAAGGTCATCTGCCCCACCCCGTTGAGTGCCATCGCGACATGGTGCTGGAGGGCGGGTCGGTCGAGACTGACGGTCGCGGCACCTTACTAACCACGAGCCAATGCCTACTGTCGCCCAACCGCAACCCCTGGTGGACTCAGGAGGAAATCACTGCGGAACTGAAGCGTCGCTTGGGCGTGAAGAAGGTACTGTGGCTGCACCACGGCGCAGTGCCAGGCGACGACACCGACAGTCACATCGACACATTGGCACGACTGGCACCCGGCAACGTTATCATCCATGGCTCAGCATTGCCCGAAAGCGAGGAATATAACGAATTCCTGATGATGGTGGCACAGTTGGGCACATTTACCGATGTCGATGGCAAGCCCTTTAAGCTCGTTGGCCTGCCCACACCAGCTCCCATGTTTGATGATGATGGGAACCGTCTGCCGGCGACCTATGCCAACTATCTGGTAACCAATCACCGCGTGCTGGTGCCAACCTATGGGCAACCCGACAATGACCAGTGCGCATTAAAAACCATCGCGAGTGTGTTCACTGACCGCGAAGTGGTGGGCATTGACTGCCGCCCACTCATCGAGCAACACGGTTCGCTCCATTGTATCACCATGCAGTTATACTAATGATTACATCGCTATGAAAATAGGAATTATACAACAACACAACACAGAGAATGTTGCCGACAACCGTCGGCGGCTGATGGAGAAAATCCGTGCCCTGGCTAATCAAGGTGCTCAACTGGTGGTGCTGCAAGAGCTGCACGACTCGCTGTACTTTTGCCAGGTGGAGAGTGTGGACAACTTTGACTATGCCGTGAGCATTCCTGGCGATGTGACTGAGGCATACAGTGCAGTGGCACGCGAGTGCGGTATTGTGCTGGTGACCTCGCTATTCGAGCGTCGTGCCACGGGGCTGTACCACAACACGGCAGTGGTTTTTGACACCGACGGATCTGTTGCGGGTCGCTACCGCAAGATGCACATTCCCGACGACCCCGCCTACTACGAGAAGTTCTACTTCACGCCCGGCGATCTGGGATTTGAGCCCATCGACACGTCATTGGGCCGACTGGGCGTGCTGGTGTGCTGGGACCAGTGGTATCCCGAGGCTGCTCGCTTGATGGCGTTGCGTGGTGCCGAGTTGCTTATCTACCCCACCGCCATCGGGTTTGAGAGCAGTGATGTGGAAGCCGAGCAGTTGCGTCAGCGCGAGGCATGGATGACGGTGCAGCGGGGCCATGCAGTAGCCAACGGTTTGCCCGTGGTGACCGTGAACCGCGTGGGGCATGAGCCCGACCCATCGGGTCAGACACGCGGCATCCAGTTCTGGGGCAGCAGTTTTGTCGCCGGTCCCCAGGGTGAACTGCTGTTCACCGCACCGACCGACCGCGAGGTGGAACAGGTTATCGACGTGAACATGGAACGCAGCGAACAGGTTCGGCGTTGGTGGCCATTCTTGCGCGACCGCCGCATCGACCACTACACTGGACTGAACGAACGATACCTTGATTGACATAAAACGAGAACTCCTCCAAAATGATGAAGGAGTTCTTGTTTTACTATGTAATGAGCGGGGACTAATGTGTTATTGGTGGGTCTAACTCGCCTCTTAGGTTCTGCTTTGCTTTTTCGAGGAGCTGTGCTGCCTCGGTATGGCCTTGTGCAGCAGCAAGTCCCAGATAGTATCGCGCCACAATCCAGTCTACGGGCACACCCAGACCTTTGTAATAACAACAACCCACATTGTACTGGGCATCACGATCGCCGGCGTTTGCGCGAGTGAGGCATTCGTTGGTGATGTCAGGCACTTCTTGGTTGAGGGTGAAGTTAATGGGCAGAGCATATTTGACATTCACCGGCTTTCCGCCGAGGGTGCCAGGCGTGAAGCGCGGCAACATCTGGCAGATTCGCACTGCCTCGGCGTCCAAAACGGGATCGACCGAACGCAGTACTTCGACATCTCTCACCTCGCCAGTTGTAGTGACGATAAACTGCAGAACCACCTTGCCTTGGATACCATTTTGCTGCGCCGTGGCGGGATACTGCATATTCGCTTGGATAAATCGCGAAAGTTCCACGAGTCCGCCGGGGAACTGCGGCTGCTGTTCTGGGGTTAAAACCAGTTGTTGCGTGTCGCCCTTATCGGTGTTGTTTTGGGCGATGCCTGCGAAGGGCAACATCAACGCGCAAGCGACCAACAGGAAATATAACTTTTTCATCATCGTGAGAATTATGGGGTTTACAATCTGCAAAGGTATAAATAAAGGTTGAACTTTCCAAATAATAAATGGAGTTATCGCCTACAATTAACTGCGAATTGGGCGAAATCAGATTATTCGGCAACGAGGTTACCGAACACGCCGAAGATTGTTTTTTTAAAAAAAATTAATGAAGGTGTTAGGTTGTGGTTGAGAAAATAGTCGTAATTTTGCACTTAGAAACGAACAAACCATTTAAAAACGACATGGAACCGTTATTTGAACAATTGAAATCACAGGCGATTGCCTGTCCGCAGCGCATCGTGTTGCCCGAGAGCCTCGAGCCCCGCACGCTTCGCGCCGCCGACCGTATCATTGCCGAGGGTATCGCAAAGGTGTACCTGATTGGCAACCGTGAAGAGATTTTAGCCAAAGCCACTGAACTGGGTCTTCCCAACCTGGAGCGCGCCACCATCATCAACCCTGAGGACAGTGCCGCCATGGAGCCTTATGCACAGCTGTTCTATGAACTGCGCAAGAACAAGGGCGTGACCATCGAGGATGCACGCAAGAAAGTAAAAGACCCGCTGTATCTAGGTTGCCTGCTCATCAAGAATGGTGATGCCGACGGGCAAGTAGCCGGTGCGCAAAACACGACAGGCAACGTGCTTCGTGCCGCCTTCCAAGTGCTGAAGACTGCTCCCGGCATCAAGGTGGTGAGCGGCGCGTTTATCATGTTGCTGCCCGAGGGTTCACCCTACGGCGAACGTGGCATCATGGTGTTTGGCGACTGCGCCGTACTTCCCAACCCCAGCGCCGAAGAACTCGCACAGATCGCTGTTTCGACCGAGAAGACTGCCCGCGATCTTGCTGGCATCGACCCGAAGGTGGCGATGTTGAGTTTCTCGACCAAGGGCAGTGCCAGCCACGAGAACGTGACGAAGGTGGTTGAGGCCACACGTTTGGCCCGTGAGATGAACCCCGCCATGAAGATTGACGGCGAGTTGCAGGCCGATGCCGCGTTGGTTCCCAGCGTGGGGGCAAGCAAGGCCCCAGGCAGCGAGATTGCCGGCCACGCCAATGTGCTGGTATTCCCCGACTTGGGTGTGGGTAATATCGCTTATAAGTTGGTCCAGCGTCTGGCTGGCGCCACAGCTGTGGGTCCCGTGCTGCAAGGCCTCGCTGCTCCAGTGAATGACTTGTCGCGCGGCTGCAATGAGGAGGACGTGTACAAGACTATCCTTTTGACTTGCAACCAGGCGATCGCCAAAAAGAAAAATTAGTTCCGGCCCCCTAAATCCCCCTAAAGGGGGACTTTCAAAGAGGCTTAATTCTTAATTCATAAATCTTAATTAAATCAATGAATATCTTAGTTTTGAACTGCGGCAGCAGTTCGGTGAAATACAAACTGATTGAGATTAAGGCTAATCAGACGCTTGCTGAGGGCGGCGTGGAGAAGATTGGCCTGCCTGGTGCCTTTATTAAGGAGAAATTTGCCGATGGCACCAAGAAAGTGACTGACCTTGAAGTCAACGACCACACTGGCGCCATCAAGTCGATTCTAAACGCGCTGACCGACCCTACGACGGGCTGCATCAAGAGTTTTGACGAGATTGACGCCGTGGGCCACCGTGTGGTGCATGGTGGCGAGCGTTTCAGCCAAAGCGTGCTGATCAACGACGAGGTGAAGGCCATTATCAAGGAGTGCTATGCCATTGCTCCGCTGCACAACCCAGTGAACATGATGGGCATCGAGGCCATTGAGCAAGTGCTTCCCAATGTGCCCCAGGTGGCCGTGTTTGACACCGCGTTCCACCAGACGATGCCTCCCAAGGCTTATATGTATGCCTTGCCCGAGATGTTCTACGTTGAGGACCATGTGCGCCGTTACGGCTTCCACGGCACCAGCCACCGCTTCGTGTCGCGTCGCGTGTGCGAGATGCTGGGCACCACTCCCGCCGGCAAGAAGATTATCACTTGCCATGTGGGTAATGGCGGCAGCATCACTGCCGTGCTCGACGGCAAGAGCATCGACACCAGTATGGGCATGACGCCCGTTGAGGGTCTGATGATGGGTACCCGCGTGGGCGACATCGACCCGGGCGCACTTCTGTTCCTGATGGACAAGCACCACTACGACGCTTACGAGATGAACCAAATCATCAACAAAAAGAGCGGTCTGTCGGGTGTGACCGGCATCTCGAGCGACATGCGCGAGATTGGTCAGGCTATCGATGAAGGCAACAAGAAGGCCCGCTTGGCACTTGACATGTATGAGTACCGTATTTTAAAATATGTGGGTGCTTATGCTGCCGCAATGAATGGTGTGGACATCATCGCGTTTACCGGAGGTGTCGGCGAGAACCAGGCCGAGACGCGCGAGGTGGTGTGCCGCAACCTCGAGTACCTGGGCGTAAAGATTGACCCCGAACTGAACCTGGAAACCCGTTTGGGCAAGGAAGGTGTCATCAGCACTCCCGACAGTCGCGTGAAGGTCGTCGTTGTGATGACCGACGAGGAATACATGATTGCGCGCGACACCGAGGCAATCCTCGAGGGACGCCAGCCGGAGTAAGGGTTAGGGGTTAAGGGTTAGAGGTTAGGGGTTAGGGTTTCCGCCCCCCCTCGGCCCCCCTAAAGAAGGGGAGGTTAATGTTTGCGTTCAATTGCTAAATTTTATTAAATCAAGGTCATCCAAATGCGCATTTGGATGACCTTGACTTTAGCAGTCAAGTGTGATAAAAAGTGACATTTTGAGTGATTTATCGACAAAAAAGTATCACTTTTCACCTAAACTCGCAAATTGGTTAAATTGGTGATTTTGCCCCTCTTCATGGAGTTGACTGAGTGATATAAGTTTTTTGAAATAAGGATTTTGGAGTATTGGAAAAATTGAGTAATTTTGACGTGGTTTTAAAACTACGTTTTAAGACATCATGCAACGTCCCCCTAAATCCCCCTAAAGGGGGACTTGCAGGACTTCAAGAAGCTGAAAAATACTGTTATATAAACAACCAAAAAAACTTTTAAAGACGATTTATGGAAATCAAGAATGCATTTGCCGGAACGCTTGAGTCTGGCGACATCTTAATCCAGATTGCTCCGGCCGATGGTGCCGGTCTGCAGATCGAACTGGACAGCACCGTAGCTTATCAGTTCGGCGAACAAATCAAGAAAGTGATTACTGAGACCCTGACCGGTCTGGGCATCAACGATGCCAGTGTCAAAGCAACCGACAAGGGTGCGCTTGACTGCACCATTCGTGCTCGCGTGACCGCCGCCGCAGTTCGTGCCACTGGCAAGGACGTTTGGGCCGACTAATCACTCGTGAACCCTGAAACATTAACAACTAATTCCATTAGAGAAGATATGCAACGCTTAAGAAGAACAATGATGTTCGTCCCGGGAAACAATCCCGCGATGATGGCAGACGCGTTTATCTATGGTCCCGACTCGATTATGCTCGACCTCGAGGACTCTGTGACAATGGCCGAGAAGGACGCCGCCCGCTTGCTGGTACACAATGCGCTGAAGACCATCGACTATGGCAATACCGAAATGGTGGTCCGCGTGAACCCGCTAAACACTCCTTATGGTAAGAAAGACGTTGAGGCTGTGGTCAAGGCTGGCGTACATGTAATTCGCATGCCTAAGACCGAGACCGCTGACGAGATTCGCGAGCTCGAGGCCGAGATCGTGAAAGTGGAAACCGAACTTGGCTGCGTGGGTCGCACCCAAATCATGGCCGCCATTGAGAGTACACTGGGTGTGATTAACGCCTACGATATCGCCACCGCTTCAAAGCGTATGATGGGTATCGCACTGGGTGCAGAGGACTACAGCGCCAACTTGAAGACTCAGCGCACTCCCGAGGGCATGGAGCTGCTTCTTGCCCGCCAGACCATCGTTGTTGCCGCACGTGCCGCCGGTATCGACGCGCTTGACACGGTCTACAGCAACCTGAACGATATGGAGACCTTCCGCAAGGAGGTTGAACTGATCAAGAGCCTTGGATTCGACGGCAAATCGATTATCAATCCTCGCCAAATCGAGGTGGTAAACGAGGTGTTCGCCCCGAAGGAGAAAGAGATTCAGAAATCGCTGACCATCCTCGCCGCCATCAAGGAGGCCGAGAAGCGCGGCAGCGGTGTCATCGCCGTGAACGGCAAGATGGTTGACCGCCCCGTAGTGATTAGAGCACAACGTACCATCGACCTGGCCATCGCGTCGGGCATCATCAAAAAGGAGGACATTTAATCATGAATAGCATCAAAGATCGCGCAGCTCAGATTCAAGCAGCTGCCGCCCGCATGGGCAAAGAGACCTTCAAAGGTACAGCCGACAAGAACACGATGGCCCGCACCGAGCTAACCGCTCAGGGTGCCAAGGTGGTGACCCTCGAGGAAGCCATCCGCAAGAGCGGTCTGCAGGACGGCATGACCATCTCGTTCCACCACCACTTCCGTGGCGGTGACAAAGTCATCAACATGGTCGTCGCCAAGTTGGCAGAGATGGGCTTCAAGAACCTTCACCTCGCCTCGTCGAGCCTGATTGATGTCCATGAGCCCCTGATTGACCACATCAAGGCTGGTGTCATCACCAAGATTTCGACCTCTGGTCTGCGTGGCAACCTTGCCAAGGAGATCAGCCATGGTCTGATGGAGGAGCCCGTTATCTTCCGTTCGCACGGCGGCCGTGGCAGTGCCATCGCCAATGGTGACCTGAAGATTGATGTTGCCTTCCTGGGTGCCTCGAGCGCTGACCCGATGGGCAATGCCTGCGGTTACAGCCGTTCGGAGAACGCCAAGTCGATTTGCGGCTCGCTGGGTTATGCCCTGCCCGACGCACAATATGCCAAGCACGTGATTATCCTCACTGATGACCTCGTTGCTTATCCCAACACGCCGTTCTCCATCAGCGAGCGCAACGTCGAGAGCGTTGTAGTCGTTGACTCGGTGGGTGACTCATCGAAGATTTCGTCGGGTGCCATCCGCGACACGAAGAACCCGCGCGACATCCTGCTCGCCAAGCAGGCTGCCAAGGTGATTATCAACAGTGGTTACTTCAAGGAGGGCTTCTCGATTCAGACTGGTTCGGGTGGCGCTTCGCTGGCCGCTGTGAAATATATCCGTCAGAGCATGATTGACCAGGGCATCAAGGCCAGCTTTGCATTGGGTGGCATCACTGCCCACATGGTGAAGATGCACGAGGAAGGTCTGATTGACCGTCTGATTGATGTCCAGTCGTTTGACAAGGTTGCCGCCGAGTCGCTGAAGAGCGACCCGATGCACCAGGAGGTCAGCGCCAACGAGTATGCAAGCTACGACGAGCCGGGTTCTGCCACTCATAGCCTCGACATCGTGATTCTGTCGGCCCTGGAGGTTGACGTGAACTTCAATGTCAACGTGCTGGTGGGTAGCGACGGTATCATCCGTGGTGCCATCGGTGGCCATCCCGACACCGCCGGCGACTCTGCCCTGTCGATTATCGTCTGCCCGCTGCTGCGTGGCCGCATCCCCTGCGTCGTTGATGAGGTAACCACCCACATCACTCCGGGTTCGTCGGTCGACGTTGTTGTCACCGAGTATGGTATCGCTGTCAATCCTCGCCGTCCCGAGATTAAGGAGCGCCTGGTTGCCGCCGGTCTGAACATCGTTGACATCAACTCGCTGAAAGAGCGCGCCAAGAGCATCATCGGCGAGGCCGCTCCCCTGCCCTTCGGTGACAAGGTTGTCGGCATCGTGATGAACCGCGATGGCAGTGTGATGGATGTGATCAAGAACATCGTAGACTAAACTTGAGGAGCATGGCGCGACATGTCGCGCCACACGCCAAAGATTATATGGAGATTACGCTCGATCAGCTATTGGCTAGCCGCGAAAGCAGGCAAGCCAAGCAGATGGCGCTGCAAAGTGCCCACCCCAGCCATACGCTGGTGTGCCTCACGGTCATCATGCCGGGAGCCGTCAAGCGTAATCTCCATTCTCTTATAGTAGCTAACGCTGCCCTTACGGCAGTGTTAGAGCGTTTTAGGGAGAAGCTTGTTGACATCGAGGTTCGCGACCTGGTGACGGGCTATGAGGCCTATCTGGTTGTTGACCTTGATGCGCTGACTGCCAAGGAGTTGACCTGCGGCATTGAAGACAGCCATCCATTAGGACGGTTGTTTGACCTGGATGTGCTAGGCCACGACGGTGCTCCGTTGAGCCGCGCACAGGTGAGCCGCCCGGCACGCCAGTGCCTGCTGTGCGAGCACGAGTCGCGTTGGTGCATGCGCAACCACACGCACACCCAAGCCGAGCTACAGGAACGCATCACCCAGATGGTTGAAGAGTATGTACGGTAACTACGAGATACGCACCTTGCCGTTGACGCTTAAACTGTCACGCACCCGCTTGGAGCAATTCCTGGCGACGTGCGACTTGCGTCTCGACCCGGTTGACTACTATGCTGTGGTGAGTCGTGTCGATGACGACCAGATTCTGGCAGGTGGCGGCTTGCAGGGCAATGTCATCAAGTGTGTTGCCGTGAGTGACGAGCTTCGCGGCACTGGGATGATGCAGTCTTTATTGTCTCACCTACTGAGCACAGCCCGCGAGCACGGGCATCAAGAGGTGCGCGTGTTTACTAAGCCCGACAACCAAGCGATCTTTGAGAGTTTGGGGTTCAAACTGCTGGCGAGTGCTCCCAAGGCCATCTTCATGGAGAATGCCATGGGAGGTTTGGCAGATTATTGCAACTACCTCAAGGGGTTGCGCCGTCCAGGCGAGAATGGGATGATTGTGATGAATGCCAACCCATTCACGTTGGGTCATCAAGCTCTGATTGACCACGCCTCAGGCCTCGTGAGCACGCTCTATGTGATTGTGGTGAGAGAAGACTGTTCCCGCTTCAGCTACGCCGACCGTTTGGCGATGGTCCAGGGTGGTTGCAGCCATCTGAAGAATGTGGTGGTTTGCGAGGGTAGCGACTATGCCATCAGCGCCGCTACATTCCCCACCTACTTCTTGAAACAGTTGAGCGATGCCACCGATACTCAGATTCTGCTTGACTTGGACTTGTGTTGCCGTCATCTGGCTCCCGCCCTTGGGGCAAAGATTCGTTTTGTCGGCAGCGAGCCGACCGATGCCGTTACAGCCCGCTACGTTGAGCTGATGCAGACCCAACTACCGCTTTACGGCATGCGTGTCGATGTGATGCCACGGGTGTCGCGCGACGGTGTCACCGTGAGCGCGTCGTTGGACCGCCATCATTTGAGCGATGGCCACCTGTCGTCGGCGTTGCCGATGGTTCCTGCCACGTCGGTGCCATACCTCATCAGCGAGCTGGCACGTCGCGCCTTGCAAATAGAGCTTGAGACCACTCCCAAGCCCGGTCTTGTTGACCAGCACGACAATGGTTCGCACCGTGACATGGACATGAACGTGATGCAACGCAGCATCGAGGCATTGCGCCCCATGTTCGACCAGCTGTCTCTGCTGGGCACCAGCCGCAAGTTGCCAATGGGCGAGTTTTTGCAGCGCCTGGGTGTGACTGCCGAACAGCGAATGCTGCAGGCTACAGGCGGGGTGAACACGCATCGCGGTGCGCTGTTCTCGCTGGGTCTGGCGTTGATTGCCGCCACGCACACATGGTATCTCCATGATGCGATAGATGCCAATACCGTACGTCAGTTCATCATTGAGTTGGCGAACGGCATTGTCCCTGTCGACAATGGTTCGCATGGCCGCCAAGCCATCGCGGCGCACCATGTGACTGGCGCTTTGGAGTTGGCCCGCCAGGGCTACCCCACCCTGTTCAGTGACTGGTTGCCCTACTTCAGCAACCTTGATGGCGACCCCTATCGTGTACACAAGACCTTGTTGCGCATCATGAGCACGCTCGATGACACCAACGTGATTCACCGTGTGGGCTACGAGATGGCTCAACAGGTCAAGGAGGAGTCGCGGCAGCTGCTTGCCGACTTCTCGCTTGAGGGGCTGCAGGCCATGAATCAAGCGTTCATCGCCCGCAACATCTCGCCAGGCGGTGCCGCCGACATGTTGTCGCTCACCATCTTCCTACATTCGATAACAAATTAAATACAACTAATAACATCCAATTTTTTTCTTAAAAACTTTATTATGGTAGAACTTATTAAACAAGGAGTTTATCTACTCGACGGAACCGAGATCCGCACTGACGCTACGGGTATGCCCGCAGCCGATGAGGCTCGTGAGAACACTATCACCTACGGTATCCTGCGCAGTCACGACGTTGACGGCAGCAAGGGCAAGAAGATGCGCATCCGCTTTGACGCGATGATGTCGCACGACATTACCTACGTGGGTATCATCCAAACGGCTCGCGCCAGCGGCCTGGAGAAATTCCCCCTGCCCTATGCAATGACTAACTGCCACAACTCGCTGTGCGCCGTTGGCGGCACAATCAACGAGGACGACCACGTGTTCGGTCTGTCAGCAGCCAAGAAGTACGGCGGCATCTACGTTCCCGCCAACCAGGCAGTGATTCACCAGTTTGCCCGTGAGGAGATGGTGAAGTGCGGCAACATGATTCTGGGTAGCGACAGCCACACTCGTTATGGCTCGCTGGGCAACATGGGTGTCGGCGAAGGCGGTGGTGAGCTGGTCAAGCAGCTGCTGCGCAACACTTGGGACATCAACGCTCCCGAGGTGGTGCTGGTATGGCTGGAGGGCGCTCCCCGCAAGGGTGTCGGTCCGCACGATGTGGCTATCTCGCTTGTTAAGGCTACATTTGAATCGGGCTTTGTGAAGAACAAAGTTCTGGAGTTTGCTGGTCCTGGCGTGAAGAACCTGCCTATCGACTTCCGTAATGGCATCGACATCATGACCACCGAGACCACTTGCTTGAGCTCAATCTGGGTTACCGACGACGAGGTGAAGCACCACTATGAGATTCACCGCCGTCCTCAGGACTACAAGGAGCTGAAGCCGGGCAAGGTCGCTTACTACGACGCCATGATCCGCATCGACCTGAGCACTCAGGAGTCGATGATCGCTCTGCCGTTCCACCCCAGCAACGCCTTTACCATCCACGAGTTGCAAGCCAACCCCGTTGAGATTCTCAAGGCCGTTGAGGAGGACACCCGCAAGCGCTTTGGCGAGAAGGTCCAGGTTGACCTGGTTGACAAGGTAGTCAACGGCAAGGTGATGGCCGACCAGGGTATCATCGCTGGTTGCTCGGGCGGTACATACGACAACCTGAGCGCCGCTGCTTCGATCATGAAAGATGCCAGCATCGGCAACGACTACTTCACGATGTCGGCTTATCCGCAGTCAGTGCCTGTGTTCATGGCCGCTACCCGCAGTGGCATCGTTGAGGAACTGCTTGAGACCGGTTGCGTGATCAAGCCCGCCTTCTGCGGTCCTTGCTTCGGTGCAGGCGACGTGCCTTCGAACAATGGTCTGTCAATCCGCCACACCACTCGTAACTTCCCCAACCGCGAAGGTTCTAAGCCCGGCCAGGGCCAGATTTCGCTGGTTGCCCTGATGGATGCTCGTTCGATTGCCGCTACCGCTGCTAATGGTGGCGTGATCACCGCCGCAACTGATGTGGAGTATGAGGACACCCACAAGCCCTACGAGTTCGACGCCCGCATCTATGACCGCCGCGTATACTACGGCTTCGGCAAGGAAGAGCCCGAGCAGGATCTGAAGTACGGTCCCAACATCAAGGACTGGCCGAAGATGTACGCTATGCAGGACAACATGCTGCTCGAACTTGCAGCCGTTATCCACGACCCCGTGACCACTACCGACGAGCTGATTCCTTCGGGCGAGACCTCGAGCTACCGCTCGAACCCGCTGAAGCTGTCAGAGTTCGCCCTGTCGCGCCGCGTGCCCGAATACGTTGGCATCAGCAAGCGCATCCAGGCCGAGGACCACGAGCGCCGCGACGGCAAGTGCCCGCAGCACGTGCTCGATGCACTGGCTAAGGTCGGTGCCGAGGCTGGCAACACTTCGTTTGGTTCGTGCGTGTTCGCCAATCGTCCCGGTGACGGTTCTGCCCGCGAGCAGGCCGCATCATGCCAGAAGGTGCTTGGCGGTGACGCCAACATCTGCTACGAGTATGCCACCAAGCGTTATCGCAGCAACTGCATCAACTGGGGTATCGTTCCTTTCACTATCGCCAAGGAGACTGAGTTCAACTACGTTCCTGGTGACTTCGTGTTCATCCCCGGCATCCGCGAGGCTATCCTGGGCGGCAAGGAGGAGATTGACGCTAAGGTCATCACCGCTGACGGCGTGAAGGACATCCACCTGTTCTTCCAGAACCTGACTGCCGACGAGCGTCAGATCCTGGCCGATGGTTGCTTGATGAACTACTACGCAGCACAGAACAAGTAATCGGGCCTCCCCCTATCCCCCTCCTCAAGGAGGGGGAACTTCAAACAAACAACAATTCAAAATTTCATAATTTTCATTTAATACTGAACAATGGAGAAAATCAAAATGACCACTCCCATCGTGGAGATGGACGGTGACGAGATGACCCGCATTCTGTGGAAGATGATTAAGGACGAACTCATCCTTCCGTTTGTGGACCTGAAGAGCGAATACTATGACCTGGGTCTTCCCAAGCGTGACGAGACTGGCGACAAGATTACCGTCGAGGCAGCCGAGGCTACCAAGAAGTATGGTGTCGCCGTGAAGTGCGCAACCATCACTCCGAACCTGAAGCGTATGGACGAGTACAAGTTGCACGAGATGTGGAAGAGCCCCAACGGCACTATCCGTTCAATCCTGGACGGCACCGTGTTCCGCGCTCCCATCACCCTGCCCAGCATCAAGCCGGCAGTTCGCAACTGGGAGAAGCCCATCACCATCGCTCGTCACGCCTATGGCGACGTGTACAAGAGTGTTGAGCTTCGCGCCGATGAGCCTGGCGTTGCCAAGCTCGTGTTCGACGGTGAGAGTGGCAAGCACGAGGAAGTCGTGATCCACAACTTCAAGGGTGCTGGTGTGCTGCAAGGTATGCACAACCTGGACAAGTCGATCCGTTCGTTCGCTCACAGCTGCTTCAAGTTCGCTATCGACACCAAGCAGGATCTGTGGTTCTCGACCAAGGACACTATCTCGAAGAAGTATGACGCTCAGTTCCGCATCATCTTTGAGGAGGTCTACGAGGAGAACTACAAGGCCGAGTTCGAGAAGCTGGGTCTGGAGTACTTCTACACGCTCATTGACGACGCTGTTGCTCGCGTGATCCGCAGCAAGGGTGGCTACATCTGGGCTTGCAAGAACTACGACGGCGACGTGATGAGCGACATGGTTTCGACCGCTTTCGGTTCGCTCGCTATGATGACCAGTGTACTCGTCAGCCCCGACGGCAACTACGAGTACGAGGCCGCTCACGGCACCGTGACCCGCCACTACTACAAGTACCTCGCTGGCGAGGAGACTTCGACCAACCCCATCGCTACCATCTTTGCATGGAGCGGCGCACTGCGCAAGCGCGGTGAGAAGGACGGCATCCAGGAGCTGATGAACTTCGGCGACCAACTGGAGGGCGCATGCTTCGACACGCTGAACGCCGGCACTGTTACCAAGGACTTGGTGAACCTGATGGAAGGTGTTGAGGCCAAGGCTGTGAACAGCAGCGACTTCATCAAGGCCATCCGCGCCAACCTCGAGAAACGTCTGGGTTGCTAAATCCGATTGGTCATTCGCAAAAAAGCAGGTACGCAATTGCGTATCTGCTTTTTTATAGCTATATTTGCAGCGAGAAAAATTTGAAGCGATGAAAAAGATATTATTGATGGTGCTGGTTGCGGTTGGGCTGACCGCTGCGGCACAGACAAGTTTGAATCATTCGGGTCGCACCGTTGAAGAATTAGTTCCCGAAGGTTGGGAAGATATCCATGAGGCGACGGGCGACCTGAACAAGGATGGCATTGCTGACTTGGTGGTGATTGCCACACCTAACCTGGCTGAACACATGAACCCCGAGTCGGACTATGCGACCAATTACAACGTGCCCATTGTGGGTGTTTACTGGGGACAACGTGATGGCTCATACAAGCTTTATCAGCAATACGACAGCATCGTGTCGGGCAATAGCGAGTACATCTATGTGGAGAATTCCGTAAAAGTGACCAACAAGGGTGTGTTGCAGTTTGAGAGCACCATATTTGCCACGGCAGGCACTAGCGAGAGTGGTGGTGATACTTACCTATTCCGCTATCAGAATGGTGATTTTTACTTGATTGGACAACAGAATGTGTCTCATTCGCGCTATTCGGGCGACTATCAAGAAGTGAGCATCAACTATCTAACTCACAAGAAGAAAATTACGACGGGCAGTGTATTGAAAGATGGCCCAGCCGACAAGGTGCGCTGGGAGAAGATTCCCAAAGAACCGCTCATGCGACTGGGGAGTTTTGAGATGTAAAGTTGCAAGCTAGGTGGCTCGCAATACACCGACAAGACCTGGATTTTGCTTTAGTTAACATTATTGTGCCTAGTTTTGGCGCTTTGTGGGCGTAATTTTGCAGTGTAAAAAATCACAAACGTTAAAACTGACACGATGATGAATACACAAAATCTTAACACCGCGATCGAGCACAATAAAGACTCGTTCTCGCAATCCCTGTTATTGTGGATTGCGTCGTTCCCACTGTTTATTGCAGGCCTGTCGCTGCTGGACAGCTCGTGGCACACCATTGGCTATCTGCTGGAGCTCGCAGCCGCCGTGTGTTTCTTCAGCCCCGTGACGCAGCTGCTGGGTTGCCTCACAGAACGCAAATAAAAATCATTGCTGATTGAGCGTCATTTGGCGCTCAATTTCTTTTGCGATGACCTTGCCAGTGTCGTTCATGCCCTCAAGGTTAGGAATGTCGGTGGCGATGGAACGGAGTTGCTCGGCGTTGAGCTGGTTCTGATACACATCGTTGAGCACATAGACCAGCATGTGGTTTAGTTGATCGGCACTGACGGTGAAGTCCCACTTCTCGGCCTCATCGGGCGTGACTGGTGTGCCGCCATTGTTGTGATTGTTGTCGATGGCCGAAACCTTCACCTTGGGATAGTTGTTGCGCAAGAGCTTAATCTTGTCGGCATTGCTGCGGAAGGCGTTAGTAAGATAACTGATGCCCAAAAAGCGTTTGGTGACCTTGCCACGCTTGACCGAGTTGTAGAAACACGTCTCAATGTCATTGTAGAAGGCAATGACCTTGATGTCGTTCATGCCGCCATCGTAGGCCTTGTCGACCACTTTCTTGAGTGACTCATAACTGTTCAAAGCACTGTCATAGAGCAGGCCCTCGCCCGAGAAGTCCATGTTCTTCGTGCTAGTGCTCTTCCCTGCTCCACCAGGACCGGTAAGGATGGTGATGCTACGGTTTCCATTGTTGATGGAACGCTTCATCATATAGCGATACACGGTATCGACAAGCCACTTTTCGGCAGCACGGTAGGACGGCACATCGGAGCCATCATAGCCAATGGGCGCAAACTGCTTGCGCAATTCATCGGGGTCCAACTTGTTGCCGGCGCTCTCCAGATAGTTCGCCATAAGCTCATCAACGTGTTGTTTAGCCCACATGACGGCATCATCGCCCTTAAGGATTGTTTTCTCGCATTGCTCGTGCTTGCCCGAGCAGTTCCCACAATGGGTTTGTGCTGGAAGTGTCATGACGGCAATCATGACGACAGCCAGCATTGCTAATAGTCTTTTGTTCATTATCATTTTGTGTTATTAGTTATCGTGCTGCGCGCCTGTAGAGCCAGACGGCGATGATGGTGTAAATGAAATTGGGAATCCACATTGCCACGCGCGCCGAGGTGTAGCCCGAGACGGCAAAGGTCGATGTGACAGTCATGAACAGGATGTAGCTGAAACTGAGCAATAGACCGAGGCCGATGTTCAGTCCCATGCCTCCTCGCACTTTGCGCGACGATAGCGACAATCCGATGACGGTCAGGATGAATGCCGCAGCAGTCATGGCATATCGCCGCTCATACTCCACCTCAAAGTTCATGATTCCTGCCACTCCTCGGGCGTGCTGTTGGTCGATGTATTCCCTTAACTCAGGCGAGGTCATCGTCTGCTCGTCATTCTTCGAGATGAGGAAGTCACGCGGCTCAAAGTTGAGCATGGTGTCGAGCGTTGATCCCCGCGTCATGGTCTCTTTCAGTCCATTGAACTTGCGCAGGGTGTAGTTGTTGAGTCTCCATCGTCCCAGCGAGTCATACTTGATATTCTCGGCTGTGATGCGTGACTTGAGTGTCTTGCCGTCAAACTGGTCGAGCGAGAAACGGAAACCCGTCTTGGTGCTGTTGTCATAACGCGAGATATAGGCCATCACGCCCGGGCTGACTTGCATCTGGATGTTATCACCATAGGTAACTGCCTTGTTCTTTACCCAACGGTTGGTATAAGCGATGCGCTGCACATTGGCAGGCGGGATGACGTATGCCGACAGGACAAAGCTCAGCACGGCGATGACAAGCGCTGAGAACATATAGGGCAAGAGCATTCGCCTAAAACTGATGCCGCTCGAGAGCATGGCTATGATCTCGCTGCGATCGGCCAGACGCGACGTGAAGAAAATGACCGAGATGAAGGTGAACAACGGACTGAACTGGCTGACGATGAACGGCAGGAAGTTCATGAAGTACTGGAAGATGGTGTCTTTGAGGGGGGCTGTGAGCACCGCATCGAGCTTCTCATTGACATCGAAGATGATAACAATGGCCATGAGCAAGAGGATGGCAAACACATAGGTGCCCAAGAAGTTCTTGACGATGTACAGGTCGAACTTCTTGACCCAGGGTTTGCGCATGGGCTTTGTTGCCGTTTGCTCAGGTTGAGGCGCCAGCTCGGGCTCGATATGTTTCAGTTCTTCTTCCATTCAATTACTAGAGGCGGTGCTGGACGCGCTCGACCATATCGGTCTTCCAAGCCTTGAAATCTCCGGCGATGATGTGCTTGCGCGCCTCACCCATGAGCCACAAATAGAAGGCAAGATTGTGGATACTGGCAATTTGCAGTGCCAGTAACTCCTGCGAGATGAACAGGTGGCGCAGGTAAGCACGCGAGTAAATGTGATCAACGATCGACGCTCCGTCCTCCTGGATGGGTGAGAAATCGTCGGCCCACTTGCGGTTGCGCATGTTCATGATGCCGTGCTGGGTAAAGAGCATGCCGTTGCGTCCGTTTCGCGTGGGCATGACACAATCCATCATGTCAACGCCACGGTCGATGGCCTCAAGCATATTGGCTGGTGTGCCCACGCCCATGAGGTATCGGGGACGGTCGGTTGGGAGGATTTCGTTGACCACCTCAATCATATCATACATTACCTCGGTGGGCTCGCCAACGGCGAGTCCGCCGATGGCGTTTCCGTCGGCTCCTAGGTCGGCCACATGCTTGGCGGCATCCTGCCGCAAATCCTTGTAAACGCAGCCTTGCACGATGGGGAAAAACGCCTGACGGTGACCATAGTGTGGCTGTGTCTCGTTGAAATGCTTCCAGCCACGGTCAAGCCAGCCCTGCGTCAGGCGCAGCGATTTCTCGGCATAGTCACGCTCGCTGGTGCCCGGCGGGCACTCGTCAAGCGCCATCATGATGTCACTGCCAATGATGCGCTGGATGTCAACGACATTCTCGGGTGTAAACAGGTGCTTCGAGCCATCAATGTGGCTGCGGAAGGTCACGCCCTCGGGCTTGAGTTTACGGTTTTCGCTCAAGGAGAACACCTGGAAGCCACCACTGTCGGTAAGGATGGGCCGGTCCCATCCGTTGAACTTGTGGAGTCCTCCCGCCCGTGCCATGATGTCCATGCCGGGGCGCAAGTAGAGGTGGTAAGTGTTGCCCAGGATAATCTGCGCCTTGATGTCATTACGCAGTTCGGTCATGTGCACGGCCTTGACCGCACCTAGTGTGCCCACGGGCATGAAGATGGGTGTCTCGATGGTGCCGTGGTCGGTGGTAATGAGTCCAGCTCGTGCTTGACTGCCTGTGGCTGTTGCCTTGAGTTCAAAGTCCATTGTCTTTTTGCTGTAAATTGTGAGTGCAAAATTACTACAAAAATCCGATTTGTGGCTATCTCCGGGCAATAAAGTCGTGAAAAATGCTTACCGTTGCCTGCGGCGAAGGTCGGCGGCATCTCGGCCATAAAATAGAAAAACTTCGTTTTTCATTTTGTATTGCGCTCGATTTGCACTACCTTTGCACTCGCAATGGAATATATTGTATCAATCGAAAAAGAGAAGATTAATGAAATGCCGTTGGTCGAGTATGACGGCAATATCTATATCGTGGACACCCTGTCGCAGGTAAACGCCGCCGTGGCTCATCTGCGAAAGCACCCTTTGGTGGGTTTCGACACCGAGACACGCCCATCGTTCAAACGCGGCGAGCGACACAAGTTGGCACTCGTCCAACTAGCGACGCCCACCGAGTGTTTCCTGTTCCGCACCTGCAAGTTGAATGGCATCCCGTTGAAGTTGAAGGAATATATTGAGGATGAGAATTGTCTGAAGGTGGGTTTGTCAACGCCCGACGACCTTCATCAAATGCAGCGACTGTGCCGCGAATTGCATCCCGCTGGCTTCATCGAAATTCAGAACATGGTGTCGCATTACTGCATCACCGACCTTAGCCTTCAGAAGATTTTCGCGATTCTGTTCGGTAAAAAAATCAGTAAGAGCCAGCGCCTGACCAACTGGGAGGCCGATGAACTCACACCCCAGCAACAGCGCTATGCTGCAATTGATGCCTGGGCATGCATTGACATCTACAACCAGTTGATGAGCAATGGATTCATCCCCGAAGAGTCACCCTATTATCACTTGAAAGAAGATGAGCAACAAACCTAAACGATCGACAGTGATTCCCTTGTGCCTGCTGGTTTATCTGGCCGTGATGGCATGGATGGGACGTGGCCGCCTGTTGGCTGGCGAGTACCTATACTACTTTGGTGTACTTGGCGGCAGTCTGGCAATTATCGCCCTACTCTACTGGTCGCTACGCCGCAAGGAAGCCCTTCGCCGCAAGCATGAAGAAGACCTCTACGGCACCTACGAGGACGACGAAGAGGAAGCACATGAAGACAAGAAAACTTAGGAACAAGGGGTGGCGATGAGTTCGAAGGGGAGGGCTTGGGTGATGGTGACTTCGTAGAAGTTGCCGATCGTGAGGGGTTGATCCTTGGAGATGAGGACCTCGGGGTCGACCTCGGGTGAGTCCCACTGGGTGCGGCCGATGTAGTAGTCCTCGTCCTCGCGGTCGATGATGACGCGCAGGGTCTGCCCTACCTTCTGCTCTTGTATTTCCTGAGAGATTTCTTCCTGCAGCGCCATGATTTCGTCAAGGCGTTGTTGCTTGACCTGGGCGGGGATGATGTCGTCAAAATACTGGGCGGCATAGGTTCCTGCCTCCTCACTGTAGGCGAACGCCCCCATGCGCTCAAAACGCGCCTCCCGCACAAACTGTTTCAGCTGTTCAAATTCCTCCTCTCCCTCACCCGGGAACCCCACCATGAGTGTGGTGCGGATGTGTATGCCTGGCACCTCGCAGCGCAGACGTGCTAGCAAGTCAAGTGTCTCCTGGCGGGTAATGTGTCGGCGCATATTGTCCAGCACCGGATCGGCAATGTGCTGCAAAGCAATGTCCAGATAGTTGCATACATTGTCGTGCTGCGCCATCATGGGGAGAATGTCATAGGGGAATTGCGTGGGATAGGCGTAATGCAGACGAATCCACTCCACGCCTGGGATTTGCGCCATCTGGTCGATGAGTTCGGGCAGCATCATCTTGCCGTAAAGGTCCAAACCATAGGACGAGAGGTCCTGTGCAATGACGTTGAACTCCTTGACACCCTGCGCCACCAAGTGCTGCACCTCATCGAGGAGTTGCTCGATGGGAATTGACTTGTGACGACCGGTGATGAGTGGTATGGCGCAGAAGGCGCAAAAACGGTTGCAGCCCTCTGAGATTTTCAAGTAGGCATAATGCTTGGGCGTGGTGAGCACGCGTTGGTCAGCGATGTCATCGTGATAGGCTTTGCCCAGGTCGCTGAGAAGATTTTTCCATGAGAACTTGCCGTAGAACTTGTCGACCTCGGGCAGTTCTTCTATAAGGTCGGCCATAAATCGCTCGGCCAGGCATCCCATAACATAGAGGCGGCCAATGCGCCCCTGGCGCTTGGCCTCGCCCATCTGGAGGATGGCATTGATTGACTCTTCTTGCGCATCGGCAATAAAGCCACAGGTGTTGACCACCACCACCTCGGCATCAACCCGCTTGGGGTTGTGCTCGATGGTATAGCCGGCTGCCTGCAGTTGTCGCAGCAGATGCTCACTGTCAACCAGGTTTTTGGAGCAGCCCAGCGAGATGACCTGAACCTTATTCTTGCGCATGATTACTTGCCGAAAAGTGAGCGGACAAACTCCTCGCGGTGAAAGACCTGGAGGTGGTCCATACCCTCGCCCAGGCCGATATACTTGACTGGTATCTGGAACTGGTCGCTGATGCCGATAACCACCCCACCCTTCGCCGTACCGTCAAGCTTGGTGATGGCGAGTGCGTTGACCTCGGTGGCGGCGACAAACTGCTTGGCCTGCTCAAAGGCGTTCTGGCCCGTGCTGCCATCAAGCACGAGCAACACCTCATGGGGCGCGTCAGGCAACACCTTGCGCATCAC
>JAFZAK010000102.1 GCA_017557285.1 Muribaculaceae bacterium
GGTGACATAGTAATCCACGGCGAGATTGATGGCCGAGTCGCTAGTAGCGGGGATATATGCCTTGTACTTGGCTTGGGTGATGAGCAGGGCGTGGTAGGCACGGTCCTCGGGGTCGTGCAGAGAGGCGGCAGGAATGGCCTCAAGCAACGCGGCGGCGCTATCGGGCGCCACGGCGATGAGCGAGTCAAGTTCTACCAGACGCGGTGACACGGCTCTTTCCTGCCGGCAACTAATCAGCAAGAGCAGTATTATCAATGTTATAGCACTCAGATGTTTCATCATTCTTTCTGTTCTTAGGTGTCGCAAAATTACAAATAATAAATGAATCGACAAAATGTCTGGAAAACACAAAGGGCCCCGCTTTGTTGCGAAGCCCTTTGAATTAAGGTGAGTTCGACGAAAATAAGTTGCTGAGACACAGGTCCTCCCCTAAGTTAGGGGAGGTGTCGCGAAGCGACGGAGGAGTGTGTGATACTGCCATGCTCCTTGACACACGCCCCCGCCCTTCGGGCACCCCCTCTAGCTTAGAGGGGGAGTTGCTAACGCACTGAACTACTGGCCGTAAATTCGTCGAACTCACGTTGAATATAGTATGGTGGGTTGAGGAGCGATTGGCCTATCGCTTGACGATGCGCATGTGGCTCTTGGGGTAGCGGAGAACCAGGCAGGAAGCCTCGGTCATGACCAGTGCGTCGGTGTTGCGCAGTCCTGGACTCTTGAGGTCGAGGTTTTGCGTGCTGAAAGGAATGTGTACATACTTTTGGATGTACTCGGGATCGATGATGATTCCGTCCTCGCTGCGTCCTACCTCGTCAAAGACCTCGCTCAAGAGCAGATAGAGCGTGCCGAACTTGCTGCGCAGTTCCGTGAAGTCGATGCCCCACTTGCTTACGCTCTCCTTGGCGAGAATGACTTTCTCGTAGTCGAGGTTGCTGAGGTAACCAATCAGTTTGCTGCCACCGAGCAGAATTTTGCGCTTACTGCCGTTGTTGCCCGTGAATGCCTCTCGTTGCAGGTCAATGAGCTTGGCGCGGTCGAAGGTGTTGGTGGTGTAGTTGAACTGCTTGCCCGCCTGTCGCCAAATGCCGCCCGTGAGGTAGATGTATTCTTTCTTGTTCGGGTCCCACAGTTTTTGCTGTACACCGAAAAGGAAAGACTTTTCCATTCCCAGTCGCATGTCGTAGATGGCAGCTTCCTCCTCGTCGGTCATCGTCCAATTGACTTCCTTGTTGCTGAGTCGCTGCAAGGTGCTCTGTTCGACCTGCATCTTGAAAATTTGGCAGAAATTCTGAGCCTTGTTCGGCAGTGCCTCAAATGAGGGACTTTGCACGTCAAGTTCGGACGCGGCGCGCCCCATGCGGATGAGGGTCGTGCCCTCCTCAATGTCGGGCAGGCAGTTAGGCACACCCGAAATCTTCTTTCCGTTGAGCGCCATCACTTTCAGTCCGTTGGCATTGTCACGATTGGTGACGTAAAGCACAAGTTCCTTTGCGCTTGGCGTCACGCCATCTTTTTCGTAGCCGAGCACACCTTGCACGAGGATGGTGTCGGTCTTGTCGAAAATGTCATCATTCTCGGTCGACAGCGTAAACTGCGGAGTCGCGCCACCGGGAGTGACCCCGTCTCCCTCTTCGATGGACTCGGCAAGCATGGTGCTGGTGGGCTTGGTGTCCACTTGATAATAATCAACGATCATGCTGCCCGCGTGCTTGCCTCCGCCATAGCGGGAAATCTGGTCGAGCGGTGTCGCCATCGGGCGGATCTTGACAACCTGCTGGTCAATCTCGTTGAGCAAGAGCGAGGGCGACGCCTGGCGGGTAATGTCGGTGGTGAGGGGACCATCAACGGCGTGCATACCGCCATCGGTGCCGTCGACGATGGTCGCGGGGACAGCCATCGCAAGGGCGGTGCCAGTGCCTAGGTCGAAGCCAAAGGCGAGGATGGCGACGAAAATAAAGATGAGTACAATGAGGATGATTCGGTAGTTGCGGCGCATCCACTTCACCGCATTGCGCCAACGGCGCACAGTTGAAAATGTTTTCATGGCTAAACCAATTGAGAATTGAGAATTGAAAATTGAGAATTGAAAAATAATACCTAGTAGAGATTCTTGCTTCCCCCTCTTTAGGGGGGACTGAGGGGGGCCCTACAGGTCCCAGATGGAGCTATGGTTATAGCGGGGGATTGGAGCAGCAAGGGTGAGTTCGCTATCGTCGGGCGCGTGGAAGTGCTGTGTCGCCTCGATAATCTCGTTGCGGCCTCGCAGGTATCCCTCGGCATCGGCCTGTGCAAGCAGGTCCTGGATGTGTTCTGCCAGTGCGGCAGGAAGTTGCTTCATCGCTTGTTCTGGGTCATCGGAAAGCGTGGGCGCGAGTGGTTCAGGGGGCACAGGAGGTGGCGAGGGCGGCAATGTGGCGCCCTGCAACGAGGCCGCATCGACCTCGGGGACAAACTCCTGCTCTTGGTGTGAATGGGTGTCGTTCATGGCTTTTTTAGTTTAGAGTTTAAAGTTTAGAGTTTAAAGTTGGGTCCGCAGTGCGGGCTATGTCGAGCAGACGCTGCAAAATTACAATGCCGGTAAAGTGAAACACCACCCCATCCTCTAGGAGTCAAGGGTGAGGGCTCGCTGGCGCGAGCGGTCAGGGGTCAGCAGAATTCTGATAGCGCGTAGCGCCCTGATACCTGACAGTGCGAAGCGCCCTGATACCTGACAGCGCGTAGCGCCCTGATACCTGACAGCGCGTAGCGCCCTGACACCTGACAGCGCGTAGCGCCCTGACACCTGACAGCGCGAAGCGCCCTGATACCTGACAGCGCGAAGCGCCCTGATACCTGACAGCGCGAAGCGCCCAGACACCTGACAGCGCGAAGCGCCCTGACACCTGACAGCGCGAAGCGCCCTGACACCTTAGTAAAGGTCGTAGTCGGTGTTGAGCACCTGGAACTCGGTGCGGCGGTTGATTTGGTCAGCGGCGGCCTTGTCCTCGTCGCTGAGCCCATTGATGAACTCCTCGCTGAGCACGGTACCCTCGGGGAACTGGGGGTATTGCTTGGCGATGTGTTTGGTCACCGTCTTGGGTTGTGTTTTTCCGTAGCCCTTGGGTTTGAGGCGGTCGCGGGCAATGCCGTGTGCGATGAGATAGTCGACCACGCTCTTGGCGCGGCGGTCGCTCAGCCCATTGTTGTAGTGGTCGCTGCCGATGCGGTCAGTGTGCGATGCCATCTCGATGGTGATGTTTGGGTTGTCCTTCATCACCTGCACCATCTCGTCGAGCGCTTCCTTGCTCTCGTCGCGCAACGCCGCCTTGTCATAGTCGTAGAAAATCTGCTCGATGACCTGCGGCTTGAACATCGCCGCCAGGATGAAGTCGACGTTATACTCGGCGTCGGCCTCCTCAGAGTCGCTCTGGAACTGCTGCTTGCTGTTCAGGTAGCCCTTGGCGCCGGCGAGCATGACATAGTTCACCCCTCGCTGCAAGTCGAAGCGGAACGATCCGTCGGGCTTGCCTGCCGCCTTCTGGTTGCTGCCATCATCACCCACGATGCGGATGATGGCATTGGGCACCGGTTCGTCATCCTTGTCGAGCACATATCCGCTAATCCACACCTTCAGGTCGGGTTTCTCAAAGCTGAAAATGTGGTCATAGCCGCGTCCGTCGCCACGGTTGCTGCTAAAGAAGCCGGCTTCGGTCTGTGTGCGGTCATAGGTAATGCCAAAGTCGTCGTAGGGCGAGTTCATCGGCGCGCCCATGTTCTCGATAAACCACACGCCCGAGGGCTGCAGCTTCGCGCAAAACAGGTCCAGTCCGCCCATGCCGGGATGACCATTGCTGCTGAAGTAGAACGTGCTGTCGTCTCGGCAGTAGGGGAAACGCTCGTCGCCAGGCGTGTTGATTTGCTCGCCCAGATTCTCGAGCGTGCCATGCTTATCCTTGAGGTTGATGCGCCACAGATCCAAACCACCGAAGCCACCGGGCATGTCACTGGTAAAGTACAACCACTCGCCATCGGCGCTTACCGCCGGGTCGCCGTAGCTGCTCAAGGTGTCGGCGGTAATCTCAAACTTCTGGGGGGCACTCCACTTGGCCTCGCTGCGCGTGCTGGTATAAATCTCGACGTTGCTCGGGGCGTTCTTGCGGATGGCCTTGGCGAAGTACATCATCGAGCCGTCGGGGGTGAACGAGGTGATGCCCTCGTCCCACTCGGTGTTCAGTTCGCCACCGGCTGGCTCCAATCGGCTCCAGCGTCCCTTTTCGTCCTTCTTGCTGAAAAATACGTCGCTCTTTTTCGTGCCAGTTATCTCGCTCTTGGTCTCTCCCGTGGCTTTCTCGGTGCTCGAGGTGACATAAAGTTGGTCGGCACTCTTGTCCAGGAACTGCGGGCAGAAGTCGGCGCGGCGCGAGTTGAAGAGTTTGGCGCTCTTTACCTGATAGCGCGAGCCCTCCTCCTTCCATTTCGGGCCCAGTTGGCATCCGCGGATACCTAACTGCGAGGGCCAGTGGTCAGGCACCAGCTCGAGGAACTCGTTGTAATGCTTGATGGCCTCGCCCCACTTGCCGTCGTGGTGCAGCGCCTCGGCCAAGTAGAAGATTGCCATCGAGTCCTCGTACTCATAACGGATGGCATTTTGGAAGGCAGCACTGGCACGCTGCGCCTGACTCAAGTGGCGGTAGCACTGCCCCATCATGAAGGCAATCTCACCGCGACGCCAGCGGTCTTCCTTGTTCTTGTACTTGTTGTAGAGCTTGCGATAGATGTTTGCCGCGGCGTCATACTCGCCACGGTCATAAGCCTCGTCAGCATCACGCATCTTCGCGCTCTTGCACGAGGTTGTCCCCACCGCCATTGCGCCGATGAGGGCAAACAGCAATATGTAGATGAGTCGACGGGTCATTTCAATCAAGGCAAAATTGAAGAAAGCAACCACTCTGTCCCCCTCTTTAGGGGGGATTTAGGGGAGCTTTGTCATCAATAAACGAATGCAATGCCTTGTTTATTGTACATGAGTGCCTTCTAGAGCCTCTTGATGGTCTAGAATCACCTAATGCCTTAAATTTTTTCCAAAAAAAAGCGCGAAAAATTTTGTCAATTCATCTAAAACGATTTCCTTTGCACGATGTATGAACTTGAAATGACTGAAGTAGCCTTAATCTAAAGGTAATGTCATGATTTTCACACGCTTTCAAGGCAGCAGAGACCAATGGTGCGAGCCGAACACAATGCCAAGCTTGCTTGAGCATTATTGAGGCGATGCCCATTGATGCCGAAGGACTGCCATGAAAACCCACAATCCTATTTCGTACCAGCCTGCTTGACTAGGGAACCATCGTCTTCCCGACCACAGGTCACACACGTTAGTTGACGACCACCCACGCGGAGGCCGAGCCCCTACTTCGTGATGAAGTACTATTGTTTGAGTGATGCTGACTTGATTTAATTATCAACCCTTAACGATTGTAAAGGTCCCCTCATTGCCGTGTCGTGTTGACACTGCGATGCTCTAAACCCGCCCTGTAGTGCCGGGTGCGCCCGCCACGGCCCATAGCTGTGTCGGAGCGCACTGGCGACACCAGGTGCTGTGGAAAACATGCTTCCTTTTTTCTAACCTCTAAACACAATTCAGTCATGGCACGACTTTACATCATCAAACTTGTCACGTTATGCTGGGCCATCGTCGGCCTGGCCACCACCGACAACCTCGCCACCAACATGGCGCAAGAACTCGTGTTCGCCCTGATGGGCACTTGCATCGAGCGCACCCACCTGAATCAGACCACCGAGGGTGTCTTCGAACTTCTCGACCTCCTCGCTGCCTAAGCAAGACACTCGTCAGTTTTCTAGATGTCAATGTAAGCCAAATGCTTAAAACTGATGACTGACAGCCGAGAACTGAAAACTTTTTTGTACCTTTGCAGCCCGAAATAACTAACTGCCCTACTGGGGGCAAATAACTCAAAAGATGGGAAGACTAGTAGCAATTGTGGGACGGCCCAATGTGGGCAAGTCGACATTATTCAATAGGCTGACGCAAACGCGGGCGGCCATCGTCAACGATACTAGCGGCACGACGCGCGACCGCCAGTATGGCATCATGGAATGGAACGGCATGGAGATGA
>JAFZAK010000103.1 GCA_017557285.1 Muribaculaceae bacterium
ATAGGTGTCGTTGTCACGGGTGAGCTGGACGGGGTCACCTCCTTCGGCTGGACGCATCCACAGTTCGGTCTCGCCGGTGATGTCGCTGATGTAGGCAATCCACTTGCCGTCGGGGCTCCACTGGGCGGCACGCTCGTGGGCGCCGGGTGTGTGTGTGAGGTTGCGTGTCACGCCCTTCTTGACGGGCAGGTCAAACACCTCACCGCGGGCGGTGACCACCATGCGGTTGCCGTCGGGGGCCAGGTGGGCATTGGTGACGAAGTCCTTGACCTCGCGCAACGCAGTGCGTGCCCAAGTGCCCTCATCGTCAAGTTCAACACGGATTTGCTGCACCTGTTTGGTCTTGGGGTCAAGCTTATAGAGGTATCCGCCTTTCTCAAACACGACGACTCCGCCACCGCAGCTGGGGAACTTCACGTCGTAGTCGGTATAGTTTGTCACCTTGCTTGTGGCGCCCGTGGCGGTGTTGTAGACAAAGATGTTCATCGTCTTGTCGCGGTCGCTGATGTAGTAGATCTCGTCGCCAATCCACATTGGGAAGATGTCTTGCGCCACGTTGTTTGTGACATTGGTGATTTTCTCGGCCTTCGTGTCCCAAATCCAGATGTCATCGGCCATGCCGCCGCGGTAATACTTCCAGGTGCGGAACTCGCGCATCACGCGATTGTAGGCCAACTTCTGGCCGTCAGGGCTGTAGCTGCAGAAACCGCCCTCGGGCAGCGGAAGCTGTTTCGCCATGCCGCCGTCGAGGGGCGCCTGCCACAGTTGACCGTCAAAGCTGTCGCTGATGCGGTTGCGGTAGATGATGCCTTTGCCGTCGGGTGTCCAGGTCATCGTGATGTTGTTCGGGCCCATACGGTCGCCCCAGTCGTCGCGCGGGTTGCTCGCCGTGAAGGTCACGCGGCGTGGTGTGCCGCCGGTGGCGGGCATCACATAGACCTCGGTGTTGCCGTCATACTGGCCCGTGAATGCCAGCTGGCGTCCGTCGGGGCTGTAGCGTGCAAACGCCTCATAGCCGTCGTGTGCGGTCAAGCGCTGGGCAGTGCCGCCGTGGATAGAAACTCGGTAGAGGTCACCGGCATAGCTGAAAGTGACCTCAGTGCCATTGGTTGCCGGAAAGCGCATCAGTCGCGCCTCGCCAGCCTGGGTCGTGAGCGCTGCAGCAGCCATCGCCACCAGCAGCAAAGTAAGATTTAGTTTTCTCATATCGTCAATTTATGTCAACTAGTGCAAGAAGAGGATGCGGCGGAGAGTGGCGCGGTAGCCGATGCGATACCGGCGAAGGATGAGGTGGTTGTCGCCTCGCAGCAAGCGCAGGGTGGTGAGGGCGCAACGCTGTGCCGACAGTGTGCCTGTCGCGGGCAGATAGAACACGCCTTGCTGATGTCCGTTTGCCTCAATTAAGATGATGTCGCATCCCTCGGTAATGGTATAATCGGCGCATGCATAGTAGGTCCCAGCATGGTCGGTATGTATGGTGAGTGCAAGCGTGTCGGCCTGCAAGGTGCTGTCGGGCGTCGTAACGACGATGGGCGGATTGGAGTAGGAGACTGTGTGCCGTGAGGGAAGGCTGAAACCATATCGGTTAGCTGCCACAACACTGACTTCAGCCAGTGGCGGCAATGGCGGCAACTTGAATGTGCTGTCGCTGATGCTGTAACTGCGGGCGCCGTTAATGACCAACTTGTAACCCAAGTCAGCCTGCCACGGAGCTATATGCCCCAAGTCAACTTGCCACTGGACATCGGGTGTTTTCGGCAGTTGCGCCTCAGATGCCATCGTTACCTTGTGAGAACCCGCCTTGCCCTTCTGCAGCTTGATGAGCAGATTGTGGTGCCCCTGTATGTCGGCAGGGATGAAGTTCCCCTCTACCTCCTGTCCGTCGAGTGTCATCACACTGATGTCATTGCCCGTTCCTACGATGGTGATGTCGAGGGTTGCATCACGATAGGGGAAGTTGAGCAATGTTTTGTTTCCCGCCAGGCATTCAGGCACGTTTGGCGCAAACTCAATGCCCTCTGGCTTGAGGCGTATGCCGGCAAACACGCGTAATACCATGGCCACATTGCCCGCTGCAGTTGAGAGCGTGTTGATGTGATGCCCTTCGATGGTCAGGTGTTGGGGGTTATAAAGGGCTAGCGCCCGATAAAGCGCTGCAAGTCCTCGGCGCAGCGCATGCTCGTTGCGCACGGTGGCGCAGGCCAGGTTCCAATAGGCCTGTGTGAGCGCCCAGGAGGGTTGTTCGAGATAGGGTTCAATGTTGGCAGCAGGATAGGTCGACAGAATGCCCCTGTGACCAATCGGTGTCTTTTCGACCAGCGTCGTTGAGCGGTCGTCATCGGCCAGGTCCCACACCACCGCCAAAGCCTGTGCCATGTTATCGGCGAGCGGTGCTCGCATGGCACCGAAGCGTCCCATCAGATAGGCGCTGTATCGTCCGCGGTTCTCGTCCCACATGGCTTGGTTGACTGCCTCGCGCAAGCGCTGTGCCTCCTGCTCGTAGGGGGGCGTTTCGCCCAGTTCCTCGGCCATCTCTCCTGCGACCTCCATGGCCCGCACTGCCAGCACATTGTTGATGAGCGTCTCGATTTGCGTGACGGTGATGGCATCGGTCCAGTCGGGGTAGTAGTTCCCTGCGGCATATCGCGCCAACTGCCCTCCGTGCATGAGTCCGTCGGCATTATCGAACTGCACAGCGAGTTGTTCGTCGATGGTGTTGAGGGTGATGTCGTAAGCCTCCTCAAGCCATTGCCTGTCGCCCGTGGCGCAATAGACCTCCCACGCCGCCACAGGCCAGGCCATGCGGTCGTCGCAGACGGGCCATGTGCCCTCATACTGCATGACGAGCCGGTCCTCGACTTGATTGCGCAGTGTAGCCATCGCCCGCTGGGGGTCGAGCAAGGCCAGCGAGAGATAAATGGCTCCATAGAGGGTGTTGTGATCTTGGTGTACGTTGAATCCTCCTACCTGATTGTAGTTCGCGACAATATCGCCCACCGACAGATTGTAGAGGGCGTCAACGAGCATTTGTTGAGACTGGTACAGGGGATAGCGGTCGTGTGTTGTAAGGGTGGCGGTGGTGCCAGCTGTGAGGTGATAAGGGATGGTATCGGTGCCAGCAAGGCGCTGCAGCATCTGTTGGGCTTGTTCGATGGTAGGCATTCCCGTGAGCTCCAGCGGGGAGACTGCGCTGACGGTCACCTCGCCCTGGCTCACGCTATCGCCGGTCACACAGAACTCGTTGTTCTGCGCAATCACATGGTCGCCCATCGACTGCTCACCGCAGCCGACGAGTACAAAGAGCAATGCCAGGAGGAGTCCCTCCCAGCATCGGAGCCCCCCCCAGCCCCCCCTGAAGAGGGGGGAGCGCTGTTTTGCGGCAACACGATACACTCCCTTAATTGCTGTAGAGGTATCGCTTGATGCTGCGCTTGGGTGTTTTCTCAAACTCGGTGGCGATGAGCTGAATCTTGGAGATACGCTCGTAGGGCGCCACCAGCGTGTTGAGCTCGGCACGGATTTTCTCCATCAGTTCGGGCAACTGGTCGCGCGTGACACCCAACTGGTCCATGACCTCATAGTCGGGATAGACCAAGGCAATCAGCTTGCCCTCGCGCATGACCACGAGGCTCTCATTGACATAGAGCATGTTGTTGAGCTTCGCCTCGATTTCCTCAGGATAGATGTTCTGTCCGCTACTGCCCAGCAGCATGGTCTTGAGTCGTCCCTTGATGAAGATGGTACCATCGGCGCTAAGCGTTCCCATGTCGCCGGTGTGGAGCCATCCGTCCTCGTGCAGCACCTTCTCGGTTGCCTCGCTGTTGTGGAAGTAGCCCAGCATCACATTCTCGCCACGGACGCAGATTTCGCCGGGGATGTTTTCCGGGTCGTCGCTCAAGATTTTGCACTCCATCAGTCCCGGCAAAACGCGGCCAGCGCTGTGCAGGACAAACTCGCGCCAAGGGGTGTGGCTCACCAGCGGGCCGCACTCGGTCATGCCGTAGCCCACGGTGAAGGGGAACTTGATCTTGTAAAGGAATTCCTCGACCTCGGCGTTGAAGGGTGCGCCGCCTACGATAATCTCCTCAAACTCGCCGCCAAAGGCCTCGATGAGTTTCTTGCGAATCTGGGCGTAGATGCGCTTGTCCAGATAAGGCACCGCAAGCGCCCAGCGCAGCATGCCCTTGCTGATCATCGGGACAATCATCTTGCTGTAGATCTTCTCGAGAATCAGCGGCACGCACATCACCAGGTGGGGCTTGAACTCTCCCAGTGCCTTGACGAGGATCTTGGGCGAGGGGATGCGTCCCAGCAACATCACATGACTACCCACAGCCAGGGGCGTGAGCATGTCGAAGGCGCAGCCGTAGGCATGTGCCAGAGGCAGGAACGACAAGCATCGCGAGCCCTTATAGTGCAAGCCCGAATTGATGCCATAGATGACGTTGCCGCACAGGTTGTTTCCAGTGAGCATCACGCCCTTGCTGAAGCCCGTGGTTCCACTGGTGTAGTTCAGCTCCATCAATGCGTCGGCAGGCACGTCGGCATAGCGGATGTCGTTGCGATAGAAGCCGTTGGGATATTTCTTGTCGAAGGCTTGTGGCAGGTTGTTGAGCGCCTCGCCAATGCTCTCGCCTTCTTTCTCGGCAAAGAGTTGCATCTTGTCGAGCGAGACGGCTGCACGGATGCGTCGCATCTGCTCAAAGTCGAGCGCGTCCCACACAGCCTTGCTCGAGAACAGCAGCACCGCCTCACTGTGGTTGATGATGTGCTGTGCATCGGTGGGGTTGAACTCCTGCAGGATGGGCACGATGACCGCGCCATAGGTGATGGTGGCCATATAGACGGTCACCCAGTTGGGGGTGTTCTTGCCGATGAGTGCAACCTTGTCGCCCGCCTTGATGCCGCAGGCGTCGTAGAGCAGGTGCAGCTTGGCAATGTTGCGTGCAAAGTCACCGTAGGTCAGTTTGGTACCATCGTTATAGTCGCTCAGTGCCGGCAACTCCCAGTTGTCGATAAAGCTTTTCTCGTACAGTTTGATGATATTCTCTTTCAGCATAGCTTATCTAAATTTAGACTGCAAAGATACAATAATAAATTGAGAATTGAGAATTAAGAATTGAGAATTTTTAGGGCTGACTGACCATTTTGATGGAGAATTATATTATTCTCGGTAAAAATCATTGAAATTGGCATGGATTTTGTATCTTTGTGGGCAGATAACCCCCTAAAACCCTTAAGACAATGAAAAGAATGCTTATCGCGGCCACGCTCATGGTGATGTGGGCAGCCGCATCTTGGGCCGACTCGCCCCTGACGTCCACCGATTTCAGTGTAGCTTATGATGCCAACCCGATGGTGGAGATGGCGGCTGGTATTGAGCCGGGCGATTTCCTGCCCACCACCCTGCTGAACTTCCTCGCTGACAAGAATTCTCCCGTCGATGTCCGCCTCGCCGTGGTCAACAAACTGGGTTGGAGCTTTGACGGCAACAACATCGAGCAGCAGTTAAGCGAGTACCTGATGAAGAAGTACAAAGTGAAGACGCTCGACAAGCTGTTCAAGAAATTGGACGCCAGCACGCTGTGTGTCTATGCCTACAGCAAGGCGATGTCTAACTACTTCGAGGTCACCGAGGCGAGCCAGATGGCGCACGAGGCTGTCAAGCGCGACAAGAGCCACAGCTTGAGCATCGCGCTGATTGACGCACTGATTGAGGCGCAGATCTATCTGGACAGCGACTGGAGCAAGATCTATCCGCGTGTGGCGAGTGTGTTGCATGACGGCTCGCTCAAGTTGGACATGCGTCAGACGGCCATCGACAACATCATGGAGTATATCGGCCTCTACGAGGAGTACGTCAATTAAATGACACTATCCTTGTCCCTGTCCCCCTAGCCCCCTAAAGGGGGAACTCATAAGATCAACCGCGAGCTGCGCGAAAATTATTTCCGCAGTTCGCGGTTTGATTAAGACAAGTGTACAAGAGAACAAAAAGTTTTGCGTCGATTCGCGTGCTTCGCGGTTAAATCCTCGTACATCTGTTGTTACGATTTGTTAATTATAGCACGCATTTTGGCGTGAGTGAACAATTCGTTGTAATTTTGCAGTTTGATTACAAGAACCCCAAAGATATGGCACAGAAAGAAGACGTTTTCAAGAAGATTGTATCGCACGCCAAGGAGTATGGCTTCGTGTTTCCCAGCAGTGAGATTTATGACGGTCTGGGAGCCGTGTACGACTATGGCCAGAACGGCGTGGAACTCAAAAATAACATCAAGCGCTATTGGTGGGAGGCGATGACGCTGCTGCACGAGAACATCGTGGGCATCGACTCGGCCGTGTTTATGCACCCCACCATCTGGAAGGCATCGGGACACGTTGACGCGTTCAACGACCCGTTGATTGACAACCGCGACAGCAAGAAGCGCTACCGCGCCGATGTGCTCATCGAGGACGAGATTGCCAAGATTGACGACAAGATTGACAAAGAGATCGCGAAGGCCCGCAAGCGCTTCGGCGACAGCTTTGACGAAGCGATGTTCCGCCAGACGAATCCCCGCGTGCTCGAGCACCAGGCCAAGCGCGACGCGCTGCACGCCCGCTTTGAGAAGGCGATGAACGCCAATGACCTCGCCGAGCTGAAGCAGATCATCGTGGACCAGGAGATTGCCGACCCCATCAGCGGCACACGCAACTGGACCGACGTGCGCCAGTTCAACCTGATGTTCAAGACGCAGATGGGCAGCAGCAGCGACTCGACGATGGACGTGTATCTGCGTCCCGAGACCGCGCAGGGCATCTTCGTGAACTTTCTGAACGTGCAGAAGACCGGGCGCATGCGCATCCCGTTCGGCATCGCACAGATTGGCAAGGCCTTCCGCAACGAGATTGTCGCTCGCCAGTTCATCTTCCGCATGCGCGAGTTCGAGCAGATGGAGATGCAATTCTTTGTACGTCCGGGCGAGGAGCTGCGCTGGTTTGAGTACTGGAAGGAGCACCGCCTGCGCTGGCACAAGGCGCTGGGCCTGGGCGACGAGAAGTACCGCTTCCACGACCACGAGAAGTTGGCGCACTATGCCAACGCCGCCACCGACATCGAGTTCCAGATGCCGTTCGGCTTCAAGGAGGTGGAGGGCATCCACAGCCGCACCAACTTCGACCTGTCGCAGCACGAGAAGTTCTCGGGCAAGAAGATTCAGTACTTCGACCCCGAGCTGAACCAGAGCTACACGCCGTTCGTCATCGAGACGTCGATTGGCGTAGACCGCATGTTCCTGTCGGTGCTGTGCTCCAGCTACGAGGAGCAAGTGCTTGAGGGCGGCGACAGCCGCGTGGTGCTGCATCTGCCCAAGGTGCTCGCACCCGTCAAGTGCGCCATCCTGCCGCTGGTGCGTAAGGACGGCATGCCCGAGAAGGCCCACGAGATTATGCAGATGCTGAAGTTTGACTTCGCCTGCCAGTACGACGAGAAGGACTCGGTGGGCAAGCGTTACCGTCGGCACGACGCTATCGGCACACCCTACTGCATCACCGTCGACGGCCAGACCGTCGAGGACAACACCGTCACCCTGCGTGACCGCGACACCATGCAGCAAGTGCGTGTCGCGATCGATGAGCTGCCCGCCATCATCGGCCGCGAGTGCAGCCTGAACACGTTGTTGCGAAAATTGAGTTGAGACAATGAAGAAGTTACTGTTAATCATCGGTTTGTTGGGCGCTGCGAGCCTCAGCTTGAGCTCGTGCCTCGATGATGGTGTGGAGGACAAATATAAAGAATGGCGCGAGGCCAACGACAAGTGGTTCACCCAGCAGATGTCCAACACATCGTATTATAGCACCGTCATAGCCCCTTGGGATCCCAACGGGAAGGTACTGATACATTGGTTCAACGACACAATGCTGACTCGC
>JAFZAK010000104.1 GCA_017557285.1 Muribaculaceae bacterium
ACTCGTCGCTGGCAATGTGGTAGCCGGTAGTGGTAACCGTCAAGGGCAATCCTTCGAGTTGAATGATACTATACCTTAGGGTATCTTTCAGTTGCACCAAGTCACCGATGTTGAGGTCGACAGTGTTGCCGTCGGGATGGAGCGTAAACAAGTAGCTTCCGTAGGGATGAGTTCCGCTGGTGCCGTCGCTGAAGGTCATGGCTGTACTGACGGGCTCGTAGAACAACTGGTTACTGGTGCCGGTCACTTGGGTCGTGCCGTCAAGCAGAAAACTCATATCGGCAATATAGTCATTGCAATCGAGATATGCTACAAAGTTGGTCACACGAGGGTCGCTCGTGGAGGAGGTGCGGGCAGTATAGATGTTCTTGTCTTCGTCATAGGTCAACGCAACGCCAGTCAAGGCAAAGGTCTGGACGGTGCCGTTCGGAGCGACCTTGATGGTGAAGTCGGCAGTCGAGCTCTTACGGTGAATGGTAATGGCGCACGACTGAAGCGATGTCGTGGGCGTTGTGCCACCGATGTGGAACAACTCGAACGTGCTGAACTCGATGTCGCGATCGCGGGGAATCACGGGACCATCATCGCCGCAACTCACCATCGTCAAAGCAACAACTGCCGCTAGCATGTATAGAATCTTCTTCATAATTCGCCTTAATAATATTTAATGTGCAAATGTAAGCCATTTTATCTTATTAAACGCACCTTCTCTAGTTTTATAACAAATATTGAGCCGATTTTAAAGATATTTAATCGAAAATAACAAAAAGTGCGATAATCACTATGACTATCGCACTCAATGGGTATGGGATGTCAACTACTCATTAAAGATAAAGCTTTCCGCTGTTTGCAAATGAACCTCCCATGCAATCAAACGAGATGCTATACTGCTTGTTCACGACATCGATTATAATCTCCAAGTTGTCAATCGTGCTCTGTTCAAACGGGATTTCAGTACCGCCCTGTTGATACTTGCCGGTGATGCCGGTGCCAGTGACCACATAGCCTGTCGTAGTGCCGGTAATTGTCACATGATCGTCGTAGGGGATGCGGATGGTCATCTTAGGAGACGTGCGCTCACCAATCTGGAACTGAACATTGCTCATCAGCACATCGCCCTCATAGTTGTTTTCGTCGTTCAGGGCGCACTTGAAAGTGAAGTACAGTTCAGTTGCGTCGTCATAGTCCAGGTTATTGTCTTCCAGGACCGACAAGATGGACTTCGGGTAGACGTAGACCTTCGATGTGCCATTGCTGCTCACTACATCGTAGGCAAGATAGTACATATTCAACGATGCGTTAACATTGCAACGAACATTATTCACCTGGTAACCCATGCTCTCCATGGGGTCATAGCCGGTACCAGTTAGCGTGAAACGGTCACGGGCTGAGTAATCGACCTTCATGCCGCTCAGGCTGAAAGAGACGGTCACAGGCATGCGCTGATTGAACTTGGTGTCCAGCACATGCAGACAGGCCGTGTCGGCAAGGTAGTTGAGGTCAAAACGCAGTTTGCTGTTGGTGTAGTCAAAAAAAGTGTTTCCACTCACAGTCTTGGAAATCAAATTCTTGACGCCAAAACTCACATTGTCTTCCGTGATAGGATTGTCATCGCCACACGAGGCGATTCCCAAGGTCATGGCTGCTAGAGCCATCAGGGTCATAATCTTTTTCATTTCTTCGTCTTTTATTCTGTTAAACAAGTATTCATGTAATCTCCCCTCTCCCCCCGGAGAGGGGTTGGGGGTGAGGCCTTTATATATGTATTCTTAATGTTGCTCCTATCGTTCGGCCTTGGCCGCGCTGCAGGAACTCGTGCCCGATAGACACAAAGTAGAACGTGCTGAATCGCGTGTCGGTCAGATTGCGACCCCACAGCTGCAGCGAGTAGTGCTTGCCCGCGAGCGTCACACTGGCGCCCAGTTGGGCATAAAACGGTTGCCGCAACGTGTTGGCCTCATTCCAGTAAATCTCGCCCACACCACGCACATGTGCGTCGAGTGTCAACTCGCGGGCCCAGTCGCCACTGTTCAGCGAGAATGTGTGCAATGCCTGTACATATAAGGTGTGGCGCGGACTGTAGGGCACATAGCAGTCACGATAATCATCCTTGCCGTCGTTGTACTCGACAAAGCGCGCGTCGGTGAAGCCGTAACTCACCAGCAGGTCACCGCCGCTCCATGGCAGGGCATGGACCGACAACTCGCCACCCACACTGCGGGTCTTACCGGCGTTGGTCATGACGCGGCCGGTGGTGGTGCCATCGGGAAAGATGGTCAGTTGGCGGTCGCGACAGTCCAGGTAGAACACGCTTGCATCGGTGGTCAGCCGACCATCACAAGCATCCCAGTGCAACCCCAGCTCGTAGTTCCAAGCCTTCTCGGGGCGATATCCCACAATTTGGTCCACATCATAGCTCGCGCCGATGCCCATCATGCCCATCAACCGCTGTTGTAGCACGTCGCTGAACATCTGCGTGTTAAACCCGCCGGCCTTTGACCCTTTCGACACGGTCAGGGTGAGGCTGGCATTGTTGCTCATGTCATAGGTAACGATAAACTTGGGCAATAATTGCACGAAGTCTTTCTTGAGTGTACCGTGGTCGTCGATGTGGATGTCATCGTGGGCAAATGTGCTGCCGTCGGCTTGCTTGATGGTGCTGAAACCCGTCTGGGTGTGGCTGTGATAGCGCAACGTGGCATGCTCATAGTCCAAACGCAGGCCGGCGACAAATGTCCAGCGATTCCAGCGATAACTTGATTGATGGTAAAGCGCCGCGCCCCAGGTGGGCATGGTGAATTCACTGCCCAGCACGAACGAACGCTCGTCCCAGCGAATGGGATAATTTGGCAAGGCCTCGTTGCGGTGACCTTCAATCAGTTCGGCGATGCCAGTGTCCTTGAAGGTTACGGGGGCCTGCATGTTCATGTGGCGGTAGTAGCCAAATGCGCCCAACGTCCATTGGTAGGCATTGCCGCCATGACTTCGAGCAACCAGATCCTCAGTCACAGCGTGCTCTTGGCGCGCCTGCGTCAGCGTGAAGTAGGGCAGGGGAGTGAAGTCCTGGTCGAGCGTCATGTTATCGTCAAGATACTGATAACTGGTGATGCTCGACAGGGTATAGTGGGCATTGCGCTTCTGCACCGTCAGGCCGTCCATGACCGCTGTGCGGCGATAAAAACAGGTGTCATTATAGGCTATCTGGCCCGTGGCAGTATACTCATAGGGGTAGCCACCCTGGCGGCTTACCGACAACGACAATGTGTTGCTCACATGCCAGTCGGCACCAGGGAGCCACTCCAGCTTCACACGGCCGCTGCCTTGATTCTCCCAGTCAGTGAACTTGTGATTGTAGGTATTGCGGTGTGAGCCGTCGGTCGAGGTGTAATAGGCCGAGGCCGATAGTCCCAGCTGGTTGCCGAACTTGTGATAGTGGCTTGCCCCCGCCTTCCAGGCGTTGTGCGACCCGTACTCGGCAAGCAGACGCGTGCCTTGGTAGTTCAGTGGCGACAGCGTGTAGATGTTCATCACGCCGCCCATCGTATTGCGGCCATAGAGGATGCTTTGTGGGCCGCGCAACATCTCCATGCGGCTGATATCCATCAAGTCGAAGTCATAGTTCTCCTTGCATAGCACGGGCACATTGTCGATGTTAAGACCCATCGCAGGCTGGTCGATGCGTGCGCCGATGCCACGCACATAGATGGTCGACGTCATGCGGCTGCCATAGTCGGGAATGAACAGGTTAGGAACCATCTCGGCCATCGTCTTGCTGCCAAGCAAAGAGTTTTGTTCCACTTGGCGGCGTGACAAGAGAGTCACCGATGCCCCCTGCACCGATGCCCCCGATTGCTTGATGGCAGTCACCTCGATGTCATCAAGTTGTAGTGTGTCTATTTGATAGTCAGGCGATTGCGCCATGGCGCTTGACCATGCTAAAGCAATTACCAGCCATTTCAATTTCATGGCTGCAAAATTACAAACAAATTACCATCCACCCAATAGCCACTTATAGTGATTTCTATTGAAAAGGCGAGACGGCATCCGGGTGGACTCACAAAGTCACCCCTCAAATAATTCTTAATTCTCAATTCTCAATTCTCAATTCTTAATTAATTCGTATCTTTGCCGCGTGAAAAGGTTGTTGCACATACTGATAGGTTTGCTCCTTGCGACAAAGGCGGGGGCGGTGGTGTCGCCACCGCAAGTGGCTTATGACCACTACTTCGATGCGGTGTCATTCGCACTCGAGGCCCAAGCCAGTGCCGATACCATAGCCTACTGGTTGGTGATGACCTACGATGAGGGGCGAATCAACGTGCCTGTAGGCAGCCAGTTGCTGCTGCACTTGCGTGACCGTTCGGTCATCACGCTGGCCACTGACCGCGAAGTGGGAAAGCGCGATGTGTTGATTCGACGTTGGAGCGACCGTACTTATTACTATGTCCGATGCTATTATCCCATCACATTGGCACAACTGGGACGAATCCTCGACAAGGATATCTATAAACTGGAAATTTCGACGGCAAGAGGCATCATCGTCCGACGCACCCGCAACTTCAAGCCTAAACTGTCCACAGCCCTCACCGCAGTCTCAAAATAATAAAACGCACTTGAGACAAAAATTCTCAATTCTTAATTCTTAATTCTTAATTATATTGTATCTTTGCACCCGATTTCGATGAGTTTGGGGGTGCCGTCACCATGAGACGGCTGAGATCATACCCATGGAATCTGATCCGGGTCATGCCGGCGTAGAGAACAAAACTTATTAAAGAACAATGAAAAAGAAGACTTTCTTGATGGTTGCGGCTCTGATGAGTGCAACCATGGCAGGTTGGGCACAGACCAACAATGCCGACACTGTGGCACTCCGGCAAGTGGATGTTTTGGCCACACGTGCATCAAGCAACACTCCTGTTGCGTTTACTAATATCACTAAAGAACAACTTGAGGTCGTGAACCACGGCAAAGACCTGCCTTTCCTACTGTCGACCACACCGGGTGTAATCACAACCAGTGATGCAGGTGCTGGGGTGGGCTACACGAGCATACGCGTGCGTGGTACCGATGCAACACGCATCAACATCACCAGCAACGATATCCCCATGAACGATGCCGAGAGCCACTCCATCTTCTGGGTCAACACGCCCGACCTGGCATCGTCGCTCGCCGACATACAGGTGCAACGAGGCGTGGGCACTTCGACCAATGGCGCCGGAGCGTTTGGCGCAAGCATCAACATGCGTACACAACGATTCTCCACCCTGCCGTTTGCCGAGGTGTCGGGCTCGTTTGGTTCGTTCAACACCCACAAAGAGACGCTCAAGTTGGGAAGTGGACTGCTGGGCGGTCATTGGGCATTTGAGGCTCGACTGAGCAACATTGCCAGCGATGGTTTCCGCGACCGTGCGACCTCGTCACTCAAGAGTTATTATGCACAGGCAGGCTACTTCAACGAAAATGCCAGTGTGCGCTTTATCACCTTTGGTGGAAAGGAAGACACTTACCATGCTTGGGACGGCATCAGCCGCGAGATGCTTGAGAAAGACCGCACTTACAACCCCAACGGCGAAATCAAGCGTGACGGGAAGGTTGTCGGCTTCTACAAGGACCAGAAGGACATCTACCGCCAGACGAACTATCAACTGTTGTGGGAACATCACTTCGGACCTTTGTGGACTTGGAACCTGGGTGTA
This sequence comes from Muribaculaceae bacterium, assembly GCA_017557285.1. Taxonomy (GTDB): domain Bacteria; phylum Bacteroidota; class Bacteroidia; order Bacteroidales; family Muribaculaceae; genus Sodaliphilus. Next base: position 5,700 of record JAFZAK010000104.1, read on the forward strand.
CACTACACCGATGGTGAAGGCTATTATCAGGAGTACAAGAACGCACGCACACTCAAGGAGTATGGCTTGGTGCCCTTCACACTCACCACGCTCAACCAGGCGACGGGTGAGTATGTGTCCACAACGGTCAAGAAGTCTAACCTCGTGCGCAGGAAGAATCTGGACAGCGGATTTGGTGGCGCGGTGTTCTCATTGAACTATGAAGGTGGGCAATTTAATGCTACGCTGGGCGGAGGATTCAATCGATATGTCAACGACCACACGGGAAATGTTATCTGGGTTGAGAATTACGTGGGTGAACTTGACCCCAGCCATGAATACTACCGCAACCGAGCTGAGAAAAATGATTTTAACATCTATGCCAAGGGTAATTACACCATTTGGAAAGGACTCAGTGCCTATGCCGATTTGCAGTATCGCCACATTGGTTACATCATCTCTGGTGTGAACGACAAGTGGGATTGGACTGCCTCTCCCGAGCGGATGCAGATCCTGGACATCGACGAGGATTTTGACTTCTTCAACCCCAAGGCGGGTCTGAACTGGCAGATTAACGAGAACCATCGTGCGTATGTTTCATTTGGAGTGGCGCACAAGGAGCCCACACGAAACAATTACAATGATGGTCCGTTGACGGTGCATCCCAAGGCTGAGCGACTTTTCGACTGGGAGTTGGGCTACAACTATAAGCACAGCCGTTGGTCGGCAGGCATCAACCTCTACTACATGAAGTATAAGGATCAACTGGTTCTCAATGGCAAACTCAATGAAATCGGCGAACTCATGGCCGAGAATGTGCCCGACAGTTACCGTGCTGGCATTGAGTTGGTTGCAGGTGTCAAGATTGCCGACTGTCTGCGATGGGATGTCAATGCGACCCTCAGCCGAAACCGCATCAAGAACTATGTGGGTTATGTAAGCGACTATGATGAAAACTGGGAATCGATGTGGACTCAGACCGCCATCGAGAAGGGAAACACGACCATCGCCTTCTCGCCCTCGTTCATCGGGAATAGTGTCATCACCTTCAATCTCAAGGGCTTCAGGGCAGCACTGCAAACGCAGTATGTGAGCCGACAGTACCTCGACAACTTTGAGAACAAGGAAGACTCGCTTGATCCCTACTTCGTCAACAACTTGAGCCTGTCATATACCTTCAAACTGCGTCCCATCAAGGAAATCACCTTTGGTGCCGATATCTATAACCTCTTCGGTGAGAAGTATGAGACTAACGGTTATTCGCAGACTGCAGCTTATCACGCTGCCGACGGCACAATGACACTAGTCAGTTCGCCCATGTTCTATCCCATGGCAAGAATGAACCTCCTTGTCCACCTCACATTCAAGTTTTGATGGATTGGACTCTGTTCATTGACATTGCTGGCACGGTCATCGGCCTGGTTTATCTGTGGCTCGAATACCGTGCCAGCATCTGGTTGTGGCTTGCGGGCGTGATTATGCCCATCGTCAATGGGTGGCTATACTATGAGCGGGGCTTGTATGCCGACTTCGGCATGGAGGTCTACTATGTCCTGGCTGCAGTTTATGGCTTTATCGTGTGGCGATTCAAAGCCAGCAAGCACGCGCATGAACCACAAAAGTCTGCCGAAAATGACTCGAAAGACATCCGACACACGCCGCCTCGTGTGATGGCAGTCATCTTGGCTATCATCGCGGTCATCTGGTTGGTCATCTATTGGTTCCTGGAAAACCATACCCCTAGTACGGTGCCTGTTTTGGACAGTTTTACTACAGCCGTGGGAATCGTTGCCATGTGGGCGCTCGCGCACAAGTATGTTGAGCAGTGGCTGCTATGGTTTGCCGTCGACCTCGTGTGTACAGGCCTGTATTTCTACAAGGGTATCCCCTTCCACGCCATGCTCTACGGCTTTTACACCGTCATGGCCATTATCGGCTACCGCAAGTGGCACCAGATGGCCCTGAAACAGCATGTCGAAGTAGATAACATGTCATCGTACTGCGAGACGAAGTCTCGTAAGGAGAATAATCACTGAGAACTGATCACTGACAACTGATTACTGAGAACTGATCACTAAATCCTTCTTGAACCCCGTCTTGCGGTCACGCACAGTCAGCGTGGCCTTACCTGCTTTATTACTAGCCTGAACCACCACCACGAGCTGCCCATGGAACAACTTCATCCGTGGTTGCGTGAACGGCTCCAACGACGTCGCGTCGCCATTGCACACTGCCTTGAATGTTGCAGCACCTTTGACGCTGAATTCCAACTGGTTATCCGCATCGGGGCAGAGCGTGCCGTTCTTATCCACAAGGCTCACCGTCACAAACGACAGGTCATTGCCGTCGGCGGCGATGACGTTGCGGTCGGGCTCAAGCACCAGATGATGCGGTTTCCCTGCTGTGCGGATGACCTCTTCGCCTGCCTTCGCGCCCTGGGCGTCGTAGACCACC
>JAFZAK010000105.1 GCA_017557285.1 Muribaculaceae bacterium
ACCTCGTTGCAAAGGTTCTTGAGCAGGTTGTAGCGGATAGTGCCGATGATGGGGTAGAAGAACGGCACGTCCTCAACCACATCGTCGCCCTCGTAGCGACCGCCCAGATAGCTGGTGATGCCGGCAGCGAGGTAGTTGTCTAGGTCGTTGCCCACCACATCGGTGAAGATGCGCAACACGGTGTTGTCAATGCCATAGTCATCCTTGGTGGGCTTGTCAAGCAGCGAGACGAAGAAGTCATTGAACTGTCGCACCTGCTCGACGAGTTGGGAGCGGGTGTCCAGGTCGTTCACTTGGGCGAAGGTCAGCTGTTCGTTGCCCAGCATCGAGTAACAATACTTGAGTCCGATTACATTGCGCGGACTGTAGATGCTCGAGTTGATCTGACCGTCCAGGCGTTGGTTCTCGAGTTTGATGCCGCCACGGCAGGTAATCTGCTTGGGGCATTCGGTCTCCACCTTCACCTCAAAGTTCTCGGTGTACTGCTCGTCAAAGACTCGCTCAATGATGCGCTGCGTCAGTTCCTCAACCTGATTGTGGCTGCCCACGATGTTCAGAATCTTGGAACCCGTGCCGCTGAAGTACACCTGCTTGGGCTTCTCAAAATTGCGTGCACGCATGGTGCGAGCGATGTAGTAGATTAGCGCAGTGTAGAAGTAGAGGAATACCAGTTTGCGTTGTTCATCATTGCGCAACAAGGTGTTGTAGCTATAGAGGTTGCGGTCGATGTCGCGCAGGTTGCGCAGCTCTTCGACATTCTCTATCGAGAATAGGAACGCGTTGATGTCCTCGCTGCGCTTCTGCCGCATGATGCCCTGCAAGATGCTCGTGAGGTAGCTGATGCCCGAAGTGCGGTCGTTCTCGATGAGCCGCGTAAAGTACTGGCTGTAGTGCTGCAGCAAGGGGTTAGTGTCGGCATCACGCTCGCCGAAGGCGTCGCCAAACAGCGCGTTGCCGGCAAAGCGGAACGACGAAATAGCGGTTGGTACACTGCCCAAACGGTCGGTGGTGGGCTGGTAGACAACGATGTCGCTGGTACCGCCACCGATGTCGATGCTGACATAGCTGCTGCCGCTCACAGCTGCGCCCTTGTAGTAGAACGCAGGAGCGATACTCTCAGGATAGGCCTGCAGATGCGTCAGGTCGTCGCCCATATAAGTGCGGTAGAGGTCTTCCCAAGCATCCTGAAGCTTGCGGCGGTCGCTGCCGCCCATACTCACAGGATAGAAATAGATGACCTGCGTGCGGCTCAGTTCGGCATTCTCAAGCAACGCCTTCGCCTTGATGAGCAGCATCAGTTCGCGCAGGAACTCACGCGCCAGTGTGGTGTCGCCCATCCACTTGAGGTTGGTGGTCACCTCGTAGCCGTCAAAGAACTTGCGCTCGTAGAGGAATGGGATATTCAGGTCGTGGAACAGCTTGTTGCCGCCGTCACTGCCCTGGTTGCGCGCCAGCGACGAGCGCAGCGGGAAACCGTAGACCGAGTCAATGACTCGCGGCAGGAACTCAATGCGCTGCAGCTGCTCGGCGATGTCTAGTCCGCCTTGCTTGAGCAACGACGCAATGAGCACTTGGCCACTGCTCCAGTCGAATGTGAGCGGCTGCGAGGCTTGGCCACGGTCGGCCCACTCGACATGGGTATTGGTGGTACCAAAGTCAACGGCGAAGACCAGTTCACGGGCCGATGGGGCATAAGTCTTCCATTGCGGTAGGATAATACCGGGGAAGTTGCCTAGCGGCATGTGTACGGTGGCCTCGGCATAGTCCCAGGTGCCGTCGATGTCGTAGTAGGTGGTGGTGGGAACGCCTGTGCGCCGCACCTTGTCGGTGGTGTTGATGCCGGCCGTCGTCCCGCCGTCACGCAAGAAGCGTAGCGAAACCTGGCCATCAGGAATCATGGAGAACAGCTGAACGGTATAGTCGTCGTTGCGGTCAGTGCGAACAAACGGGAAGAGGCTCATGCTCATGATGGCGTCAACCATGCGGCCCGTGCCACGACGCTCGTCCCACTGCCAAGTGGGGTCGCTCGTGGTGAGATAACGCCGCGTCAGCTCGATGCAGCGCTTTTTGATGGGGATGCGCAGGGTTACTTGTACACTGCCGTCACCCAACTCCTCGATGTCCATCATGTTGCGCCCCACGACGCGCCCACGCAAGTCGGCGGCAGTGAACCATCGGAAGAACTCTGGCTTCAGCGGCAATAAGTAACCGCGTGAGGCAGTAAGGCCATTGGGCCGCAGATTGCCGTCAAAGTAGTGGTCGGTGTCGATGGCGTTGCTCAGGCGCACCAGGTCGGGTGTGAGTAGGTCGTCGGTGGTGAGGAAGGGGTACTGGATGCTGGTGTCGGGCAACTTGCGCTCGGCCAGGGGGAGGCCCGCGGCGAGCACCTCGGTGGCGCTGTCCCACTCCTTGTCGATGTATCGGTAGTGCTCCACCGAACCATTAAAGCCCGTGCGCAACACCAGAGGCATGGTGGTACCCTCGGGTTGCGGCATGGTGGGTTGGATGACGAAGTCGCTCTGCGACGCTCCGGTACGAATGTCAAGCACGCGCTTATGGTAGAACCGAGCGCCTAGTACGCTCACATCGTTGCTGCCGCTAAAGCGGTCAAACGTCTGCTCCAGCCGCTCGAGCACGCTCTGTGCCAGGTCATGGCTCAGCGCGCTGAGGTTGGGCACCACATCAGTAATGCGGCGGTAGAGTTCAGGACGTTGGCGACGCAGGTAGTCGATGTTGTTAATCATATAGCTGTAGACACAGCCTACACGCTGGCGAAGCACAGGATAGGCGTTCATCAGCAGGTAGAGGTAGTAGACAAAGTCCTCATCGCGCTGCCACAGCGGTCGGTCGGTTGAGAACAAGGTCACGCCTTGCTCCACCTTGATGGCCTCGACAGGGCCACTGACGGGAGCGGCCATCACCAATGACGACGGACTGGTGCCGCCCAGCACCATATTGTCGTACATGAGGATGTACCAGTCCTGCAGGTCGTCAAAGTTATAGACTGTGTCGCTGGCAAGGAACAGCTCGAGTGTCTCGCCGTAAAGCCTGTGCGATAAGTTGGACTTGAGCTGCTGTAGCTGCTCGTCACGGTTCCAACGAACGATGCGTAGGTAGTCCTTGTGGTTCTCAAAGTCGAACAACAGCTGCATCACGTCTAACGCGTTCGACACCAGTCGCTCGTTCATCGCAGCCCCACGCAGATTGGGGTTAGACAACTGCGCGAAGGCGTTCTTTACCAAGTCGAGCTGGGCAAACGGACTAGGGATGGCAGTGCGAGGATTGCGGCTCAGGCCGCCATCAGGGTCCTTGATGCGGGCGATGTCGTCATCCTGGTACGGTTCCACGGGAATCCAGTCCTCATTACCGCCCCGCGATGTCTTGTTGCTATATGATAATATCTCGCTCATAGTTCTATTGTAAATTGAGAATTAAGAATTGAGAATTGAGAATTAATCTGCCTCGCTACATTCAGACAAACTGGAAACATTTAACAACTTGAATAATTTGTAGCTGGCGTTGTAATTGTTGTCTGATTTCAATTGTAATTGAAAATCACAGCCTCACAGAGCTTCCCCCCCTTTTGGGGGGGACTGAGGGGGAATCCATTAGTTTATCCCTTCGTACCGCTCGTTGACGATGCGCTGGGCGGCGCGGTTAAAGAGGTCAAGCAGCTTGAACTCAACGGTGTGCTCACTATAGCGGGCGTCGCGGCTCAGGCGGTTCATCTCGGCCTTGAAGACGTTATTATCGACGTTCTTGCGGCCAAGCAGTGACTTGCGAGTTCCCACCGCGTTGATGGCACGATTCATGTCGGTCTCGCCCAGGCTGAACAGACTTACCGAGCGATTGTTGTCGTGCATCTCGACCAACCAGTCAACATAGGCGCGCATGAAATCATCAGTGAGCGTGCGGTAGAACTGCGAATTGAGGAAGTCGCTCTTAATCTTGGGCGCGTCCTCAGTGAAGCCCTGGCCCACTTGGTCACGGAAGCCCGTGCGCAGGTAGAGGAAGAGAAGATGGAAGCGTACCATCGGGTCATAGACCAGCCGGCGCGTGGTGGCACGCAGGGTAAGGAAATTGATATCGCGCTCGTCCTTGTCAAGGGCAAACTCAAATGCACTGGTCTGCAACGGGAATCCGTCAGGATCGCTCAAGCGGTTCAACGGCATGCCCGCGAACTTGAGCGGCGCCAGAGCGCCGACCATCTCAACCAGGTGGGCGCGGTTGCGTTGGCCGTGCTCTCCGGGATCATAGGCGTAGGGTTTGCTAACCTCCTGGTCGCCGACGTAGAAGATGGCGTTCAGGTTCGAGTCATTAGCGCCCGTCATGGTGTCCTTGTAGTAATACAGCGCGCTCTGTGTCTTCACGATGAAGTCAGCCTTGTCGATGCGGTGATCATCGTTATGTTCAATGTTGAAGTAGGGCAGAACAGTGAGTCCGCCGATGGGGGCCTTGCGCAGCACGTCGCGGTTGTTGATCTCCAGGTTCTTGGCCTGACGGATGTTCTTGACCATGATGGGGAAACCCGCTGCACCAGTGCCACCAAAGATGCTGCTGATGAAGAAGATGCGGTCGCCCTGGTTGAACACATTGGCGAAGGCCTTGAACTCGTCGCTATCCTTGATCTCGTTCAGCGCGACCGAACCGATATTCGGCGAACCGACGAAGCCGATATTCATCTTGTTCTCGAGTTGGTAGTCGGCGAACAGTAGTGAGGTCAGTGCTTGGTTGGCCTCGTTCATGGTGTCGTAACCGATAAAGTCGCGGAATTTCTCCCGTTCAACGGCGCCGAGGTTGAAGATGAAGGTGTCGTTGAGCTGGATGGTGCCCTCGCTCATAATCTCTTTCAAGGTGACGAAGCGTGTGGCGAAGAAACCGTCAGCATTGACGGCGTTGCCGTAGAGCCGCTCACGCAGACTGCGGTAAGTGGTGAGCAGGGCCTCGGTACGTTTGAGGTCCTCATTGCTCTTGTGCGGGTCGATGATGACAGGCACGATTTCGACATTGGGAACAGGCCGACCGTTCTCGTCAACAGGACGCACACCCGCCGCCGACAGCATAATCAAAGACTTCAGCACCCTAGAACCGGTGCCACCTATTGCAAATAAAAACAATCGCATAGTTCTTTATTTAACCGCGAAAAACGCGAATTCTTTATTCTCTATTTAGCCGCGAATACCGCGAATTATTCTTGTTCTTTTATGCAAATATTGTTTCGGTTTCTTGAACAGATGAGCCATTTGTGCTCAAGAGGGACGGAACCAAAATTTGCCAATAATGCCAGTTCGAGACCCGTAGCTTTTAGGTAATTAATTGCTTGTGCATAGTGCCCTTTGGCTAGTGTCCTTTCAGCTTTGAGTTCTACTATGATCTTTTCATAACAGACAAAATCTGCTTTATAAAAGTGAGCGATGGGTTGACCCTTGTACTGAATATTGATCAGTTGCTCACGTGAATATGGAATGCCACGAGCCTTAAGTTCCAGTTCTAAAGCGTCTTGGTAGACTGGTTCAACAAAGCCATTTCCCATCTCATTGTATACAGCCATCACCGCACCCATTATCTGATACCGCTCGTCTGGATACAAGATGTCGTATTTGTATATACGTGGCATAAGAAATTATTCTTGTAACTATGTATTACTATCAAGTACAATTTTCGCGTTATTCGCGGTTCTTAAATCCCAAATACATTCGCGCTATTCGCGGTGCTTTAAAAAGACTTCGCGTAATTCGCGGTTCTTAAATCCTAAATACATTCGCGCTATTCGCGGTTATTGTGGGATGGGCGTGTGGCGGCAGTTTGTGCTCCACCACCGCATCGAGAATGAGGCGATTACAAACAATACCGCAGTAACTACCAGATTGAAGAACTCGAAGCTGGCCGCTTCGGCAGCCATGCTGATGCCGTTCTCGTTAAACATGCGCACATTGACGATGTAGCAGATGATGGGGGTAAGCAACACCACAACGGCAAGCATCACCAACCAGTGCCACCAGCGGTCCCAACGAACCGAGTTGATGGCATAGTAGTATACGGCCGCTCCGCCCCAAGCCATCAGGATGGTGATAATGGTGATGGGGGTGTACACATCGTAGTTGTGCAACCCGTTGTTGAACGCTACTGAGTAATACATAGCTTCGTAGATATCTTCATTAAACACGAAGAAAAGCACCGTCAAGGCTATGCCTATGCACAAATAAACCAGTTTGTCTTTCATATCCTAATTCTAGATAAGTTGTTCGTTTTATTTTTCCAGGCGCAGGCGCATGGTGGTGTAGTCGCCCGTAGCACCGAAGGCGTCCTGCATGCCCCGCATCCACTGCTCAAGGCCTAGCGTAGTCGTTGAGAAGCGCGACGAGCTGGTATTCGTATCGTCATTGGTGCTGGATTCTGCCACCCACTTTGGGAATTCGTTGCGCAGGCGAATCGTCACCTCGTCGCGCGGTGTGTTGAACTTGCCCGTCAGCGTGAGCAGGTGGGTTTTTCCCTCCAGGTACTGCCGGTTGTTGCCAGTAATCATCTTGTCGGTGATGGGGGTAACTCGCAGGGCGAAGTCGGTCTGAGCCTTCACGTCATAGTTCTCTACATTGCCCAGATAATCAGCCGTCTGCTGCAACCCACCCAGGTTGGCGGCAAGTGTCACGCACAGAATGCCCGTCTGCTTATCCGACTCGACCTTGGTAAGCAGACCCTCCTCTTTATGCGAGATGCGGTAACGGCCGGCATCGTCCTCCCAACCAGGAACAATACAATAGTCCACACCACTCTCCGCCTGGTTGATGCGGTAACTGTTGCGCGCCTGAGATGGGCGCATCAGTTCGGCGTAGTCGCTCTGAGCGGCCATACGGTTCATCACGGGCGTGTCGGCGATGACCAGCAGGTAGAATGGCCGCATACCGCGGTACATGACGGGGCGGTTGGTGTAGGGATAGTATTTGCCGTTGTAGTCGCCCATGAGTTGGTGTACCAGCACCGACTTGCCCTTGTACTGGCGGAAGATGCTTGTGGCGAGGCTGTTCTCCTCGTTGAGAATCTTGTCGATGCTCACGTCACTGGCATCGGCGGGCGAGTAGATCAGGTCAGTGACCACAATACTCACGTTGCTGGCGTCCTGAGCCTTGAGGATGGCACCGAAAATCTGCTGGAAGTCGGTGAACGCCGAGTTGCCCACGCCAGCAGTACTGGCGTAGATATTGCGGTCCTTGAGGAACTCGTCCACGCTGCCCTGATAGGGATAGATGCCATCGTTGACAATATTGATGCTCACTTTGCTGCCAGGGAAGTGGTTGATGATGTCGTTCACCGCCTTCTTCAGTTGACCGCGGTCGCCGGCGTTGTCATAGGGAACCATCGAACCGCTGCGCTCAAAGTAGATGGTAAGCGACAGCTCCTGTTGGCCGTATGCCGCGATGTCCCAGTGCAGTGGCGGGCGCAGGTCGCCGCCCACGCGCTCAATCAGTGCTTGCAGTTCCGTGAGGTTGATTTGCCCGTCATCGGTCAGGTACTGTTTGTAGCGGCCAGGATTCTGCTGGATGATGGAGCAGATTGAGTCGAATCGTGCCTGCGTGGTGTCCTGCTGGATGAGAGCCTGTTTGACAACCTTCTCCAGCGGCGACTGTCCGCATGATGTCACCGCCAGCGACATCACCGCCAGCAGCAACAAGGGTATGATATGTTTCATCTTCATCGTTTTCCGTTTTAACCTACAAAGATAATGCCAAAAAATGAGATAACCCCAATTTAGACGATTTTTTTAAGAAAAAAGTTGCGCCGACACCAGAAAACCTTGACATTCTAGAACATCTGGTGTTTTAGCCCCTCTAGAAAAAAACAAAAAAAATCTTGCGTTTATTCCAATAAATGATTACCTTTGCCCCAACATAAATGGCAAACCATTTAAAAGATACAAACCATATTATTTATTAACTAAAAACCAAACAATTATGAAGAAAATTCTATCATTATTAATGCTCATGCTGCTATGCACAACAGCATGGGCAGCAGAGGTGACCTTGGAATATACTGGTAGCACTACCGGAAACATGTCTGGCGAAAATGATGCTGCGCTTGTCGGCCTTGATGCAACAGCATGGTCTGTGGTGGGCGAAAAGGGATCCGCAAGCAACATGCCAGGCCTTAACAAAGATGGCGATATAAGACTTTATGGGAATGCAAATGGTGGCAACACGCTTACTGTCACTTCACTTTCTGGAGCAACAATTAATTCTATCACTATCACTTTCACTGGCGCTAATTATAGTAACGCCTATGTGAGCGTTGGAGGTGAGGACGTTACTGGCTCGAATGGAGTTTATGAGATTGGCAATTCAGCTTTTGTGATTGGCAATGCAAACACAAATACCACCCAAGTCCGAATCAAAAAAATCGTCATAAATTACGCTAGTGATGATCCAGAGGCTCCCACAATCCTTCTCAACGGCGAGGCTCCTGCATCAAGCTACTATGTAAGTGATCTTCCGCTGTCGCTGACCATTACGAGCAACAATGGTACTGTGACGCCTTATTATCACTACTCGTTTGCCGATGACCCCGAAACTGTGTCATCAACTATCCGTGCCGGTGCAACTGAGTTGACTACGGGCGAGAGTTCTGCTCTCAATCTACAGATGGGTTCGAACAAACTGTGGGTTGCCGAAGCAATCCCAAACACTGAGACACAGCAGTGGTCTTCATCGCAATGGGCATCAGCAACATTCACCATCAAGGAAGACCCAACAACCGTTGCCAACATAGCCGCACTCAACCAATTAAGCGATGGAACCGAGTTCAGCATGACAGGAGATGCCGTTGTGGCATATGTCAACGGAGGCTACCTCTACGTCAAGGACGAGAGTGGTTACACCCTGATTTACAATAGTACAGTTAATGACGTCGTTGTAGGCAATACCATTAGTAACCTGAAGGGTGTGGTTTCAATCTACAAAAATCTCTTTGAGGTTACTAGTGCAACCTATGATGTTGAGGCTACTTCTGTTGCCGTCGAGCCTGTCGTAATGACCATTCCCAATATCACGTCATCAAATATGAACCAGTATGTGAAGATAGAGAATGTGACTGTGGGCGCTGTGAGCAACAAGAACTTCACCATGACTGATGCTGATGGTAATGAGTTAGCCGGCTATACCCGCTTCAATGGTGTGACTCATCCTACAGATCTGACCAAGAACTATGACATTGAAGGTTTTGTGAGTGTTTTCGAATCGACCGTCCAGGTGTATCCCATTAGTTATACCCCCGTCGAGACTCCTGTTGAGTTCGCTGTCACGGTAACTCCCGAGGCTGGTGAATACACCGAGCCTGTGACTGTAACCATCACAGCTACTGATGCCAATGCAGTAATCAAGTACACTCTGAACGGGGGCGATGAAATCACTTATACCGAACCGTTCACTCTCAACGAAACTACAGCGGTCAGCGTAACTGCTACCCTTGGCGAGGAGGTCGCTACATGGACTGGTACTTACACCATTAACATCCCTGTGCCTGTTGAGCTCGACGGAAAGATTGTGTTCAAGGATAATGAGAATGATGCAACTGCCAATTTGGACAGCGATGGGATCATTGCTGAGATGACAAAGGGGGCTGACTTAGTTAAGAACGTAAGCGATATCTCAAAAGTATATGCTGGTGCAACTGGTCTGAAATTCTCATCGAGTAGTGTTAATGGTTCGATGACGTTGAACCTGAAGAACAAGTGGAACGCCACCAAGATAGCTGTTATTGCCAAGGCATGGTCTGGTTCGAGTGGATTAGACGCAGCTTCGATTTCTGTCAATGGCAATGTGTTCCCGTTGACTGGCGACTTCCAGAAATTTGAAGTTCCCTTTACTGAAGCAACCGAGATTCAGGCAATCACCGTTGCTGCCACTAAGCGCGCTTACTTGAAGGTTGTTGATATCGAGGGCGAGGAAGTTGGGCCTTCTGGACCTACTTACACCATCACCCTTGACAAGCAACCTGGTGAATACAGTACGCTAATCAATGTCAAAGCCACAGTCGAGCCCGCGTTGCCTGAGGGCGCAACACTGAAATATACCATCGATGATGCTGATCCCGTGGCATATGATTCTGAGAAGGGCGTATCTTTGTTAAAGAGCAGTGTACTCAAATTCACCGCGTATGACGCACAAAACAACGCGCTGACCGATCCCGTTGGTGGCCAGTATAAGTACATCGTCAATGTGTTCGGTGATATGGATGGCGACGGTGAGGTTACAGTGACTGATTTGAACATCGTCTTGAACCTAATCCTTGGTAAGATTTAATCACACGAACAACTAATCTTTAACCCCATTAAAATCCTGGCGGGAACCATCCTCTGGCCCCGCCAGTTTTCTATTCAACTAAACACAAGGATAAAAACTGATAACTGAAAACTGACAACTAATTATGCATTGTGCATTATGCATTGTGCATTGCTTTAAGCTTTGCGGTTTGCGAAATTAAAAAAAATGCCTTACCTTTGCGGGCAGATTCAAAAAACCTTTTAAACACTTATCGTAATGAAGAAATTTTTATCTCTACTATTGTTGTCTCTGCTCTGCGTGACCGCTGTGGCAAGGACTTCGTCTCTCATTTTCACCAAAGAATGTGGTGGCACCGGCACAGCCGATGATGGTGTAAAGTGGAATGTAAAATCAGATGGTGTGGAATACACTTTTGACGGCAAATCTGGCATTTGTTACGGCTCAAACAAAGATGTCACCCGGTATCTTGAATTAAGCACCAGCGACATTTCCGGAACCATTACCAGTGTCGTGGTGAATGCTCGTGACGATCAGGAATGTGCTACTGTTACTGTGACAGTAGGTGGTGAAGCTTTTGTTTGCAGTGGCAGTGCAACAGCGACCAACGAGTCTGCCGACTATTCTTTCTCTGGTTCGGGCAAGGGAACAATTCAAGTGCGTATCGACCGCAACGAGGCAAAGAATAAATCCATCTATGTCAAGTCGGTCATTGTTACTTATCGCGCCGATGACGAGCCTTTTATCACTCTTGATCCCGACTTTGGCAGCTATGACGAGCCGCAGACTGTGTTTGTCACTGTCGAGAACATGCCCAAGAACGCGGTGATCGTGTACAACTTCGTTGCCAACAGTCCACGGGCCGTTGAGTGGCAGACCTATGACGAGACCAAGGGCATCATCATAGACAAGAGCGGTCGGCTCACAGTCGCCGTGAACGATGAACACGGCGAGGAGCTCACTAGCATCGAGGGCGACTATACCATCAATGGCACTGTCACGGGCATCGAGGCCATCAGCGGAAAGGCTGTCGCCAACGTGCGCTACGTCAACGTGGCCGGCATGAGCAGCGACAAGGCCTTCGACGGCGTGAACATCGTCGTCACCACCTACACCGACGGCACCAAGGCTGTCACCAAGATGGTGAAGTAAGACATCATTTCTATCCAAGAACCACTGGCGGGAACCATCTACTGGCCCCGCCAGTTTTTTTATCCTCTCGCGGTTTATTTTTCGTTTACACAAAGCAAAATTTTGTTGCATTTAGTTGTAATTCACAAAAAAATACCTTATCTTTGCCCCGAAATTATGTACAAACCTTTTAAACATTTATCGCGATGAAGAAATTTTTATCTCTACTAATGATGTCGCTGCTCTGCGTAGCTGCATGGGCAAGCACAGTGACCTTCACCTTCAACACCGCAGAAGGTCTGGCAGAACTTGGCATCACACCCCCCGCGCAAAGTGCTGGCACCAATCTTGGCGGTACTTATACGCTCGACGGCGTGACCATGTCCTTCACAAACGGTGGCACCGCCACCCGTGTCTGGAACAGTCA
>JAFZAK010000106.1 GCA_017557285.1 Muribaculaceae bacterium
GAGGTCTTGCGCCCACAAGAACGACTGTCCACGCAACTCGATGCACGAGGGGAAGAAGGTGAACATCGCAATCAGGATAGGCATCTGCAGCAACATCGGCAAGCAGCCACCCATGGGGTTGGCACCAGCGAGGTTGTACAGTTCCATCGTCTTCTGTTGGCGCTTCATGGCGTTCTCCTGGCCCGGATATTTTTCGTTAATGGCGGCGATATCGGGACTGAGCACGCGCATCTTGGCCTGCGACATATAACTCTTGAACGTCAATGGCGAGAGCACAATCTTGATGAGAATGGTCAACACCAAGATGATGATGCCATAGCTGTTGATGAAGCTTCCCAGCCAGTTGAATACTGGAATGATAACACCCGTATTGATCCAGCGGAACAACTTCCAGCCCAACGGGATGAGCTTGGTGAGCTTGAGGTCCTCGCGCGGCGAGTACTTGTCGTAGCTCGAGAGCAACTTGTAGCGATTGGGGCCAAAGTAGAAATAGAAGTTTGCCGGATTGTCCTTGTCACTGGCATAAGGGATGCTGGTGCGGATATCCATCACCTTGAGGTGTGTCTGGTAGTCGGGTGTTTCCTTCTTAATTTCACGACTCTCGAAGTGGGCACCGGTGAACACGCTGTCGGCGATGAGTACGGCGCTGAAGAACTGGTTCTTGGTCGAGATCCACTTCAGGCGATCCTTGATGTCCTTGTCATCATCGCCGTTCTCCTTGGTGTACTCCACGTCACCACCCTCGCCAGCATACTTGTAGTAGATGGCCGAGTTTCGCTCTTCGAACATCTTGCCCTCTTCGTGGCGAGCCATCTTCTGGTGCCAAAGAAGGTCGACGGTGTTGATGTTCAGCGGGATGACCTCGGTCATGCCCGACTGCAGCATCTCCATGCGCACCATGTAGGAGCCAGGGACCAGGGTATATTTCAGTCCCCACGAGGCACCTCCGCCCAGGTCGAGTTTCATCACCACGGTCGAGTCGTTGAGTTGCTCGGGGGTAAAGAAACAGTTCTGGGTCTCAAAGCGCTGGGTGTTGTTGCTCAACACAAAGCCATATTGGTTGTCCTCGGGGGTGAAAACCTCGACTTGCGGAGCGTTATAAGCCTTGTAAGCCAGCAACTTGGCACGCGACACCACACCGCCCTTGGTCGAGAGTTCGACTTCGAGCGAATCGTTGCGCAATTTGATGATTTGCTCAGTGCCAGTCATGCTCGCGGCGAACGCGCCGTTCTTGGCATAGTTCTCCAGTGCCTTTTTAACGGCATCTACCGCCTCACGATGCTTGGCGTCGGACGATGCCGAGAGCAGATCGTCGAAGGCCAACGTGGTGTCGGCCACGGCGACAGTACCAGTGACCTTGCCGTCGATGAGCGAGAGTTTCACAGCCCCGTCATCGATGCCCTGGCGCATACTGTCGGTAGCATGCTCGACCATCAAGGTCTGCAACTGCTGCACCTCGTCGGGGGTAAGCATCGCCACGGGTTGGTTATTTTGCTGCGCCTGCTTCTGCACGGCAGCGATAGAGTCTTTTATGCGTTGTTGCTCGGCCAATTCGGCCTCGCTAGGTTTCTGCAGCCACATGAAGCCGAAAATCACGGCACACATGAGCAACATTCCGGTTATCGTATTTTTGTCCACTACTTCTAATTATTCATTATTCATTATTCATTCTGCATTTTTTTATAAGCGATGGCGGCACGGACAAAGTCCATGAACAGCGGATGCGGCGAGAGAACTGTACTGCTGTACTCGGGATGATATTGCGTGCCGATGTACCAACGCTTGTCGGGCAACTCAACTACCTCGACCAGGTGAGTCTCGGGGTTCTCGCCCACGCAATGCATGCCCGCCTGCTCGAACTGCTGGCGGAATTCCTCGTTGAACTCGAAGCGGTGACGATGACGCTCCTCGATGTCCAGTTCTCCATATGCCTTTGCAACTTTCGTGCCAGGAAGCAAACGGCAGGCATAAGCGCCTAATCGCATAGTGCCACCCATGTTGGTGATGCTCTTTTGCTCTTCCATCAGGTCGATGACATTATGCTTGGTGTTCGGGTCAAGTTCTACGCTATTGGCATCGGCCATGCCCAGCACATTACGGGCAAACTCGATGACCATGCATTGCATACCCAGACAGATGCCGAAGGTGGGTACATCGTGCTCACGGCACCACTTCAGTGCCACATACTTGCCCTCGGTGCCTCGCTGACCGAAGCCAGGAGCGACGATGATACCGTCCTTGCCCGCCAACTGCTGCTCAACATTGGCATCGGTCAGGTACTCACTGTTGATATAGTCAATCTTGACCTTGTGGTCGTTATAGGTGGCTGCCTGGAACAATGCCTCGTCAATGCTCTTGTAGGCATCCTGCAACGAAACATACTTGCCCACCAAACCGATGCGCACCTCCTGTTGAGCGTTGTTGAGTTTGTCGAGGAAGTTGTTCCACGCTGTGAGGTCGGGTTCTCCCTTATAGGGTGTGCCAGTCTTCTCAAGGATAATCTCGTCGAGGTGCTGCTCATGCATCATCAGGGGCACCTCGTAGATAGTGGGCGCGTCGATACTCTGAATGACCGCATCGGGGCTGACGTTGCAGAATTGAGCCACCTTGCGGCGCATGGCAACGGGGATGTCATGTTCGGTGCGGAGCACAAGGATTTCAGGCTGGATACCCATCTGCTGTAACTGCTTGACCGAGTGCTGCGTGGGTTTGGTCTTCAGCTCCTTGGCGGCCTTGATATAGGGTACATAGGTCAGGTGCACGCACACGCACTTGCTGCCCAGTTCCCACTTCAACTGACGTACAGCCTCGAGGAATGGCAGCGACTCGATGTCGCCCACAGTGCCACCAATCTCGGTTATCACAAAGTCATAGTCTCCCTTGCTGCCCAGCAGCTTGACGCATCGCTTGATCTCATCGGTGATGTGCGGGATAATCTGCACCGTCTTGCCCAGGTAGTCTCCGCGGCGCTCCTTGTCGATAACGCTCTGGTAGACGCGCCCCGTGGTGATGTTGTTGGCGCGAGTGGTCTTGATGTTGGTGAAACGCTCGTAGTGCCCCAGGTCCAGGTCAGCCTCATGACCGTCGACAGTGACATAACACTCGCCATGCTCATAGGGGTTCAGCGTGCCCGGGTCAATGTTGATGTAGGGGTCAAACTTCTGGATGGTTACGTTGAAGCCCCGCGAGAGCAACAACCGTGCGATGGACGATGAAATGATGCCCTTTCCCAACGAGGACACCACACCGCCCGTGACGAAGATATATCTTGTTTCCACTGTAATGAAAATTTTAAATCAAGCTACAAAGGTACTACAAAGTTTTCAGTTACCGGGCATCAGCCGTTGTTTTTTTCAGGATACACTATGTTTTTAAAGCGGGGAAAAGGACTTTTTGCCCTTTTCCCCGCTTATTGACGATCAATTGTCCTTCAATTGCTATCGCTTGCGCAGAATCTGATTGATGCGGCCCATTTGGATGGGGATGCGGATTTGCTGGGGACAGAGAGGTAGACAATGCTCGCAGTCTACGCACTGGTTGGCGCGTTTCTCGGCAGGCACGGCGGCATAGTACGCCTTAACGAAAGCCTCGTGACGGGTATCATAGTCCGGATCGCCCTTGGGTGGCAACGGCAGGGTCTTGGCCTGCATGGCTTCGTTGTAGACAGTGAAGTTGCCAGGAATATCCACGCCATAGGGGCAAGGCATACAGTAGGCACAGGTGGTGCAGGGGATGATGGGGATACCCGAGATATCATCGGCGATTTTCTCAAGTAGGTCGTTCTCCGCTTCGGTGCAGCGCTCCAGCGGCGAGTAGGTCTCGCAGTTCTCCACCATGTGCTCCATCTGGTTCATGCCGCTGAGAACGGTGAGCACACCGGGCTTACTGCCCACCCAACGGAATGCCCAACGGGCGATGGTGTCATCGGGGCGCAGTTCCTTGAGGCGGTCGATATGCCCCTCGGACATCTTGCCCAATGCTCCACCACGGAACGGCTCCATGATGACGGCCTGGATATCGTTCTTCGCCAACTGGTTGTAGAGATACTCGGCATCAGCATCAGTCCTTTTTTCTTTTCCCAACGAGGCATGGCGCCAGTCGAGGAAGTTCATCTGTATCTGCACGAAATCCCAATGGTACTTATCGTTGTGTTCGATGAGCCAGTCAAAAACCTCGACATTGCCGTGATAGGAGAATCCCAGGTGACGGATTCGTCCCGCCTTACGCTCTTCGAGCAGGAAGTCGAGCATGCCGTTGTCCAAAAAGCGCGGACGGAAGTCTTCCATACCCTTGCCACCCACACCATGGAGCAGATAGTAATCAATGTAGTCAACCCGCAACTGCTCGAACGAATTGTAATACATCTTTTTTGATTCCTCCAGGGGCCAGTATTGCTCGCGATAGTTCGACATCTTGGTGGCGACAAAGTAGCTGTCGCGCGGGTGCCGGCTCAAAGCTGCCCCGACAATACCCTCGTTCAGGCCGCGAGTATAAATGGGCGCGGTGTCGAAGTAGTTCACGCCATGGGCCAGGGCGTAGTCCACGAGTTCATTGACCAACTCCTGGTTGTCGCTCGGCAGTCGCATCATGCCGAAGCCCAGCAGCGAGATGCGCTCGCCCGTGCCATTCTGCACACGGTAGGTCATCTTGTTGTCGGTCACGGCAGTTGTCTTAGGCTTGTCATCTTGCGCCAAAGCCTCCAACGGGTTCAGCGCCACCATGGCGGTGCCCAACCCCAGCGTACGAAGAAACTGACGGCGATTAAATTGTTTCTTTTCCATATTATTATTTTGAGAGTGAGTAGCAAAAGATAGTCATGGGATGGGGGTGAGGCGGATGGCGGCGCCGCCACTGCGGGCAAGGTGCAGGGTGAGGGTGTCGGCGGCGGTGAGCTCGACCTGACGGATGGCGAGCGACATGGGGTTGTCTCGATAGTCGGCACCTGGACCGTCCTCGTAGATGAAGGCACGATAGCGTTTGCCCGGCTCCAGGAAGTCGAGCGAAATGGTGAGTGTACGGGCGGTCTCATCGGTGAGGCTGCCAATGAACCATTGTCCGCTGTCGTCACGTGCCTGGCGGGCTATAGTTACATAACGACCAATCTCGCCATTGGGCACGATGGTCTTGCGCCAGGTGGTGGGACATGACTCGATGAACGACAGTGCCGGATGGTTCTCATAACTCTCAATGGCATCAGCCGCCATCTGCAGAGGGCTATAGAGGATGACAAACTCGGCAAGCTGCTTTGCGATGGTGCTCTGCGGGCGGGTGCCAGGCACCACCTCGTCGCTGTAGTCAAAGATGGCGGGTGTAAAGTCCATCGGTCCTGCCAATCCACGGGTGAAGGGCAGTGTGGCGGTGTGTGCAGGCGGATTTCCGCCGTCAACGCTCCATGCGTTGTATTCTTGCCCGCGTACACCTTCCTGAGTCATCAAATTGGGCAAGGTACGCTGCAAACCGGTGGGCATGACAGGTTCGTGGTTGTCAATCATAATATGGTGTCGGGCTGCGCATTCCAGCACTTTGCGGTAGTGACGCACACCATACTGCGAGTGAGAGAGTTCCAGACCGCTGAGTTTGACTGCAACATATCCCGTCTTGACAGCACATATGCCTAGCCGCTCATAGAGGGTGAATGCCTGTTCCATCTGTTTCTCCAGCAACAGGCTACGTCCACTTGTCTCGGCATGAGCGATGACACGAACGCCACGTTGGCGAGCATAGCGTGTCACTTCCGCCAGATCGTAGTCAGGATAGGGCGTGAGGAAATCGATGTCTTCACCCTGTCCCCAGCCGTAGTTCCATCCCTCGGCGAGCACACCACTGAAGCCATGGCGCGCGGCGAAGTCAATGTATCGCTTCATGTTTTCGGTGGTGGCACCATGATTGGGTCCCTGTTCCCAAGTATGTTTCTTCTTGTGAATGCTCCACCAGATGCCAATGTATCTTCCTGGTTCAATCCATGAGGTGTCATCCCACGTGCAGGGTTCGTTAAGGTTGAGCATCAGCCGCGAGGTAATGAGGTCACCTGCTTTTCGCCCGACGATGACGGTACGCCAGGGTGAAAGCAAGCTCTTTCCTGCCTTGACCTTAGTACCATCCTGCCAAGGAGTGAGGGCGGAGAGCATCGTCACCGCACCGTCCTTGCCAGATCGTGGCGTAAGGTTGAGGTCAGCATAGTCGACCAACGCAGCTTGGTGAATGGCAAGGAAGAGGTCAGGTGCCGCCTCGATAGCAAGCGGTGTACAAACGGTGTCCTTGCGGCTGAGCAAGTCACGCTGGTAGATGCCCTCATAGTAGACTGTGTGATTGGTGGAGATGGACCATGCCGGCACATCCTTGGGCAGGCAGAACTCTGTGAGTTCGTCGGTCACGATAATGTCGGGCAGCACCTTCTGCTGAGGAATCTCGTAACGGAACCCTAGTCCATCGTCAAAGAGACGGAAGGTCACCAACATCTGCGCCTTGTTGATGCCGCCTTTCAAGGTTACTGTGAGTTCATTATAGTGGTTACGGATGGAGTCTTCCTCACCCCAGACGGTGGCCCAGGTATCGTCGTGACTGTCGCGCGACGAGCGCACAATCTTCATGTCCGACGAGAAGTCACCCGCAGTGAGCGTGAAGCCTAAATGGCTAGGTGCAATCACTACGACACCGTCGCGGCTCAAGGAATAATACGGCCGGCCCTTGTCGACACCGGTGGTGAGTGTGAGGTGCCCGTCGGGCGAGGCGAGCGTCAACGGCGCCGCCCAAGCAGTCACCGACAACATCATCGCCATCAATAAGATGATAGGTCTTGTTTTCATTGTAGTTCTCCAATTATTTTACGACAAAGGTACTCAAAAAACTTGAAACTGCAATACTTAGGGTTTGAGTGTCTAGACAATTGGGCGGATTTTACCATCCGCCCAATTGTTACTTATATCATATTGTTTACTTCTCGACTTCGAGGACGCGGAGGTGTTCGGCATCGCCGTCCTTTACGATGGCGTCGAAGTACTCCTGGTTGTAGCCGCCGAAGGTTGGCTGCACAGGCACGCCCGCCTCGTTGCGTTCAAACTTGCCGTCTTTCTCCTTCTTGATGTTGCCATCCAAGTACTTGACAAAGAGGTACTCTCCCAGTTTGCGGTAGCGCTGTGTTGACTGCTGCGCCTGGTCGCATGAGTAGTTGGTAAGCATCTCGATGGCTTGGGCCGGGTTCTGCTTGTATAGTGCCAGTGCCTTTTCCTCGACAGCAGCCTGGTTTTTGTGCCAAGCATCCTCGATGTCGTTCTGCACCTTGCGGATGTCACCTATCATCTGGTTGTAGCGGCAGTATGCCTGGTTGGCAACCCAATTGTTGACCCAAAAAGCGCAATCCCAGTTCAAGGTGTAAAGATCTCCCTTGCCCTGTGCGTAGCTGGCAGGGACCTCGGTGATGCAGCAGTACATGGGCACAAAGACAGCGGTGTTGGCATCATCCACGCCGAACCAGAAGCATCCACCCACCGCATCGGGCAGCCATGAACGCATCTGCGACACATAGACCCATCCCGTTTGCTGGGTAGCGATGGCACGCTCGTGCAAGTACTCTTTACCATCGACCTTATACTCCATGGGACGCCAGCGGTAAGGAACATCATAGAGAATCTTTGAGCCTTTGTCCTTGGTCATGTCGAAGGGAGTTCCCTCAAAGTGGTCACGCATCATGTTCTGCACGTCACGCACGCTGACCTTGCGGTTAGGCTTGACATAAAGGGGCATCACCTCAGCATTCTTCTTACCGTTAATGAAGGGCAAGTAGCGATCCATACCTGTGGCGAAGCGGTTGAAATAGCTCCACACACGGGCATCACAGCCACGCAGGGTACCGAAGTCGGCGGGGTTGTAGGTCTCGCTGAAGTCAAACTCTGCATCCTTGCCGTTGAACCAGCCCATCTTGCGCGCAAACGAGATGACATCCTTCGAGTAGAGGCAGTTGGCCTTGTCCTTCAATGGGAAGGTGTGTATGCGGGGCTGGTTGGCGTGTCCCGAGATGCAGTCATCGGGGATGCGCTGTGCCACCCATACGGCACCGCGCTCCTTGCCACCCTTGCCTACCATGTCCATCACCCAAACCTCGTTGGGGTCGCCAATGCTGAACGACTCACCCTCGCTGCGGTAGCCATACTTGGCGACAAGGTCGGTCATGATGGTGAGTGCCTCACGGGCGGTCTTGGCGCGCTGCAAGGCAATGTAGATAAGACTTCCATAGTCGATGATACCAGTGGTGTCCTCCAGTTCGTGTCGTCCACCCCATGTACTTTCACCAATAGTTACCTGATGCTCGTTGATGTTGCCGACAACGGCATAGGTGTGCGCCACCTCGGGAATCTCGCCCAAGTACTTGCCCGAGTCCCAGTCAATAATCTTGCGCATCTCGCCCGGCTTGTGGTCGGCGGCGGGGAGGTACTGCAAGTCACCGTACAGGGTGTGCGAGTCAGCGGCATAAGAGATGATGGTCGACCCGTCGGCCGACGCGGCCTTGCCCACGATGAGGTTAGTGCAGGCCCATGCGCTAACGGTGCCCAGAATGGCGACCAGCGCAAGTGTAAGAAGGTTTTTGTTCATATCATTAGGTTTTAGTATATGCTATTCTTTTTCCGAGACTATGTCTCGGAGTACACTGACATGCTGCGGGTTACGAATTGACCTCGACTTTGACACGGGCGATGCGATAGCGGTCAAGTTTGAGGACAGTGAACTTGAACCGCCCGAAGGCGACGGTCTCTTTTTCCTTGAGGAAGTCGCCCTTGATGTCTAGCAGGAGGCCGGCAATGGTCTCGGCATCCTCGCCATGCTCGCCCAGTTCATCCTCCTCGATGTCCAGCACGCGGCAGAAGTCGCTGAGCAGGGTCTTGCCGTCGAAGGCGTAGACACCCGGCGCGAGTGTGGTGTAGAACTTCTCCTCGGTGTCGTACTCGTCATCGATGTCGCCGACAATCTCCTCCAGGACATCCTCAAGGGTGGCGATGCCTTGCGTGCAACCAAACTCGTCGACGATAATGGCCATGTGCATCTTCTTGGTGCGGAAGTCCTCAAGCAGGTCGTCAATCATGCGGGTCTCGGGCACGAAATAGGCCTGTCGCACCAGATTCTGCCAGCGGAAATCGTTGTCGCGCTTGCCAATATAGGGGAGCAGGTCCTTGGCATAGAGGATGCCCTTGATGTTGTCGGGCGTCTCACTATAGACGGGCAGACGAGAATAGCCTGTCTTAACGACAGTCGCCACGACATCGTCAAACTTGGTGTCGTAGTCAATGTCGACCACATCGATGCGGGGTCGCATAATCTCATTGACAGTCTTGTTGCCAAAGGTAAGAATGCCCTCAAGCAGCTCCTTCTCATCCTCGTTCTTCACATCACTGGCTTCCAAGGCACGGGTGAGGTCGGCCGTGGAGAGATCCTCGGGCGAACTAGACACAACATTGTTGACCAAGTGTGTACTCTTGACCATCAGACGTGACAATGGTGCGAAGACCTTCACCGCCAACTTGAGCGGTGCTGATGCCAACTCGGCAAATCGCACATTGTTGTTGGTGGCATACAGTTTGGGAATCACCTCGCCGAAAAGCAAAATCAGGAAGGTAAGGATGACGGTCTGCACCAGGAAGTCGGCCACGGGACTGCCAAACTCAAACATCTGATTCATTGCGTAATTGAGCACGATGATAATCATGATGTTGACTAGGTTATTCCCAATGAGGATGGTCGCCAACAGTTTTTCGGGGTTTTTGAGCAAGTTCTCAACACGCTCTCTCACATGATCTTCCTCGATTGAGTCAACATCATCGTGCTTGAGCGAGAAAAATGCGATTTCACTACCCGAGTTAAATGCAGACAAAAAGAGTCCCGCCAATGCCACGATGATGGCGACCAGCGAACCGAGAGTAGGAGCATGAAAAGTGATGGGAGTCTGCTGCACGACTGGTGTCGCAGTGCAGATGAGATTCAACAGGGACGATAAAGGGTCAGGGTCCAAAGCATAGGGTTTTAGTTCAACAATGGCCCCCCTAAGGGGGCATAAGCGGTGCAAAGATACAGCATTTTTTTGAAATGGCACATGATTTGCATTGTTTTTTGTACCTTTAGATAAATTAGGCGGCGTTTCGGCAGAAAAAATGAAAAATTTTTGTTTTTCATTTTGTTCTGCTCTCAACTTGCACTAATTTTGCAAAAAATATTGAGCACTATGATACGCAGAATTTCTATTGCCCTACTGTGTTTGGTGGCATCGGCGCTCGTTGCCACGTCACAAGAATACAATGCCCGCCACGATTCGGTGTGGGTCTACAACTCGTGGGATGCCATCCTCGACCAGTGGCCCGACACGTTGGTGGTCAATCCTGAGATTTCGGTATGGACCCCCTATGACATCGAGTTCGAGACCCGCAGCAAGTCGACCAACGAGATGTTTAAGCATCAGACAGTGGCCGTAGCGGTGGGCGACACCACTTGGCTAATCAACTCCCAGTGGCTTTTGGACCAGGGATACAAGGGCGACATCAAGAAAATGGAAGACTATGTGCCGTTGTTTTTCAATGCCAAGGTAGCGTTTATCCAGTGTGTCCCTACCCGCACCAGCAGCGGCATGGCATTGCTGGGGGCGTTGCTGGGCGACCCGGAACTTTTCAGTGAAGACCCCTGGGAGAACCCCGCCGATTTCTTCTGGATTGACTTTGAGAACAAGCGTGTGGACAAGATTGACCACAAGAAATTGAGCGAGTTACTGAGCGTCTATCCCGACCTGCAGCGCCGCTTCGAGCAGATGCGTGACTACAAGAAACGCTACATCATCCAGTCGTTTTTCATCGACTTTATCAAGCGCACGGAGCGCGACCCCTCCTACCCCTACATCTTCGACCGCCTCTACCCGCCGCAAGCGCTGCAATAAGCATGAACAAAGGGACCGCACGATTTGTGCGGTCCCTTTGTTATTAGAGTGATACTGTATCTTACTTGCCGAGCATCTTGTTGATCACGGCGTTGACATCCGAGATGTCGATCTTGCCGTCACCATTCATGTCGCAGGCAGGAATCATGGGCTCCTTGCCGAGCATCTGGTTGATGACCGAGTTGACATCGCTGATGTCGACCTGGCCGTCACCATTTGCGTCACCCGGCAGAGCAGGAGCAGTGAAGCCGTTCACGGTCAGGCTGTTGCCCTCCTCGCCGACAGTCAGCAAGAAGGTGTAAGTACCAGCCTCGTTGATGATGAAGTTCTTCACATTGTCACCCGTGCTCAGAGGAATGTCGGTGCACCAGCCATAGTGGATCACGTAGTTGTCCTCGCCCTCGTTGGGCAGGCCAGCAAACCAAGTCTCACCATACTTGACACCAAACTCGGTGTTAGCATCGAATGCCAAGTCAGCAACGACGAGCTTGCCCTCGTTCTCACCCTCACCGGGCACGAAGGTAGCATCTTGCCACTCAACGCCCTCATGGCCATAGTGCAGCACATAGTCGGGCTCGACAGGCTCGGGCCAACCGGTAACCGTCATCTTAATGCCCTCTTCGGTTACATCGAGCACGAAGGTGTAGGTTCCAGCCTCGTTGATGTGGAAGTTCTTTCCTTCGGCATCAAGAGGAATGTTCTCGAACCACTCGCTGTGAATCAGGTAGTAGCTGTCTTCAGTGCCACCACCATACCAGACATCGCCATAGTTCACCTTGAACTCGGTGTTGGCAGCGAACTCAACATTGGCAGCGACAAGCTTGCCCTCGTTCTCGCCCTCACCGGCCACGAAAGTGACATCCTGCCATTCAGCGCCTTCCTCGTTCAGGCCATAATGCAGCACATAGTCGGCTGGTTCGGTAATACCGAAGTCAGCTGCGCGCAGAATATTGGCATTGACGATGGCACAAGCGTTGGGGTCGCTCGATTTATAGTCGCTGATGATGGCGATGATGCCCAGATTGTCCTTGACGTAAGTGTCAGGAACATTGAAAGTGTACTCATACGTGTACTTGTTGCCATCCCATTCAATAACCGTTCCCCAAGTTGAATTGACGGCACGACCCACATTGTGGTGGATAAAGCCGCTGCTAGCACCACTCTGATTCTGTGCCGCAATGTTGTCCTCGATCAGGAAGACGGTGATTCGTGCAGGATTGTTGGTGATGGCTTCGATAACGCGCTCACCCGTGACAATGACCTTAAGCTTGCCATCGTCTTGATAGCCAGCCTGGATATCCACGCCGACAAGTGCCAAGTCGGCCAAGCGCTGGTCGATGCGGTCCTCCAGAACAGCTTGAGAAGCGCCGAAGACAGGAGTGTTCTCGTTACTGAACTCGGTACGGTCAACCATCATGGCCGGGCAATAGGTGCTGCCACCGTCGTTGTAGAACCAGGTATAAGACTGGTCGAACGAGGTGGTCATGAAATCGGTATAATATCCACTGTGATGCTCCATCATGAAGGCGTCGCTATACTGGGGTTTTGCCAGCGTCTGGTGCAACATGTTGGCAGCAGGAGGACAGTAACCGCATTTCTCGGTGGTGAATTCCTCAACGAGCACTCTGCGTTTAAAGGCCTTCTCAATGACATTAAACGAAGCGGTCTTGGTATTGTCTTCCATGTTCTCATCTTCGCCTTCGTTGAGGTTTGCAATGGTCACGGTGATGTTCAGCGGTCCCTCAGGTACAGAAGTAATCATCGTGGGTTCAATGGTAAACTTGACCTGACGCGTCTCTTCAAAGTAGATGGGGTCAGCAATGTCGGCCACCAATGGATTGTCATATCCCTCGATGTTGCATATTGCCTGATAGCCAGTGATTTTTTTGAGAGCCTTGTTGGTCACTGTCGCCGTAATGTCAAGTTTGCCCATGTTGATGGCATAGCATTTCGGTACTTGTATATCATCGAGCGATAGGTTGAATTGTGGCAGGAAGTCGCCACTGATGACTCCCTCGATACTGAGTGTTCCCTCGCTGCTTCGGTTCTGCCATTCGCCTGTTGCCAAGTCGACAAAAAGCGCATTCGCATGAGGCGTTGAGAGAATAGACAGGCCGTTGGTTGAGGACTTTTGGTGGAACGAATAGCCCAAGTAGACACCCTGGGGATTCTCAGGAATCTGATAGGGCTCGTCAAGCGCCACATTATTCCATCCCTTCACGAGCACGGGGGGATTTGACGTCTTCACGATGGTTGCTGATGCGAGGTCTTCACCATTAAGGTCGGTGCGTACCCATACCTTCAAAGAGTCAATCTGGAAATTACCGACTAGTCCGGCACGTATCATGTCAATATGATTGCCGGCGTAAACGCCAATATCCTCGGCGGGAATATAAATAGCAGCCGAAATCCAAACATTCTTTTCATTTACTTTGAAGTTCTGATTAGTGAGGGTGTTGACTTGCCCATCACAGTAGCCTACTCGTATGCCTTCAATCTGGGCATTGGCAATACCAGCGAAAGCACATAACGCGATAATGAGGGTAAAAATCTTCTTCATACTTGTTTATAATATATTAATGAATTGAGTTATTTAAAAAAGCTTTGCGATATTCTCGGTCATCATTTTTACCGACATGGCCAGCAG
Source organism: Muribaculaceae bacterium (assembly GCA_017557285.1). Taxonomy (GTDB): domain Bacteria; phylum Bacteroidota; class Bacteroidia; order Bacteroidales; family Muribaculaceae; genus Sodaliphilus. The sequence goes on from JAFZAK010000106.1 coordinate 13,560, forward strand.
GATGATGCCAAAGAACTTGCGTGAGAAATAAATGCCTCCCTCTCCCAACAGTCGCTGCACCTTACCGGTCGAGCGGATGACGACATAAACCCATATCATATTGATTGCCAATGCGATGAAGATGTTGATGTCATCATACATCGCCTTGAGCGAGATGAGTGTGGTCAGCACGCCTGCGCCAGCCAGCAAAGGAAACACCAGTGGCACCAAGGTAGCACCACCCGAGGGAGCGTTGTTCTTGAAGATTTCCACATCGAGAATCATTTCCAATGCCATCAAGAACAACAGGAAACCGCCGGCTGTGGC
>JAFZAK010000107.1 GCA_017557285.1 Muribaculaceae bacterium
GTGCCGTCCCCCCAAGCCCCTGTCCCCCTAACCCCCTAAAGGGGGAACGACTTTGAACACCCCCCTTCAGGGGGGCTTGGGGGGACGGGAGGGAGACGTAAACTATTTGCGGAAGTTGCTGAGGGCGGTGTTGAGGAAGTCCATGTAGTCGGGGACGTCTTCCTTGTAGACGAAGGAGCGGCTGAGCGGCTTGCCCTCGTGATCCAGGGTGACGTAGAACGGCTGGGCGTTGAAGCCGAACTTGTAGCGCTGCAGGTAGCTCCACTTGTCGCCCACTGTGCGCAAGGTGCGCTGCGTGCCATCGGCCTCGGTGACCTGGATTTGCTCGGGCAGCGGGGTCTTGTCATCGACGAAGAGCGAGATTAGCACGAAGTCGTTGTTCAGCTTGTCAGCCACGCTGGGATCGGTCCACACGGCAGCCTCCATCTTGCGGCAGTTGACGCAGCCGAAGCCCGTGAAGTCGACGATGACGGGTTTGCCTTGCGCACGAGCGGCTGCCATACCCTCCTCATAGTTGGTGAACGCTGCGCGCACCTCCTTGGTGTTGAGGTTGAAGTCCTGCGTATACATCGGCGGTGCGAACGCGCTGACCGCCTTGCAGGGTGCTCCCCACAGTCCGGGCAGCATATAGATGGCGAACGCGATGCTCACCAGTCCGCCCATGATGCAGATGACGGGCATGGGCTTGGTGAGTTCCTCGCCTGTTCCATCGCTCTGGAACTTGAGTTTGCCAATGAGGTAGAGTCCCAGTGCGCCGAAGATGACAATCCACAGGCAGAGGAAGACCTCACGGTCGAGCAGTCGCCAGCCATAGGCCAGGTCGGCTACCGAGAAGAACTTCAGGGCGAACGCCAGTTCGATGAATCCCAAGGTGACCTTGAGGATGTTCATCCATCCTCCCGACTTGGGAGCCGACTTGAGCCATGTTGGGAACAGTGCGAACAGGGTGAACGGCAGCGCCAACGCGATGGCGAATCCCAGCATGCCGATGGCGGGTCCCCAGAAGTTGCCCGAGGTGGCGAAGTCCACCAGCAGGAAGCCGATGATGGGTCCCGTGCAGGAGAAGCTGACCAGCGCCAATGTGAACGCCATCAAGAAGATGGAGAGAAGTCCGCTGGTCGAACTTGCCTTTGAGTCAACCTTATTGGTCCACTTGCTGGGCAGGGTGAGTTCGAACCATCCGAAGAAGCTCAGTGCGAACACCACGAGCAGCGCGCAGAAGAAGAGGTTGAACACGGCGTTGGTGCTCAGGGCGTTGAGTGCGCTTGCTCCAAAGATAGCTGTGATGGCGAGTCCTAGGGTGAGGTAGATGACCACGATGGACGCGCCATAGGTGATGGCGTCCTTGATTCCCTTCTTCTTGTCGTCCTTTGCGCGCTTGAGGAAGAAACTCACCGTCATGGGAATGATGGGCCACACGCAGGGTGTGAACAGGGCGATGAGTCCGCCAAGCAATCCCATCAGGAAGATGTACCAGAGCGAACGGCTGTGCATACTTTGGTCGCCATCAAGCGCGTTCAGCTCCTTGATTACCGGTTGCCACAGGATAGAGTCATTCCCTACCAGTGGCGCCGCCAGTGCGAGCGAGTCGACCGCTGCAGTGTCGGCTGCGAGGGTGTCGGCTTTCGCCTCTTCCTTCTCCTCCTCTGCGGCATCCTTCACTCCGTCACCGTTATAGCTGAACTCAACCGATGTAGGAGGCATGCAGGTCTGATCATTGCAGGCTCCAAACTCCAGGAATCCCTTGATGTCATACTTATCCCCGGTGATTTTGTATCGCTGGGTGAAAGTGACATTGTTCTCGAAGTAGCGTAACTTCATGCCGAACATGTCGTCAAACTCGCTGATTTCCTTGCCTTGCGCCTTGAGCCCTCCAATGGGTTGCACGCCTGTGGCTTTCTCGGTGGTGAGTGTCGCCGATGTGGGCCCATCGTCGGGAAGTCCCGTAGAGTAGACGTGCCATCCCGGTTGAATCTTACCGGTGAAGATGACATCGACTTCTTCGGGTGACACGCGCTTCTGCGAGGTGGTGAAGGTCACGGGGTTCTGTGCCAGTGCCGTCATGCTCACGATGAGTATGAGGAGCAATGTGAAGAACTTTTTCATTGTTATCACGTTTATATCTTTATCAAGAATTAGAGAATTTATTTTTGCCTTGAGATTATACATTATACATCATTCATTATTCATTGACTTATGCGTCATGATGTCGAGGACGAAGCGGTCGGTGACATCCATGCCTCGGCTGCCAATGGCAGTGAGGTTGTGGATGCTCTTGTCCACGTCGTCGTCAATGATACCCTCCTGCGAGGAGACATACTTGTGCTGCATGGCGAGCATGGCGCTGAGCACCGCGGTGCTGACGCCGCTGGTGAGTTTGAGCGCACACGACGGTTTGGCGCCATCGCAAATCATGCCGGTGAGGTTGGCAATCATGTTTTTGACCGAATAGCTTATTTGCTCGTAGGTGCCTCCCATGAGGTAGGTGATGCCGCAGCTGCTGCCCGTCGAGGCCACGACACATCCGCACAGGGCTGATAGCGCTCCCAGCGTCTGCTTGATGTAGATGGCAGTGAGGTTCGAGATAATGAGCGCACGGATGAGTTCCTCCTCGGTGTTGTGGTTCTCCTCGGCGAAGACCACGACCGGCATGGTGGCGCAGATGCCCTGGTTGCCCGAGCCCGAGTTGCTCATGACCGGCACCATGGCACCCGCCATGCGTGCGTCACAAGCGCAACTGGTGACCGATAGCACCTTGGAGAAGATGCTGTCGCCCATGATGCCTCGTCCCAGCGGCGATTGCATCGTCTTGCCCAACTGGTGTCCGTAGTTCTCTCGCAATCCGCTCTGTGCCGCCGCCTCGTTGAGACGCTTCGCCTCGAGGATGAAGCGCAGTTCATCGACTTCGGTCTCCATGGCGAAGTCATAGACCTTGCGCAGGGTAAGTTCGGGTTCGTTGTCAGGCTCGTCGCACACACAGGCAGAGTTGTCGACATCTGACAACACGTCAGTGTCCTTGCGGAGGAACACGAAGTGGGTGTGGTGCGTCTTGATGCGCGCCTCAGCCTCGTGTCCATCTGCGGTCACCAGCGCGTTGATATAGAGTTTGTCGGGGTCGTTCTCCTCGAGCGAGATGTGAATGCGTTTCTCGGCGATGAACTGTTTGCCTTGCTCCACTGCCTGTTTGTTGCAGTCACAGAGCACCTCCAGTTCCTTCTCGGGCCGTCCGATGAGCGCTCCCAATGCGATGGCGATGGGCAATCCAATCATTCCCGTTCCGGGTATGCCCACGCCCATGGCGTTCTTGAGGATGTTTGCGCTGAGCCTGACCTCGATTTTCTCGGGTCTCATTCCCAGCAATTCCGTTGCCTTTGCCACGCACAGCGCCACCGCGATTGGTTCGGTACATCCAATCGCGGGCACCACTTGCTGCTTGATCAGCGCGATAATCGCTTGTTGTTCTTGAGTGGTCATCATAGACATCAATCGGTTAACAGTTAAACTGACGGCAAAGATAGTTATTTTAATTGAGAATTGAGAATTAAGAATTGAGAATTATTTGTCTCAAGCCTCAAATTAAGATCTTAGCTGTTAGCATTTAGCATTTAGCTTTCGAATATAATACGAAGTTCAGTTGGTTAGGGGTACAGCATTATGTGGTAAAAACTTGTGTTTTTGATTTTTTCACACTTTGTTTCTTTGTTTACAATTCTGAATTAAATTGTTGAAGTTGTCAGAATGGTAAACAATTGACACCCCATCATTCCGCCTCACGAAAAGAGTCAAGCCGCCAGATTTTTTATGGGTATGGCGGCTTGAGCATGAAGACGATTAGATTATCTTGGCTGCGTTCAACTTGCCTATTTTTTCCCGAGCATGATGTTGATGACGGCGTTGACATCCGCGATGTCGACCGTTCCGTCGCCAGTCACATCGCCCGCAGCTGTTGCCTCTGCCTTGCCCAGCATCATATTGATAACCGCATTGACATCAGCAATGTCAACGTTGCCGTCGCCATTGATATCACCCGTGATAGTTTGGGCCGGCTTGGGTAAGTCCTTGATGTCAATCATCTCACAGTTGATGACTTCCTTGGCTGTAGCCGCACCCTTGCGATGTACCAGGGCGATGACATGCATCTTTTCGGCTTTCCATGAACGATTGAGCGTAACTGTGTATTCGTTATTATATCCGCTTTTGTCCTCTGTCCACAAGACATCATCACCATCATAGGCAGTGGGCATGCTACGCAACACACGGTCATGCACATAGTCATTGAGCCAAGTTCCCATACTGTTTTGTCTTGCCACCAGACTGTCCTCGGTCAGATATATAGTAAGCCCCACGTTGGTGCCATATATTGCCTCAAAGTCGCTGGTTGCGTCACCCCACACACTGATTTTGAGTTCTCGAGACTCTTCGTCATAAGTCGAGCCTTCAAACTTCAGATTGACCATCACGGGAGTATTATTGCCATCAAAGTAGTTGTCATGGAAGTACTGTGCCACGATGGGTGCAGTAGAAGCATCATATCCCAATCCATGGGGTAGAGAACCTGAATGTTCAGCATCATAACGATTAAACACTGCACTTGGGTTGCTGTTGCTGCCCAAATAGGTTGCCAAGGACAGTCCCTTCGAAATCACATAGGGGTCTCCAGCCGATGGGATGTTGTTATGGATTGACACCCAAGCCATGTTTCCTTCGCACAATTGATCTAATGCGTTGAGCAGATTCACACCTAACGGACAATAGGAACAGGTCGTGCTCGTGAAATGCTCGACCAGATGTTTTTGACGGGGAAATGACTCATTGTAGGCTATAAATGATGTCGTCACAGTGGTACCATCGGTTATAGCCTCACCTGATACTGACGCTATGCGAAGCGACAAGGTGTGCAAGCCAGAAGCAAGACCTTCCAAGTCAACATGTCCCGTATATAAGAAACCGCCCTGTGTTAAAGCCTCGGGAGAGTCAATCAGTCCTTCTACCTCATCGTCAATAAGAACGTCAATGGTGTAGTTCTCGAGCGTCAGTATACCATTGTTTTTGAAATTGACAACATAATCTAATCCGTCAGAAATCTTGGCAAACACAGATGTCTGCAGTCCACCCATCAACAAATTGAAGTCGGGAAAGTTCTCGTTCTCAACAATGGCTTGAACACTGAGATTTCCGTAACTAGCCAGACCTACATCCATCCATTGGTTACCTGTCAACGAGCCGCCGTTGAGGTAGGTATTCAATACTGTTCCTTCCATCACTGCCGAGATGGGGAAACTTGCATCGGTGCTGCCTTTAATCTGTTTATACTGAAATCCTAGCAAAAGCCCCGCAATGCCTTCGGTGTTGATGGTGACCGGTGTTTCAAGTTCCACCTGGTTCCAGCCAGCAACCGTTGTTTCTACAGACTGGTTGACCAGGGTGTCCCCAATGGTCAGAGGATTCAGTTTAGTAAGCGTAAACAACATTACAGCCCCATCGGTGACCGATGAGCAAAGTCCAAATCGAATGGCCTTCATTTCACCGCCATCGTAGAGTTGGACCACATCAAGAGGGAGGGCTGTAGCAATCTGGAAAACACCCGAGTAATTAGCCAATCCTACCCCACTCTCGGCAAGGACATCGCTGGTATAGGGACCCATATAGAGTTGGTACTGACCCAGAGATTTCATCACGGGTGCCTGGGCAGCACGTGGGAAACACACATTAGCGGCAGGGTTGCGTTGCAGCATCTGCGCGTAGGCCATCGACAAACAACAGATAGCCACAAACAAAGTGAATATTATTTTTTTCATAAACTATTTATAGGAATTATATACCTGTTGTCCCCTATATTATGAAATCGGTTTTTATCGCTATCGCGAGAAATTTTTGAAAAAATTATTTTAAAAATTACACACGCTGTCGCGTGGAAATGTAGATATTATAGTTAATTTCTGGCCGTAGGCCCAATAATTTTCAAATAATTTTTAATAATTTCTTGCCCGCTGGGCAATAAATAGCTTGGGGACAACTGATATATAATTGCCCTATTTATTGCGTTTTTCCGAGCATGATATTGATGACGGCGTTGACATCCGCGATGTCGACCGTTCCGTCGCCAGTCACATCGCCCGCAGCGGTTGCCTCAACCTTTCCTAGCATCATGTTGATGACCGCATTGACATCGGCAATATCGACCTTGCCATCACCTGTGACGTCACCAGTAACAATATCTGTGATTTCACCAAAGTTGGACGCAGTGAGCATAGCTGCGTTAGCTACCTCACATGCAGTCGGAAGGGTCGAGTCATACTCTGAGACGAATGCGATGATGGCCAAATTGTCTTTGTTCCAATCGGTTGCGACATCAAAGGCGTATTCGTAACGGAAATTGATATCGTTCCATTCGACGACCTCTCCCCAAGTAGAATTGATAGCACGTCCCACGTTGCGGTGGGTAAAGACACTATCGGCACCATCCTGTGTTGTTGTCTGGATATTGTCCTCAACCAGGGCGACAGTGATGCGAGGTGGCAAAGCAGTAAATTCCTCATGTATCCGCTCGCCCTCGACAATGACCTTGAGTGTGTTATCGTCTTGGAATCCAGCCCGTAGGTGCACATCAACGAACGCCGGCTCATCAAGTCGGGCGGCAATAAGGCCTTCCAATTCTTCCTGTGATGCAGGAAGACAAACGGGCGTATGTTCCCAACGAGGCGTACGGTCGAACATCAATGCGGGTGCAAATGTGGCTCCCCCGTCATTGTAGAACCACACATACTCGACATCGAAGTCGGTGGTATAAGCGTCGGTGTTAAATCCGCTGTGATGCTCCCATAGAATCATATTGGAGAACTCGGGCTTGTCCAGCACACTGTGCAGCCACCCTGCCACACGGGGGCAGTTATGGCACAACTCGGTGGTGAAGTTCTCAACCAGCACGTTGCGGGTATAGACGTGTTCTTTGACCATGAACGATGTCTGGGCCGTGTTGTTGTCGGGGTTGATATCCTCGTTTCCATCCAGGTCCTCGAGCGTGACGGTTAATGTAACCGGGGCATCAGTAACGGTGGAGATTGACTCGGGGTGGAGAATGAACTCAACCTGCGTGAACTCTCGGTAAGCAATGGGTTGATTGATATCGACCGTGATGGTCTCATCGTAACCCTCGAACTGGCAAACAGCCTTGTAGTTGCTGATGGTGGCCAATGCCATGTTGCGCACATTGGCAGTAACCTTCAGCTCTTTATCTTTAAGCGACAAACACTTGCCAGAGACGATATTGTCGAGTTGCAGGTCATACTGCGGCAGGTTGTCCCCATTGACGTAAGCCTCGATGCAGAGAACCCCTTGGCCGCTATAGTCGTTCCACTGGCCGTTGCCATACTGCACAAAGAGTCCATTGGGTCGCGGCTCCGAAACGATAGAGAGTGCCGCAGCCCTAGTCTTTTGGTGGAAGGAGTATCCGATATAGAAGCCCTCGGAATCCTCGGGAATCACATAGGGCGTGTCTAGGGTGAACTCATTCCAGCCTTTTTTCAAGGGGGGCGTGGTCTTGGTGGTCATCAGTCCGGAAACCAAGTCCTCGCCATCAAGACTGGTACGTAGCCACACTCGCAATGAGTCAACATTGTTCTTGGTGGCCAGGCCGGCACGTATTACCTCCAAGCGGTTTCCCGCCAAAGCTTGCGCTTGTCCTGCCGGAATGTAGATTGCCCCCGAAACCCAGATATTTTTCTCGTTACTTACAAATCCAGCGGTTTCGACGGTTGTCAATTGCCCGTCACAATAGCTTAAGACAAAGGGCGTTTCCTGAGCCCTGCAGAAACTCTGGAGCAGGATGCATGCAACGAATAGAGTAAACAGTTTTTTCATAATCCCTATGCATGATTAACTTGAGTCAGCAGTCGACTGAGCAACTGCTGACTCAAGTTGAATGATATCGGACTTATCTAACGACAATCTTCTTTCCACCCTGGATGTAGATGCCCGGGGTCAAGCCGCTGAGTGTCCGCACCTGGCGTCCTTGCAAGTCATAGACTGACATATCGGCGTTCGACTGTGCGTCCACGCGCTCGATGCCGGTGTTGTCGATGAGCTCGGCGATGCGGAATGCAGGGCTCACCACTTGCTCATGACGGTTGCCTGTCTCGTCGGCGAATGTGAAGCGTAGAGCAAACCATCCGCTACTGGTAGGCGCATCGACTTCGCTCAGTGGCAGTGTGTAAACATATCCCCATCCATGGACAGCCTCACGAGTAGGATTCGGATCCAATGGCAACTCTACCCATTCTTCAGAGTCATAGGGTGCGTATTCAACCTTGATTTCGGCTGGCTGGTCGTGGTCGAATGGTTCGTTCCAAGCACTGATTTCAGGCTGGTTGAAGTCGACCGCCGTGAATACCATGGTAGCGTCCTCGGCCTTCTCAAAGCGCTCGGTAACGATACCTTCCTGGTTCTTGAACTGGAGCATGGTGATTGTAGGAGGTGTTGCGTCATCCTGACTCTGGTCGTAGGTGATGGTTGTCACGTTCTTTCCTTGCAAACCATCGACCTCGCAATTGGTGCTGGTATAAGTCACCTGGTAGACACCGTCCTCAAGTCCTTCCCATGCCGTGATGTCCTCGATTGTCTCGCCGTTAAACGTTGCTGCGATTTCGGCCAAAGGCACGTCGCCTAAGCGAATCTCGCCCATTCGGCCCACATAGAATGGACGGAGTCCCTCAGATCCCCACTGTCCGTATAGGTTTCCACCGTTCTGAACCAATAAGGCGTTGATGGGCACGGTGCTTCCAATCACCGTTTGGCAGCGGTCAGCAACATTTTCGAAGGCCGCGCAAGTAGGCATCACTTGTTTTTGTGCTTTCCCACTGGGGCTAAGCACCGTTGCGGGCGCCCATGCCTCACCATTCTCGTCCACATGCGCTATACTGAAATAGGTCTTCTCACCGTCAACAAAGTTGAAGGGCTTGATCGTGGTTCGGTAGTAGATGGTCTGAGTGCCCCATGATTGCTCAATGTCGAGAAGGAAGTCGTTGTTGGATGCTCCCACGAGGAATTGGAGGTTCTCGTCGTTGGGATCCACATAGGGTGCATTGTTCCAAATTGTCTCGGTCACCTGCTCTTCGGTGTTCTGAGCGGGATTGAATAGACCGATACCGCCGGAATCAAGCAGTTTGCCGTTATATACCATAAAGAGATTGGTGTTGAATCCGATGCCCTCTTTCTCCATGCCGAATGGTGAGTAGCAAATGGTCTCGGTAGTGCTGTTGTAGCGTGTCACATCGGTCACGATTTCGCCTGCATTGATGTCATTGGTACTAAGCTCGGACATATACCACTCGCCGTCCCATCCCAGTGCCTGGCTCATGTGCACCAAGGTAAAGCGGTCGCTCACATTGCTGATGTGGAACTCCATGTTGGGGATTCTCGACGCTTCTTCGGTGGCCCCACCCATAGACATCACGATGTTAGACATGGCGATTTGTCCGACACCCTTGAGAAAGACGAAGTTGCGTACTGCCGCAGTATAGGTATTACCTTGTTCGAGCACGGTCTCATTCCATTCATCGTCATACTCGACGAGCGAGAGCTTGAAGTTAGTTCCGTCGGGACGTAAGTGCGTGAACTTGATTTCATTGACCGCCTCTGTGGGGCTGAACGTGAGCGTGGTGTTCTCGGCCACCTCGACCTGCTCTTTAATGACATAATAGGGGTTCATGCCCTTGAAGAAAACCACTGCGATGTCGTAGGTTCCGGGTGCGACGCTGGTCACAGTTTCGGTGCCGCTCCAAGACAGATAGAGTGTTTTGGCCTCATTTTGGTCGCAGATACCAGCTATTGAAGATGCCCAGAACTCTGTGTTGTCATAGACAAGGCTGATGGTCAGGTCAACCTGTCCTTCGACCTTCTTGGGTGCCTTGAACTGAGCCTGCTGGGGCTGACCAGCTTCGACCATGGTGATACCTTTCTTGACATTGACGCCATTAAAGGTGACCTGTGAGTTGCCAGCGACAATGTGAGGGAAGGCGGTAGTTGCCACCATCATCATTACCATGACGGCAATCGAACGGAGTGCGTAACTTTTTTTCATCTTCGTAAAAATTAATAAGGTGAATACTTGATTTGTTCTGGTCCTCGTTACCAGGCGCAGGCCCGGTTCCAATTCCTGTCGCAAAATTACACACACTCCTGCAACGCAGCAACAATTGGTGCGCAAAGCTTGTCCGATAATGTAAAACCGTACAGTGAAGGTGCACTTACGTACGTTCTTTAGCCATTTTCTGGTAGGCCGATGGTGTGAGTCCCGTAAGCTTCTTGAACAGTTGGACAAAGTAAGGTCTCGACGAAAAACCGACACTTTGTCCTATACCTTCAACGGTATAGTTGGCATATTTCTCCTTGTCCTGCATGCGGCGGCACGCTTCCTTGATACGGAACTCTCCCAAGAGTGACTTGAAGCTTTGTTCGCCTCTTGCATTGATGGCCTGTGAGATGTAATTCTGATTGACACCAAGCAACTCGGCCATCCGGGCAATCGTGAACGACTCTTGGTATATCTCATCAGACGTGTGCAAGAAGTCCATGACTTGTTCAAGCAGTTGGCTAGATGTCTCCTCATCGAGTCGCGAAGTTCCATATTTGACCTTTTCAGCCTTGGCTCGCTGTTGTTCCTCAGCTTTTAAGTGCTGCTGCTCTTCTGCTTCAAGCAATTCCAAGTTCTTCTCATAGAGTGCCCTATGGCTTCGTTTGAGTCGTCGGAAATTGGAAACCAGCATCGCAATCATGGCCAATGTGAGCAGCAGGAACAATGACACAATGATGAGTATTCGTTGCTGCGTCTGTCGCTGTTGCGACAATGACTTCATCTGGTCGTTGAGTTTAGATATGTCCATCAAGAACTCGGCATCCTTCATCTCGCTCACTCTTGTTCGATTGATTGCCTCGTCCTTGCAACGCAACCACTGCAATTCGCATTTCTCTGCTTGTTTGGTATCGTTGATATGGGTGTAGAACTCAAAGAGGTAGCGGTAAGCGTCGGTCAGTGCCGTTGCGTCTTGCTCTTGCTCTGCCAAATGCACTTCTTGCCAAATGTGACTTAATGCTTTTTCGTTATTACCCAGGTAGAGATTGGCGTGATAGAGGATGTCATTCTTGATAATTTTGATCTGTTGTCGCTGCCTCAAGGGAATCTCCTCACCGATGGGTATCGTCTCGATGAGATGAACAGCACTATCGGTTCGGCCCACACGCCACAGCAGCATGGCTTTGCACAACTGCTTGGCATATGCTCCCATATAAGCATCGGGCGCTATCTGCATCTTGTCATACTGCTCAACGATGTCCCACGCCTGTTCCATCTTTTGGTCGCCGAACGCCACCTGCACCAGATTGATAATGATGGGCTGCAAGGGAGTCTCTTGGCGCGTGCGGATTGACTCGACAAACGCCTTCTTATACATGTCGATGACCGGCATGAAATTAGGGTTCTTCTCGCGGATGCTATAGTCGGCCAGATATAAGTTTGCTTGGCTGACATAAATCCGCAGCAATACTTCGGGCACATTCAGTTGCTCAGCCGCTTCTTGCGCTTGCAAGAAGTAGGTTTGCGCCTTGTACAAGTCACCATAATAATAAAAGTATAGAATACCTGTCTGCTGGAGAGCCGTGGCGTAGGTCAGTCGGTCTCTCCCTTTGGGTGTGCGGTCATAGTACCGGTTGGTGATGACAGTGAAACACAAAAGCGCACTGTCGGGCATGTTTTGCACATCCATATAGTTTTTTGCCAATCGATAGAGCGAGTCGGTGGACAATCTTTCCCACTTGCCGATCTCTTTGATTGAGATCGTCGCGTTGACAGCGGATGCTTTTAGCGCAACCATACAACAAAAGGCAATAATGAGCCCTTGGGATATGAATTTTGATAATCTCGGTCGGGGAATCATAGGGAGAGAGATTTTATCGGAGGTCGACGACTTGGGTTCCTGCCGGGACCATCGCCTTGTCGAAGGTGAAGGTGGAGGCAGGGAGGTTTTGGTTGGTCTTGTAACCGGTGAGGGTGAGGGTGAACTGTGTGCCATCGGTCATCTTGATGTGGGCGATGTGCAGCAGGTTTGTCCCATTGGATATATAGAGGTATACCTGTGAGATGTTCGACTTCTTTTTGGGCCGCAGCATGATGGCATAGTGGCCAGGTATTTGGCCTTTTGACTTCCACATATTAAAGTTTGTCTTGAAGTCGTTTGCTGCCGCCATGGGGTTGGTCATCTGCAGGTCTTCGGCGGTGGGCGTGGTGATGTTCACCTCGTCGGTGGCGCTGCTCCAAGCCCACTGTGTGGTGCCGTCATACCAACATTTCATCTCCTTGGAGACCAATCGGTACTTGCTGCCGGCCATGACGATGGTGCCAGCATTGTTGCCTTGCGAACTGGTGACCTTATAGTTTGCGCTGATGGTCCCAGCGTTCCGCAGTGCCACGATGGCGTTGTCCAGCACCTGCTGGGGTGTTTGTGCCTGTGCAGTGAAGGCGGTTAGGAGCAGTAGGAGAAGCCCCCCCCAGCCACGGAGCCGTCCCCAGCCTCGGAGCCCCCCCCAGCCCCCCCTAAAGAGGGGGGAGAAAGGATTTGAGAGATATATTTTTGTCATATTTCTTGTTTTAGCCGAGGCAGAGCCTCGGCATGGTAAACCAATGGAAATTGTCGAGATTAGACAAACAGTTGGTCGAGGTCCATGGGCGAAAGGAGAACCTTGCGGGGCTTGCCTCCCATGGCTGGGCCTACGATTCCGGCTGCCTCCATTTGGTCCATGAGACGACCAGCGCGGTTGTAGCCAATCTCGTAACGGCGTTGGAGACTCGATGTAGAAGCAGTGTCGCTCTGCACAATCCACTTGGCAGCTTCCTCGAAGAGCGGGTCGCGATCCTTGATGCCACTGGCATCGGCGCTGCCTCCGCCGCTTTCCTCGCCACCTTGGTACTCGGGCAACAGATAGCACTCCTCGTGGGCAATGTCGCGGTCGTTGTCCTCCTGCTCCTTGATGAACTCGCTGATGCGCATAATGTCGGGCGTGTCGACGAAGGGGCACTGCAGACGGGTGATGCCATTATCGTCGCTCAGTAGCATGTCGCCGCGCCCAATCAATCGCTGAGCCCCCGTAGCGTCCAAGATGATGCGACTATCGACCGACGAGGCTACAGCGAAGGCGATGCGGCCTGGGAAGTTGGCCCGGATGTTGCCCGTAATGACCGTCGCGCTGGGTCGCTGGGTAGCGATGATCATGTGGATGCCCACGGCGCGGGCCTTCTGGGCAATGCGCACGATGGGTGTCTCCACTTCCTTGCCCGCCGCCATGATCATGTCGCTGAACTCGTCAATGATGGCAACGATATAGGGCATGTAGCGGTACTTCTTGTCACCGTGTTCGTCGCGCACGTCACGCAATTTGTGCTGCCACAGGTCGTTGTAATCCTCCACCTTGCGGAGTCTCACCTCCTCGAGCACACGATAGCGGTCTTCCATCTCCTGCACCAAGCTGTTGAGTGTCTTGACCACCTTGTCGCTCTCGGTGATGATAGCCCTGTCGTCGCCAGGAACTTTGGCGAAGAAGTATTTCTCTAGGTCGGCATATACACTGAACTCCACTCTCTTGGGGTCAACGAGGACGAACTTCAGTTCCGATGGCCCTTTCTTATAAAGGAGTGATGTGATGATGGCATTCAATCCTACCGACTTTCCCTTGCCGGTGGCACCCGCGACGAGCAGGTGCGGCATCTTGGTCAGGTCGGCGACAAACACCTCGTTGCTCACTGTACATCCCAGGCACATGGGCAGCTTCGCCTTGGTATCCTGGAACGCCTTGGAGGCGAGCACCTGTCGCATGGGCACTGTCTGTGGCTCACGGTTGGGCACCTCGATGCCGATGGTTCCGCGTCCGGGCATGGGTGCGATGATGCGGATGCCCAGAGCCGCCAGACTCAGCGCGATGTCATCCTCGAGGTTCTTTACCTTAGAGACTCGTGTGCCGTCGACAGGCACAATCTCGAACAGTGTCACAGTGGGTCCCACATGGACATCGATGCTCTTGATCTGTATGCCGTAGTTGTTGAGCGTCTCGGTGATGCGCTGTTTGTTGCTTTCCTGCTCCTCCTGGTCGACGCTGTCGGTGCGCATGGTCATGTTGGCCAACAGGTCGAGCGTCGGGAAGCGGTAGCGGCGGAACTCACCGGTGGGGTCGTTGGGATTGGTCACCTTGTCGGCCGACTCAATGTCATTCATCACAGCCGGCTCATCGTCACCTTTCGATTTGGGTAATTGCCTGCGTGGCCTGGGTTGTCTTTTTCCGTCTGCGGGTCTACCCTTGTCACTACCCGAGGCGGTCATCAAAGGGTTTGCCGTATTGTCGTCTTCAGCATCCTTTCGTGCCCTTCCCACTCCGAAGAAGTCCGTTCCTTGTTGTCGGTTGCCGTTTTCCTTGCCATCCTCTACGTCAACGTCCTTTCCGTCAAAGCGTTTCCTCTGTTCGGTGATAGCGGTCCGAGTCTTAACATACAGCGCCTTTAGTGTCTGATAGCAGGTAAACACCCACAACATGAGAATGATCGCGTTGACGGCAATCATGCCATATATCCCGACCAGGCCATGGAGCCACTTGTTGGCAAAGTGCCCGAACCCACCTCCTAAGTGGAAGAAGGTGAAGTTCGTGCCATAGGTTGCCGCTCCCAGCAGCATCGAGCAAGTGAAGATGCTGAAGAGCGAGACGAGTGTGTAGGAGAAGAAATGCGTCTTAACACCCTTTCGCACCATTCTCAGTCCCATGGTGACACACCAGATGACCAAGATGAATGCCGCCACGCCCACTCCATCGGCTATGAAGAACTGGGAGAGCGAGGCTCCGACGGCCGCCCCCCAGTTGCTCATCTTGTCGGGGTTCTGGGCATTGACCAGTACGCCGTTTGATGCCACTTGACTTTGGTCGGCCATACCCGAATAGAGCAGGAAGCTCATAAACGACAAGAGCAGGTACACGCCCAGCAACAACAGGATGATGCCTACTGCGAATCGCGTTCGCCCATTCTTGAAGAATTCGGAGAACCTTTGCCATTTGGTCAGTTTTTTCTGCTCCTCAGCTTGTTTCTGTGCCTGGGCAGTCTTGAACTCATCGCTTTCTTTGACTCCCGTTAAATCGGGGTTATAGGATTCTTTTGTCATCGGTATGTTTTTTCTGTGTGATATGAGTTAGATGAGCAAAGTTACTATGTTTGAATGATAAAATTGTTCGCAAGTGACAATTTTAAGAGAATTTAATCTTTTATCCAGAATGTCCGTGTGAAGAGTACGAGGACGGTAAACAATTCCAGACGTCCCACCATCATCTCGAACGACAAAAGCCACTTGGCAGCATCGGGCAGCATTCCGAATGAGCCTGACTGCAGCGTCACTCCGTAACCCAGTCCCAAGTTACTGATGGTCGAAATGGACGTGTACAACGAGTCGAAAATGGGTATGCCCATCAGGGTGAGCAACACCGCCACAAACAATACCACCATCAGATAAATCGATAGGAACGCGATGACCTTCGACACGATGTGGTGGGGTATCGCCCTGCCGTCAATTCGCACGGCGGTGACAGTGTTGGTGTGCAAGACTCGGTAGAACTCGTTGCGTGCGTTCTTGACGAGCACGATGAATCGGTCAATCTTTGCACCACCCGATGTCGAACCCGCCATACCGCCAAAGAACATGATGATCATAAGCACCATGGCGATGAACTCTCCCTTTGTCTCGTAGTTCACGCTGGTGAATCCGGTGGATGTGATTGCGGCCACTGTGTCAAAGAACGCAAACACCCATCGGTCAGAATGAGTGTCGCACATGCCCATGGCGTACATACGCCAGACGATGACCAGCGAGGTAAGTACGGTCATCAGGCAGTACCATTTGAATGTGTCGCTATGTAATAATTTGGTGAACCTGCCTCGCACCACATGGAAGAGCAATGTGAAATTGACACCTCCCAGGAACATGAACACCGTGACCACTATATACACATAATGTGAGTGCCAGTAATTGATGCCCTCATCCTTGGTCGAAAGTCCTCCTGTCGACACTGTTGTCATGGATTGACAAATTGCGTCAAACCATCCAGTGACGGGGCCCAACATCAACGTCATGATGATCGTGAGCGCCATATAGATGCCCCACAGACCCTTTGCCGTCTGGCTCACGCGTGGTCTGAGGCGCTCATGTGTGATGCCGGTGACCTCGGCGTTGAACAACGCGATACCGCCCTTGTAGTTGAGCATAGGAAGCACGGCCAAGGTAAACAGGATGATTCCCATGCCTCCAATCCACTGCATCAACGCTCGCCAGAACAACAACCCGCAAGGCATCGTGTCCAGAGTCGAGATAACCGATGCGCCCGTAGTTGTAAATCCCGCCATGGTCTCGAAGAACGCATCCGACACATTGTCGAGCGTACCCGTGAACAAGAAAGGCAGCATGCCGAACAATGAGAAGAACACCCAGATGGTGGCGGTAAGGATAAGTCCCTCGCGCTTGCGCATCGTCTTGTTAGACGGGCGTATACCGAAGGTCATACCCGCCCCGACCAGCGCCGTAATGGCCGCCGACAAGGCGAATGCCACCCATGTGCCCGTCTCACCGTAAATAATAGCCACGAGCAGCGGCAGGCACATAAACAACGCCTCAATCATGATGAGCCAGCCCAGCATACGCAAGATGATGAGCAGGTTGATTTGTTGTGTGAGGATACGTGCCATTTATTTGAATGCTTTCTCGATTTTGTGGATAGAGCCCGATAGACAGAAGACCACGACGTGGTCACCACCCCTCAGTCGCGTGTTGCCTCGCACCAGCTGCCCCACCCCATCTCGCACCAGTCCGGCGACGGTAATGCCGTAGGGCATATTCAAGTCCTTGACATCGCTTTTCGTGACACGTGCACCCTCCTTGATGATGAGCTCCGACACTTCGGCGTCATGTATGGCAAGGCACTTGGCGTTGTCCAGGTCGCTGTCTAGCATGATTTGGAAGATTCGGCTCGAGGCGAGCAACTTCTTGTTGACAATCGAACCGATGTTCAATGCCTCGGCCTCGTTGACGTATTGCAGGTTCTCGACCTGCGCCACAGTCTTGCGCACGCCATGCTCCTTGGCCATCATGCATCCCAGGATGTTGGCTTCGCTGCTGTCGCCGAGTGCGATAAATGCATCATAGTCACTGATTCCCTCTTCCTCGAGCAGGTCGGTATCGCGGGCGTCACCATGGACGATATTCACGCCCGGCAGTGTGTCGGCCAGCACATGACACCTGTCCAGATCGGGCTCGACAATCTTGATGTGGAAGCGGTCGCCCGCCACACGCACCAGCTGTTCGGCAATCTCTCCGCCTCCCATGACGAAGAGTTTCTCGGCATTGAAGGTCTGCTTGCCGCACACGGTGATGACGTCCTTGATGTGGTTGCGTGTAGTCGCGATGTATGCGATGTCGTTCTCATAGACGCGATCCAGTCCGCCGGGTATGATGGTCTCTCGATTTCGTCGTATGGCACAGATGTGCATGAAACGCGAAATCTCGCCCAAGTCCTTGAGTTGTTTGTCAAGGAATGTGGCGTTGGAACGCAATTTCACACCCACGAGGATGAGCTCTCCGTTGAGCATCTCAAACCAGTTGCGGACCCAGGGTCGCCTGATGGCTGCAATAATTTCGCCTGCCGCCAGAAATTCTGGATAAATCAGGTCATCGACCCCAATTTTGGCGTAATATTCTTGCCACCTTTTGGCAAGATACTCGTCGTTGTCGATGCGCGCGACGGTTCGCTTGGCCCCCATGCTTTTGGCAATCTGACATGCCAAGATGTTGCGTGCCTCATAAGGAGTCACGCCTATGAACATGTCGGCAGTGCCCACCTTGACGTCACGCATGTTGGCAAAACTGGTTGCGCTGCCACGATAGGCCATCAGGTTATAGTTCTCCAACGCGGCTAGTTTCGCCTCGGTGGTGTCCATGATGATAATGTCCTGCTCCTCGTTACTGAGCATCTTTGCCAGGTGGGTGCCAACCTCCCCGGCGCCGGCAATTACTATCTTCATAGTTGTCAGTGATCAATTATCAGTAATCAGTTGTTTTAGGCGGGTGTAGATTGAGTCAGCGTCAATGCCGCAATGCTGTTGCTGCTGCTTGACGGTGCCTTGGTCGATAAACTCGTCATGTATACCCAGGCGCTCGACATCGACATGTTTGTCGTTTGCCGACAACCATTCAAGCACAGCCGAGCCCAGTCCGCCAACGATTGTGCCATCCTCGATGGTAACAATGTGGCGATAGCGTTCGGCGACTTCTTGGAGGATGTCCTCATCGATGGGCTTTACAAAGATCATGTCGTAATGCGCCACGCATATGCCCTCGTCTTGCAGACGCTTGACAGCAGACGCGGCGTTGTTTCCGATATGTCCCACGCTGAGCACCGCCACCGTCCCGTCGCCTTCGGTGAGTCGGCGTCCCTTGCCGATGGGCAGCTCGCGCATCTCGTTTTGCCAGTCGACCAACACGCCACGTCCTCGGGGATAGCGAATCGCCATGGGACCGTCGACGTTTTGTGCCGTGTACATCAAGTCACGCAGGTCGTGCTCGTTGCTGGGCGCCGCTACAATCATGCCAGGTATGCAGCGCAAGTATGCCAGGTCAAAGAGACCGTGGTGTGTCACTCCATCTTCGCCGACCAGTCCACCGCGGTCGATGCAGAAAGTCACCGGCAAGTGGGCGATGGCTACGTCGTGAATGATTTCATCGTAAGCTCGCTGCAGGAACGAACTGTAGATGGCAACAAACGGGTGCATGCCGTCCTTGGCGAGTCCACCGGCAAATGTCACAGCGTGTCCCTCGCTGATTCCCACATCAAAGGTGCGTTGCGGGAACGCATTGAGCATGAGCGACATACTCGTTCCGCCAGGCATAGCGGCGGTAATACCGACGATGCGGTCGTTCTTCTGGGCAAGTTCCACAAGCGTCTTTCCGAACACATCCTGGTACTTTAGCGGGTCATATTCTGGGCGCGCCTTGGCGCGTTCGCCAGTCTCCTCATTAAACTTTCCTGGAGCATGCCA
The DNA here is from genome assembly GCA_017557285.1 of Muribaculaceae bacterium. Classification (GTDB taxonomy): domain Bacteria; phylum Bacteroidota; class Bacteroidia; order Bacteroidales; family Muribaculaceae; genus Sodaliphilus. Next base: position 19,109 of record JAFZAK010000107.1, read on the forward strand.
GGTGGTTGGGTCGGCCTCGGCTGGTGCATAGCCTTTTCCCTTGACCGTGTGCAGGTGTACCAGTTTGGGTCCGGTCATGTCCTTCACTTCGCTCAACACCTTGACCAGCCTCTTGACATCGTGTCCGTCAAAGGGTCCGAAGTAGCGGATGTTCAATCCTTCGAAGATATTCTGCTGTCCTGTGAAGAGCGACTTCATCGCGTTGTTGAATCGCAGTACGATTCCCTTTCCACTGTCTCCTATGACACCGTGCCGTCGCAGGAAATGGTAAGACTTGTAGCGGAAGTTATTGTACCGCTTGCTGGTGGTCATGTCGGTCATGTATCGTCCCAACGCACCTGTTGGGCGGTCAATCGACATGTCGTTATCGTTTAGGATGATGAGCAAGTTGTTGGGGTTGTTGGCGGCATTGTTGATTCCTTCGAATGCCAGTCCTCCTCCAATGGACGCGTCGCCGATAACCGCTACTACCTTTCGGTCAGGGTTGTTCTCCAATTCGGCAGCGATACTCATGCCCAGCGCCGCCGAGATGCTATTGCTGGCGTGCCCGGCGATGAACGTGTCATACTCGCTCTCGTTGGGGTTGGGAAATCCACTGAGTCCGCCCATCTTTCGATTCTCGCTGAATCGGTCCCGACGTCCGGTGAGGATTTTGTGTGCGTATGCCTGGTGCCCGACGTCCCACACGATGCGGTCGTCGGGTGTATTGAGCACATAGTGCAGAGCCACTACAATCTCGACGGCACCCATGCTCGAGGCGAAGTGCCCCGGATTTGTCGATAGCTCGTGCACCATGAATCGGCGCAATTCATCACACACCTGCGGCAGTTGTTCCACCGTCAGTTTTTTCAGGTCGGCAGGCGAGTCAATTTCTGCCAGCAACGGGAAATGTTCTTTGATATAAGGTTTCTCAGTCATGATGAGGTTAGTCTTTTCTACGGACATACTTCTTATACAGTGGCACAAAAACGATGATGCCCGATGCTACGATTGCGAAGAGCACCATGAAATCGATGCGTGCGGCCCTGGTGAGCAGGATGTAGCACAGTGCTAGCCAGAGCAGCAGGATGCAAGCGAAACGTATGATGTTTCCAGTAGTCATAATGTCCACATTGTTTTATAACCCGCAAAGATACGAAGAAAATTCTAATTGTCCTGCATTTTTTAGCAACAAAAAAGCGCCGCATGGCGCTTTTTGTAGTTTTTTGATTTTTCGCCACGACATTGCCGTGGCATGGCCAACCGCTATACCGTCATCATCACTTGCCCAACCAGACTCGGATGGTGTCCTGATTGGCGTGGTTGAGCAGCCTGCCAGGTTGCCAGTTGAGGTCGGGATAGGTACGCGCCAGGTCGGCTGCGGCTTTGACAATTGTGCTGCCGCCCGATGTGGCGAAAGGCACCATTACCTTTCCTTTGAAGTCATTAGCCTCGAGGAAGGTGTTGATGATGGTGGGGGCAGTGTACCACCAGATGGGAAACCCGACATAGACGGTGTCATACTGTGCAATGTTGTCGACCTTGCCGACGATGGCGGGCCGGGAACTGAGGTCCTTCATCTCGACGCTACTGCGGCTGGTGCTGTCGCGCCAGTCGAGGTCGGCATCGGTGTAGGGTTGCTCAGGCCGAATCTTGTAGAGATCGCCGCCAGTGACCTCGGCGATTTGCTTCGCCACGCCCTCGGTGACTCCCGAAGCCGAGAAGTAGGCGACCAGGACTTTGGTAGAATTGTCGTTTTGCATGTCAGTGTTGTTTTTGTTGCCATCGACGCATGCGACACACGAGCTTATGCTCATCATCGCCACGGCAACTAGGATGTAAAATAGCTTATTCATTGTCAAGTTTTGTTGGTTGTTGCTGCAAAAATAGGAAAAATCCTGTAAATGAGCAAACTTGTTCACTAATTTTTTCGTATTTTTGCGGCATGATTACACCAGAGCTACAACAATATGTCGAGCGCAAGATTCTGCCGCGCTATGACCATCATGATGCTGCACATCGCCGCGACCATGTGGATACCGTCATCAGCCAGTCGCTTGCCATTGTGCGACAACTCAATCGGCAGGGAGCCGATTTGAGCGAGGATATGGCCTATGCCATTGCCGCCTATCACGACACGGGATTGTGCGAGGGTCGCGAGCATCATCACGAGGTGTCGGCACGTATCATCCGTGCCGACCAGGAACTGCGCCGCTGGTTCGACGAGGATCAAATTGCCATGATGGCTGACGCTGCTGAAGACCACCGCGCATCGGCCAAGCAAGCGCCACGCACCATCTACGGGCGCATTGTTGCCGAGGCCGACCGCGTAATCGTCCCTGAGACCATCATCCTGCGAACCATTCAGTACGGCCTGGAGCACTACCCCACTCTAGACTCTGAGGGACACTACGAACGCACCGTTGAGCACCTTCGGGAAAAGTACGGCGAGGGCGGTTATCTGCGACTATGGTTTCCCGAGTCGCCCAACGCAGCCCGCCTTGCCGAACTGCGCCGCATCATCGCTGACCCACCCCGCCTTCGCACCCTCTTCGACACACTTTTCACATCCCTCCAGTCGGAAGACAAGAGCAGATAAAACACGACAGGGACAACTTCTCATATTGTTGTCCCTGTTGTCGTTTTTCAGGCGTTGATGTAGCGCTGGTTGATGACGTTCCAGTCGATGATTTGCCAGAGTGCTTTGAGATGGTCAGGTCGGCGGTTCTGGTAATCGAGGTAGTAGGCGTGCTCCCAGACGTCCATGGTGAGCAGCGGTTTCAGCCCTCTTCGCACCGGATTGTCGGCATTGGCGTGCTGTGTAATGTGGAGCGTCCCGTTGTCACCAACAGACAACCACACCCATCCTGAACCAAACAGTGTAGCTCCCGCCTTCTCGAATTGTTGCTGCATCTCGGCAAAGGAGCCGAACTGTTGGTCAATCGCCTTTGCCAATTCTCCGACGGGTTCTGAGGCTGCGCCTTGCGCGCCGAACTGACCGAAGTAAAGGTTGTGGTTCAGGATTTGTCCGGCATTGTTTAGGATGCCTCCCTCTGCCACGGCGACGACGATGTCCTCCAACGCTCGCCCTTCCCATTCTGTGCCTGCGATGGCGGCATTGAGGTTGTTCACATAGGCGAGCAGATGCTTGCCGTGGTGGAAATTGATGGTGTTCTCACTGATGACGGGCGCCAGTGCGTCAGACAGATATGGCAAGGTCATCAGTTCAAATTTTCCGTTAACAGGTAATGTCTTGTTCATGTGACAGTATTAATAGTGTTAAACTTTAGGTGAGTTCATGAGTCATATTGAGTGCAAAAATAGCAATTATTTTGCTTAAATGCTCAATTTTGGGCACATTTTTTGCAAGAATGAAAAAATAGCAGTATTTTTGCGAAATGAAAGAAACTAGCCGAACCGCTTGAAAGGGCGTAGGCACAAACCATCATATCACTAAAAACTACTGAAAATGAAGAAGATTGTTTTTATTCTGGCTACAGCTCTGATTCTTGGTATGGGAACAATGAGCGCTCAGAACAAGTTCAAACAAGCTCAGACCAAGTCGGGCACGACGACCACAAAGACCGAGAAGGTCGAGAAGACCGAGAAAGCAGCACCAGTGACCAAGGCTGCTGATACCAAGGCTACTCAAAAGACCGAAGCGAAGGCAGAGAACAAAAGCAATGCCTTCAACAAGAACAAAGTGAGCACCACTCCCGCCAAGGTCGAGACAAAAGCCGAAAAGAAAGTAGAGAAGAAGGTTGAGGCCACCAAGACTGAAGGCACAAAGACTGCCACCAAAGCTGCCCCGAAGGCTGCTCCCAAGGCTGCACCCAAAAAGGTCGCTGCCGCCAAGCCCGTGGAGTTGGGCATGTTCAATGGCGTGTGGGCCAATAGTTACAGCGACGGTATCGGCGGCATGGTAACCGACTACCTGAACCTGACATTTGACGAGTCATCCGGCAGGGCTTTCGGCGAGTATAAGGATGAGAACGGCGACGGCCGCAAGGTCAGTGGCAAGTTGGTGGGCAATACCCTCGTGATGACCTATGATGCCGACGGCGACGAGTTTGCCACGATCCGCATCCTCAACGAGAACACGCTGAAGCTGGAAGGCTTCACTGGCACTTTCAAGCGCGTGGAGAACATGGAGGCAGCTCCGAAGGTCGACATCGCCACTCCGGTGACCTCGGCCCCAGTCGACCCCGCTTATGAAGAGGTAAAGAAGTATCTGGAGGACAATTGATCTAATTCATAATTCATAATTAATAATTCATAATTTAGAATTAAGAATTTAGAATTAAGATTTTAGTGAATCCAATTCATTAATTATAGGGTCGGGGACATGGTTCCCGGCCTTTTTTCATTTTTATATGTTTTACAACATGAAGGATGATTTTTTGGGTGAATTCTCGAAATATTTCAGTAATTTTAGATAAATTACACGGCACCTCGGAAATAAAAAAGAAAAAAAATTGTTTTTCTTTTTGTATTTCGCTCGGTTTGCAGTAATTTTGCGGTCGCTTTAACATAAACACAACCATTAATTTTACCATAATGACTAACATCAAGAATTTCAACGACCTGATTTCGCATCTGGTCAAGAGAGGGACTAGAAAACGCGTGGCCATCGTTTGGGCCGCCGACGAGTCTACGCAGTATGCCGCCATTCGTGCGCTGAACGACGGTTTCATTGACGCCATCTTTGTGGGTTGCCGCGAGCAGCTGGAGCAGCTAGAGTTGCTCAAGCCGCACGCTGAGCACATCACCTATGTCGACACAGACGACAAGGACCAAGCCGCTGCGCTGGCTGTACAGTTGGTTCGTGACGGCAAGGCCGACGTGCTGATGAAAGGCCTTATCAACACCGACAACCTGCTGCGTGCCGTATTGAACAAGGAAACAGGTATTCTGCCTAAGGGTCATGTGCTGACTCACGTCACCACTGCTCAAATCCCCGACTATGATCATCTGTTGTTCTTTACTGACGCTGCTGTGATTCCCTGCCCCACCCGCGAGCAGCGCATCGAGCAGGTGCGTTATGTGTCTAACCTTTGCCGTGCCTTCGGTGTTGCCGAGCCCAAGATTGCGCTCATTCACTGCAGCGAGAAGGTCAACGAGAAGCACTTCCCATTCACCGTCGAGTATCGTGAGTTGGTCCAGATGTGCCAGGACGGCGAGTTCGGTCCGTGCATCGTCGACGGTCCGCTTGACGTGAAGACCTCGTGCAACCTGCACAGCATGGAGACCAAGGGCATCAATTCGCCCATTCAAGGCGAGGCCGACGCGGTCATCTTCCCCGACATCCAGGCCGGTAATGTGTTCTACAAGACTTTGACCCTGTGGGCTCACGCAGAGACCGCCGGTATCCTGCAAGGTCCCAGCGCGCCTGTTGTTACCCCGTCGCGCAGCGATAGCGGCGAGTGCAAGTACTATAGCCTGGCCGTGGCTTGCATGGCGTA
>JAFZAK010000108.1 GCA_017557285.1 Muribaculaceae bacterium
CGTCCAGACTCCAACTAGACGACGGATTCTCGGTAGCATAGCCACTGATGTAGACATGACGGTTAAACTTATTCCCAACCATTCCCCACCAGGTGGTCACCTCGTCGTAGTTACCGGCGGTGTTCCAGTAGACCTGCGGCGAGATGAAATCGATGGTTCCTCGACTGATCCACGCCATCGGGTCACTATAAATCTGGTTGTACTGCCAGTCGCTGCCCGGGCTAGGATCTACGCCATATTGCGCTGCGACGGTCGGGCTGCTGCATGCCACGCCCGCAGGACTGATGCCAAAGCGCACCCACGGCTTGGTTTCCTTAATCATCTGGTTGACATCGTGGACCATCTGGTTGACGTTCTCACGTCGCCAGTCGGCCTGGCTCATCGTGCCGCCAGCGGCCTTGTAGGCATTGTACTGTGTCGCGTCGAGCGACATCGAGGGGTTGTCTTGGTTGTAGAAGTAGTCGTCGAAGACCACCCCGTCGACATCATACTTGGTGATGATGTCCTTGCAGACGTCCACCACGCGCTGCCGCACCTCGGGGATGCCTGGGTTGAGCACCCACTCGTAGTCGGTCTTCAATAACCACTCGGGGTGCGAGTTCTCATAGTTGCGCGAGTCAGTACCCCATGTCGACACAGTCTTAGGTTTGTAACGGTAGGGATTGACCCAGGCGTACAACTCGATGCCACGCTTATGCGCCTCCTGGACAATGAACTCCAGGGGGTCAAACGCGGGTGGCACGCCACGACCGGTGGAGCAGTAACTGGACCACGGCTCGTAGGCCGAGTTATAGAGTGCGTCACACATGGCACGCACATGGAAATAAACCACGTTCATGTTGTTGACTGCCAGCGTGTCGAGCATCTTCTGGCAAGCCTTCTTCATGGTTGTGGCGTTGGTGGTCGTGATGGCCCCAGTGGGCCAGTCACTGACATATGCGCTCATCCACACACCGCGCGCCTCGCGCTTGACAGCCGTCTGTGCGGTGGCTGTCAAGGCGAGCAGCGCAATGATAATCAGAATGCTTCTTTTCATCATTCCTGTTAGAATAGATTGGTCAAGCGCGGGTTGATGCACACGCCCAGAATCTTGTCCTTGTTGCCGTTGAAGTTATAGACCTTTCCGTCATTGGGGTCATAGTAGTACAAGCCCGTGGTATAGGTCTTTTCGGACTTTGCAGCACGGAAACCAAAGTACACCAAGTGTGTATACTTGTCGACAGCCATCTGGGTGGTGTAAACACCTTCTGCGTCGGTCGTGTTAATGGGATCGGCATCCATCTGCACAAAATGGACATAGTTGTCATAGGTCACCGTCGCGTTATCGGCCGGCAGGTCATACTCGCAGAATCCGATACCTGGCGTTGTACCCTTAGTCATCCAGACATAGAGTTTGCCCAGATCCTCGTCAAGTGTGAAGCCACGCGGTTGCGTTGTCTCGAGCAAGATGGGGAACGGGATGGGCACACCTGCACCCGTCTTTCCGATGTCGCTGGGACGGAAACGATAGATACCATAGCCCGAATAGTTCTTGCCCCACCAGAATGTACCCTTGCGGTCAATGTAGATGCCCGTGTGGATAGCACCATAAGCGATACCATTTCCGTAGTAAGCCAACTGGTTGTTGACCACGAAATATCCAGCAGTACTGTTAAAGTTGGTGCTTTCTTTCTCACCTCTTACCGACTGCTTGATACGGCGGATACCCGTGTTACGGTCGGTATAATAGAGATAAGTCGTGTCGGCATAGCCCTGGAATGGGTCATTGAACGCCTGGCCACCTACATTGGTAATCATCACGTCGGTGGTGGTTCCATCGGCCGACATGACAGTAATCTTGCCATCGCCCAGCACGCTATTCTCGTCGTTGATGTAATAGTACTGTTTGCCGCAGTCAAGGATAAACACATTGTCCTTGATTCGGTCGACAGTATCCCTTGCCAGCTCGGCCGCAGTGCGGTTATCCACTGGGAATACAAGCTGCGTCGGCATATTTCCCGAACTCACACCCATGTCAAATGGCATGTTCTTGGTGCCCGGAGGAAGTTGTGTCAAATCGACCAACTTGTATGCCTTGATGTTGCCACCCAAGACGGCATAGTACAATGTGGGAGCCGGCAAGCTCGAGCCAACTTGCACATTGACGTAGGCATCTTCCAATCGACGATTCTCGCCATTGATATCAAACCACGCCTGGAGCTCAATCTTCTGCGAGCCGATGTGCTTAAATCTCAATGAGCCCGGGTTGTCAATCGTGCCGTCGGCATGCGAATAACCCTCAAAGACAGAGATTTCATTGCCATCGGACGTAGTGGTTCCCTCAGGGAACTTCCAGACGAACTTACTGACAAGATTCTCGGGGTTGGGTAACTCGACATCGATGTCCACTGTCACATCGTTGATCACGACAATCGGTGCACTCTGCTCAGCCACTGTCATGATGGGCGCGATGTCATAGATGAGCACGGGATAGGTGCACTTGCCCACGCCATCGACATGGAGCGTCACATTGTAGATTCCAGCTTTTTCATATTTGTGAAGCGGGTTCTGCTCGGTCGACGAGGCTCCGTCGCCGAAATCCCATGTCACAGCTCCAGACTTTGCCGAAGTGTTGGTGAACTGGATTGTTGACACCACATAGAAGTCCAGCGTATACTGGTCACCGTCGACATTAAACGTAAAGTCGACATCCTTGGTGGGGAAGTTGCCATAGTCGGGTGTCTGGTCGGTACAAGCCACCAGAGCGACCATCGCCACCACAAAGAGTGATATATGCTTTAAAAACTTCATAGCCACAATTAATTTAAGGTGATTTCTTTGTTGTCGGTCGTCACACCCACTTTACCTTCAGTGTCATAGACCCTGAACTGTGGTGACAGGAAGTAAGTTCGGGTGAAATTGACCGAATAAACCTTGTCACTTGTGTTGTAGATCCATGATGTGAATGGAATGGTAGAGATGAGATCTTTCCAATAGGGCATGTACTCTCGGCGGACATTGGTGATTTTCCCACCGGTGTCATCGCTGTATCGGCAGATGAGCCATGGCGACGACTTATATATGGGGAACACATTCACTCCACTGGGTGCGTCTGCCTCGTTGGCAATCTCGTGAATCGTCTTGCTACCATCGGAATTGAGCGTCTCGTAATAGTAATGGTCAATCACGTCGGTGGTGTACCACGCATTTGACTTGTCACTCGCGACTGTGTCGGTCGGGAAATCGACATTGTACTTGGCATTGAGTCTCTCAAACTCCTCGATGGGAAACTTATAATTGATGTACACATTGCGCAAGTCGTTGTAGTAGGTACTGTCCTTGGTCAACGCGTTCACCAGATAGTTACAGAACTCTTCCTGGAAGGTCGAGGGATAGTAGGTGTCAAACTTGTCCTGATCCCACTCAGCAGGTTCAGCCCAGATTACTGGGATGAGCGTCCTGGAAGTGGGGAACGAGTCGACCAACGAGTACTCATATCCGTCCCACACGGCCTTGCTGTGAGGATAAGTCGCCACGCTCAACATGGGTCGCACGGTATCGGTAAAGGCGATGGTCTTAGTATAGGAGAGCGATGTTGTCAGCTTGCTCGTCGCTGCTGCACTTTGCTCACGCTTGACCATTGCCCACACCTCGCTGTGGTCAATCTGCCTATCGGCAGAGGTGTAGTATTGCCCCTTGAAGGAAGCATAGGAACCTGCTTTGACCACCGTTGAGTTCTGCTGCCAGTCGACAGTGGGCAACACTTGTCCCAGTTCCATTCGGTCGGCGAACGGGTCGTGGTTGGCACAAGAAGTCATGCCCAGCAACAACGCAGCAGCGATACTGAAAATAATATATCTTGTTTTCATCTTATTCTTAGTCTATCAAGTTACACTTCATCAATTGGTGGCTGCGGGTTCGTCAATCTCCTCGACGAGCGACTTCACCTCGCCCTTTGCTCTAGCCCAAATCATGGGTTTCTGCATCCACTTGTAGTTCTTGTAAGCTCCCAAGCGCTCCAATTCCGAGCGGTTGTATTTCTCCTCGGTCTCGGGGTCGGCATTGATTCGCTGAATCCAAGTGTTCTCCTTCTCAGCCTCGCTCAGACCGTCCACCCAGTAGGGTGCGTACAAGTTGTAGGGTCTACGCAGGTTGGGATAGATAATCTCGTTGGCGTCGCCGATGCCATAGTTGTTGCGCTTGTTGCTGTAATGGTAACGGCGCATGTCGGTCCACTGCTCGGGTTGCAGGTACATGGCGATGTACTTCTGCTGCATGAGGTCGCTCAGAGTGAACTCGCTGGGGTTGAAGAACCAGTGCTTGTTGCCACGGCTCTCGACCTTATCGACCGACGGGTTCGAGCTAGTGCCACGGAAGTAGTCCTCGTTGTTGAGGAACGCGTTAACCTGTGCCTCCCAATACTCGGCCTGCTCATATCCTGGCTTGCCACCCGAAACCGAGTTGCCCGGATACTTGTTGTCGGTGTTGGCGTTGTAGTTGGGATTGGGGTACTTCTCAAGGAAGAAGTCCAAATGACGCTGGATGTTCCACTGAGTGGCTTCCTTGGCCAGTGCGCATGCCTCAGTCTTTCGTCCCAACCAATAGAGTGCCTCAGCCTTGATGAAGTAGAGCTCTTCCATGGTGAAGATGGGATTGTAGCAGTCATTCCATCCTGCATAAGCGCCCATATACAAGTTGGGATAGTTGGCCAACTTATAGGATGTACCCATGCCGATGTTGTTCTCGAGGTAACGCATCTTGATGACTTCGTTGGTATTACCTGCGTCACGCGGTCCGGTGCGTGCAATCATCAACAGAACGCAACGCGGGTCGTTAGCGAAGCCGTCGTGAGCGCGCTCGCCGTTATACATGCCGCACTTGGCTGCATCATCGGGCTTGCTAAGTCCAAACAGGTCAATCATGAGCCACTTGGAAGGGATGGCATTGTCGAGCATGTTGTCGCGTGATTCCCAAGAGTTAATCTTGTACTGTGCCACACTCCAGACGGCATTCTGCGTGTTGGTTCCACCGTCCCATTTGTAGCGCGGCTCGTTGCCGAACCATGCCCCATGCAGGAGGTCGCCCTTTCGCCACTGGTTGATGGCAGCATCGGCAGCATCCACAATCTTCTGCAGCGTTGCTGTGCTAGTGTCAACATTGGGAATGTTGCGCAGGAGCAGACGCGCCTTGATGGCCAGGACCAGTCCTTTCCACTTCTCGAGGTCACCGCCGTAGACACGGTCCTCGTTGAAGGTAATCTTCTGGTTGTCGGGGTTCTGCGCAATTGTCGGGTCGTCATACATCTTGATCAGATCTTCGCATTCTTGGAACATCCAGGCATAAATACTGGGCTGGCTGTCGTATTGAGGCGAATTGCTCTGATAAGCCTGACTTCGTGGCATCTCTCCGAAGGCATCCGTTGTCATCTGTGTCGACATCAACTTGATGGTACGTGCAATCAACTCATAGTTAGGCGAATTGATGGCTTGTGAATTCTCAATCAAGATGTTACCATTCTTGCCGATATCATAGAAGTGACGGCGCCACATGGGATGGCGGTTCATGTTCATCATTTCCCATCCACCCTTGTAGGAATAACCACCGGTGGTATTCTTGGAACCTGTCGTCAAGAATTGTGAGAAATAAGTGAAATACTCAGCCTGGTCGTAGACAATCTGCTGCGAATAGAACACGAGCACTGGCAGTCCATCTTTAGCTTCAATGGTATGCCCACGGTCGGGGTTCACGTTCTCGTCAAGCATATCGGTGCAGCTTGTCAAGAACAGTCCCATCAGCATTATTGATGCAATATATTTCAGTGTTTTCATAATTCAGTTCCTCCCGTTAGAATGTTGCTTTAAGCGTAAAATTGAAGCTACGGGTAGTAGGCACATTGTAGTTGTCAATACCCATTCCGCCCGTACCACCACTGACTGCGGCCATGATGGCCGGGTCGTTGCCGGTGTACTTAGTTAGCAGGAACAAGTTGCGTGCGGTAAACGATGCCGTCAAGCCCTTCACAGCCCAAGTCTTCTTCAACAGCGAGTTGAAACTGTAGTTCAACATCACATAGCTCAAACGGATGTATGAGCCATCCTCAATAAAGTTGGAAGACACGGGGAAGTAGGTATTGATGAAGTTTTGGTCAAGCACCACCGGGGTCGTGTTCTTGACATAGGTCACCGTTCCATCCTCGCCAGTGACTTTCTGCACACCGTCGAAGATAATCTCACGGTTGCGATACTTGTCGTAGCGATGATCCATGCCGTTGCTGATCAGGCTTCGGCCAGTCACATTCACCACATCACCGCCGTAACGTCCATCGAGCAAGAACGACAACGAAGCGTTCTTGTAACGGAACATCGAGCCAAGTCCCAACAAGAACTTCGGCTCACGATTGCCGATGTAAACGCCCTTAGCTGAACTGATGAGCGGGTATCCGTTGGCGTCGCAGATGATGTTTCCGTCGGGATCGCGCTCGTAGTCTTTACCCGAGATACCGGTTGTTGACCCGTTCAGGCGAGCCACGGGGAAGATGTCGCCATACTGTGTACCTTGAATCTCAATCACATCTTCGGGCAATTTCTTGACGCGTCCGCGGTTGAACGAGTAGTTGACCGTAACCGTCCAGTCGAAGTCAGCACTCTTGAAGATGTCCTGCGCGAGGGTTGCCTCGACACCATAGTTCTCGATGGTACCCTCATTACGCGTCTGCAAGATGGTTCCCGAAGCGGGCGACACACGCACCGAGACAATCTGGTTGTCAACGGTGGTCGAGTAGTAAGCCACATCCAGTCGTGTGCGGCTATTGAAGAATCGCAAGTCAGCACCGATCTCCCACGAGTTGGTCATCTCGGGCTCGAGTGAGATAGCACGCGAGACAGTCGGGTCGATACCATAACCACCATCGGGGAACAGGGTCCACTGTTTGTAAGTGTCGGTGAACAGATAAGCCGGGCAGTCCTTACCGACCTTTGCCCAGTTGCCACGCAACTTACCATAGGAGAACCACTTGTTCTGCAAGTGCAACAACTCGCTGAAGATAACACCTGCGGTCACCGAGGGATAGAAGTAGGTCGGCTTGACTTGTTTCAGTCTCGACGAGCCATCATAACGGCCCGTGACCGACAGCTGCGCCATGCCCTTGTAGTCAAAGCGCAACTCGCCGAAGTAGCCATATTTGTTATACTTGGAGTGATAGAGTGTCGGGTGGTTAGCCATGAGCAGGTCACCATTGGTGAAGTTTGTGTTCATGAAACTGTAGAACTCACCGCCCAACTGGAAGTTCTCACCGTAAATCGATGCCTCATAACTGCTGTTCTCTTTCCACTCCATACCATAGAGCAGGTTGAAGTTGAAGTCCTCGGCAAAGGTTTTCTTGTAGGTTGCCAAGAATTGTGCGGTGAATTGCTCACCACGCGAGGGCTGGAAGCTGTAGGAGCCATATCTTGACTGCACATCGACCAAGGCCTGCTGAACATCATCGGCGTTTGGATCGGCCAAGTCGCCATCATAGAGACGCGGGACGGTGTACGACTCATAGGTCGAATAGCCCTTGTCGTATGCCAGTTTGCCCGTGAGCACCAGGTCCTTGAACGGCTCATAAGAGATTTGCCCGTTGAGCATGATGCGGTTGCTCTGGGTCTCGCTATGGTCCTTGTATCGTCCATAGTATGGCGAGACACCGGCATCGATGCGCTGCAAGTCGGTCAGCAAGTCCCAGCGATCATAGCGGTTGGCCCAGTTGACATGGCCCTCGAGCGTCTGATAGTCGCTCATGTCGCGGTTGATGGCCCAGGCATAGATGGTCGACATTGAGTTGCCGAAGCCACGCGCGCGGCTGTTGACAAAGTTGGTCGACAACTGAATGGTTACCTGCTTTGAGGGCTTGAATTGCCCCTTGAGGAAGACGGTCAATTGTTTCTTGTAATCCTTGGGCACGATACCGTCATGGTCCAAATAAGCGACCGAGCCATAGGCATTGAACTTCTCGGTACCTCCCGACACCGAGAGGTCATATTTCTGCATCAGTCCATTGCCCAGGAAGTCGCCCACATTGTCATAGATTGTGTCCTCGGGACGCAGATAGGGTCCCCAGCCACCGCTGGCGGAGTTCTCCTTGTACATACCCTTGGTACCGGGCATGAACGACTGCTGCACCTTGGGCACACGCATCGGCACATTGATCTCGACGCTTGCCGAGCCATTCACCGTTACCGAGCCATCCTTTGAGCCACTCTTGGTGGTAATCATGATGACACCGTTAGCAGCCTCCTGGCCATAAAGTGCCGAAGCTGCCGCGCCCTTGAGGACCGTCATGTTCTCGATGTCGTTGGGGTTGATGTCGGCCAGTGTCGAGCCCTTTCCACGGATGGGCACACCATCGACAATCATTAGCGGCTCGTTGCTCTGCGAGTTGTTCACCGACGAGATTGCGCGGATAATCACCTGCGTGCTCGAGTTAGGCGAGCCACCACCGGTAGCGACCTGCAGACCTGCCACCTTACCTTGCAGCGAGCTGGCGAAGTTTGTGCCACTACCCGCCGTCACTTGGTCGGCATCGAGCGACTGCACGGCGAAGTTCAGTTTCTTCTTCTCCTGCGTCTGGCCCATAGCGGTGACCACGACCTCGCTCAACACCTGTGCATTGTCCTTCATCTCGATGTTGATCACGCTCTTTCCAGGGGCGACCTTGACCGAGACAGGGTTCATGCCGACATAGGTCACGACGAGCACATCGCCGTCGTTGACCTCAATGGAGTATTTTCCGTCCAGGTCGGTGGCGGTGCCTCGGCTGGTTCCCTGCACCTGAATGGATGCCCCGATGATGGGTTCTCCGTCAGATGCCTGTGTCACCACGCCCGTCACCGTGCGGGCGTAGCCCCACACCGCGAACAGCGAAAATAACAGTAGCATTAGTAGCTGTTTTCTCATAATGTCTTCATTTATGTTAATAATGTTTTTTGTTTTTCTTTCGTTTTGTTCCTGTTCAGAGTTTCCACGGTACAAACTTACACAAAAATTTACAAACAGAGCACACCCTTTTTTAAAAAAGGTGTACATTTAAGTTTTTTTATATTTAACTACAAGAATTTCTCTATTTTAACATTTCGGCGGAAAAAGAAAAGACAACAGGGACAACAAATATTATTTGCGGACGTGGCTAGGGCCGCGTCCCTCCCTTTTATCGCCTGCGGCGAGAAATTTCGGAAAAATTATTTTAAAAATTTGGCACGCTACGCGTGGAAATTATTTATAAATTTCTGGCCGGAGGCCCGTAATTTTTCTTATATTTTTTCTAATTTCTTGCCCGCAGGGCAATCTAAGTAGTGTCACACAATCCTCTGGCCTCCGGCCGGCTCTTCCAGCCTTGGTCTTCCGGCTTGTCTATAATAAAATGATGTACTTTTCAAGAAAAAATCGTAAATTTGCAGCGGATTAATTGATTGGAGTATGCGAACGGAGAAGCAACAGGCTGCTGCGGCAAAGAAGTTTGCCGCAAAATGGCAGGGCCGTGGATATGAGAAGGGCGACACCCAGTCGTTCTGGATTGAGCTGTTGGCCGAGGTGTACGGTGTGGAAGATGCCAGCTCGTTCATCCGCTTTGAGGAGCAGGTGAAGGCGGGGAGCACCAAGTTTATCGATGCCTCGATTGATGCCACCAAGACGCTGATAGAGCAAAAGTCGCTGGGCAAGGACCTGCGTAAGGGCATTCTGCAGAGCGACGGCTCGCTGCTCACGCCGTTCCAGCAAGCCAAGCGCTACGCCGCCGAACTGAGTTACTCGGCACGTCCACGATGGATTGTCACCTGCAACTTCGCCGAGTTTCTGGTCTACGACATGGAGCGCCCAAACAGCGATCCAGAGCAAATCCTGCTGAAAGACCTGGAGAAGGAGTACTACCGACTGCAGTTCCTGGTCGACACCAAGAGCGAGCATCTGTCCAAGGAGATGCAGGTGTCTATGAAGGCTGGCGAGATTGTGGGCAAGCTTTATGACGAACTGCTGGGGCAATACCTCGACCCGACCAATCCCGACTCGCTGAAATCGCTCAACGTGCTATGCGTGCGCCTGGTGTTCTGCCTCTATGCCGAGGATGCAGGCATCTTTGGGCGCCGCGACATGTTCCATGATTTCCTGGCGGGCTACCCCGTCGAGGAAATGCGCAATGCCTTGATACGCCTGTTCAAGGTGATGGACACCCCGGTTACCGAGCGCGACCCGTATCTGCGCGAGGACTTGCTGGCCTTCCCCTATACCAACGGCGGGCTGTTTGCTGACGAGCAGATTGAGATTCCTCGCATGAACGACCGCATCCGCCAACTGCTATTGCAGAACGCCAGCCTGGACTTTGATTGGAGCGAGATTTCTCCCACCATCTTCGGGGCTGTGTTCGAGAGCACGCTAAACCCCGAGACTCGCCGCAGCGGTGGCATGCACTACACCAGCATCGAGAACATCCACAAAGTCATTGACCCACTTTTCTTGAACAACTTGCGGGCGGAGTTTGATGCCATTTTGGAAGAAAAAGTGGTACGTCAGCGCACCCGCAGGTTGGAAGACTTCCAGGACAAACTGGCGTCGTTGACCTTCCTCGACCCCGCTTGCGGCAGCGGCAATTTCCTCACCGAGACCTATCTGTCGCTGCGCCGCTTAGAGAACGAGGTCATTCGTGAGCGTTATCAGGGACGGGCGTTCATCGGCTTTGAGGAAGTCAACCCCATCAAGGTCAGCATCGACCAGTTCTACGGCATCGAGATCAATGACTTCGCCGTGACCGTCGCCACCACGGCGTTGTGGATCAGCGAGGCACAGATGCTAGCCGAGACCGAGCGCATCATCCACCACGACATTGATTTCCTGCCGCTGAAAAAATACAGCAACATTCGTGAGGGGAATGCCCTGCGAATGGATTGGGATGTTATTGACGTGCCCGATGACACGCCCACGATTCATGCCAAAGAAGCATACGCCACAATCATCAAACCCGATTCAGATGATGTTAACATAGCCAGCGAACCCGTCGTTACCTATGAAAAAATCAACTTGCAAACCTCTCACCTAGAAATAGGTCCCAAAAAAGAGGAACGCAAAGTGCGCATCCACTACGACTACATTATTGGCAACCCACCATTTGTAGGGGCCAGAATGATGAGCGAGAGCCAAAAACAAGACGTGATAGATGTTTTTGGTGCAAAATGGAAAAATGTCGGCAACCTAGACTACGTCTGCTGCTGGTACAAGAAGGCAGCCAAGCTGATGAAAGACGCGCCACAAATAAGGGCTGCATTGGTTTCAACCAACTCCATCTGTCAAGGTGAACAAGTGGCAAACCTCTGGCAAAACCTCTTTGAGGATGGGTTGCAAATCAATTTTGCCTACCGCACTTTCCGTTGGGACAGCGAGGCAAGCCAAAAAGCCCACGTACACTGTGTCATCGTTGGGTTTAGCATGTCGACAATCAAGCCGTGCATCATCTATGATGGCGACCGCCAAATTCACGCCTCGCACATCAATGCCTATCTTACCGAAGCGCCCGACATATTCATTGAGAAACGAATGCATCCATTATGCGATGTTCCCGAAATATGTTTAGGAGGACAACCTATTGATGATGGCAATTTAATACTTTCAGAAGAAGATAAAGAGCATTTAGTTCATATTCAGCCAAAAGCGGCTCAATTTATCAGGCAATTCATGATGGGCAAAGATTTTATTGATCGCAAACCACGATATTGTCTTTGGTTGCAAGGTGTTGCCCCATCTCAATGGAGAAATATAACAGAAATCTACGAAAGAGTTTCTCGTGTACGTGAATTTCGTTCAAGTAGTAAGAGATCTTCCACATTAAGAGCCGCTCAGTCGCCCATGTATTTTGGTGCGCCATTTGCATGTAATACTGATTACATAGCTATGCCCAAAGTGTCATCTGAGAATAGGCGTTATATCCCAATTGACTATCTATCTAAAGAGATTATTCCAGGGGACAAACTATTTTGTATGCAAGATGCTACTTTGTTCCATTTCGGTATACTCAATAGCAATGTCCACATGGCTTGGATGCGGGCGGTGTGCGGCAGATTGAAGAGCGATTATAGTTACTCAAACACCATAGTCTACAACAACTTCCCATGGCCAGAGGCGAGTGAAGAGCAGCGGGCGAGAATTGAGCGGACAGCGCAAGCGATTTTGGATGCGCGTGCGCTCTATCCCGAGTCGTCGTTGGCTGATTTGTATGATGAGGTGACGATGCCGCCTGAGTTGCGGAAGGCGCATCAGGATAACGACCGCGCTGTGATGGCGGCCTACGGCTTTGATGTCAAGACGATGACCGAGAGCCAATGCGTGGCAGAGTTGTTCAAACTCTACCAGCAGTTGGACACCCTCTGAACGAGGCTTTTTATCGCTTCGCGAGCACTTCGTGGTTCTTGCCCGCAGGGCAATCAATGATGACACACATCATGCTGGTGGGGACGTGGCTGGAGCCGCGTCCCTACAACACCTTGTACCAGATTATTAAAGTAGACACTGAGTGGTAGTTAGACGAAAAAAGCCCCGAAACCGAAGTCTCGGGGCATATATTGTCGCTTTTTGGCGCGGAAAATCAAATCATCACAAAGGAAATTGTCTCTGTCTTGTCGATATGAGGGGTCGGATATTGCCTCTTGTACGTCCTTTTGTAAGGTTCCGGCATGGGGTCGAATGAGAACAGGAAGTTACCGAGGTCGGTTCTCAATTCCTCATGCTCGTCGGTGAGGATTACAACTCTGGTCTTGTACTTATCCTCATATTGGAACGTGTAAGTCTTCCCAACTGTGAATTGGGGAAATCTGCTATTATTTCTGCACTTACACTTCATTGCCGTATAATTTGAATGATTGCTTTCTATAATATTAGATGCAAAAAGTGTACCAAAGTTTAACGTGGCAGCCGATTAGGCTGCACATCAGCAAAAAAAGGTAAATATATATTGCCCCCAAGGTAAGCTTTGAGCTGAAAGCGAATGATTTATCGGCAAAATGCAAGCAAGCGTGCTTCTGCGCGTTAGGGCATCCCCACTTTGTTTGCGGACGTGGCTAGGGCCGCGTCCCTGCTTTTTATCGCTTCGCGAGAAATTTTGGAAATATTATTTTAAAAATTTGACACGCTACGCGTGGAAATTAATTATAAATTTCTGGCCGAAGGCCAATAATTATATATCAGATTTTTAGATAATTTCTTGCCCGCAGGGCAATCAATGATGACACACATCATGCTGGTGGGGACGTGGCTGGAGCCGCGTCCCTACAACACCTATTTTTGCTATTGTTTGGCTGCTATTGATACCGTTCATGCCAGCAGTATGGCTGTCCAGCTGTCCAGTTTTTTATGAGGGCTGTACTCAGTGGACACACTGGACACGACTGGACACCCCCACAAAAAAAAATGGTGGAAAATTTGGTCATGCCAAAAATTATGACGTAAAATGCGTGACGGATTTTACGTGACGGGTTTTACGTGACGGATTTTGCGTGACGGATTTTGCGTGACGGATTTTGCGTGACGGATTTTACGTGACGGATTTTGCGTGACGGATTTTACGTGACGGATTTTACGTCATTGGCAGCGGACGTGGCTGGAGCCGCGTCCCTACATGTCCTCCTTCCAGCGCAGAGCGCGGCCAACCAGCAGAGCGGTCTACCAATGAAATGGTCTACCAGCGCAGCGGTCTATTTTCCTAGCATGATGTTGATGACTGCGTTGACGTCGGCGATGTCGACCTTGCCGTCGCCGTTAATATCCGCAGGACTCCCCTCTCCACCCGGAGAGGGGCTGGGGGTGAGGCCGCCTTTCCCAAGCATCGCATTGATGACGGCATTGACATCGGCGATGTCGACCTTGCCGTCACCATTGACATCACCACGGATGCCCGCCGTGAGCGTGTAAGCGGCAATGCCGTTACCGGGGACATAAATGTAGAGGTTCTTCTGATTGGGCTGGTCGCCGTCGGTCACGCAACAGGGCGCGTCCCAGGTGGAACTGTTGACTTTGCCCAATCCTAACTGCGGGAAAACCCATGTTGCGTGATAGTTTGAAAATTGAGAATTGAGAATTGAGAATTGAGAATTGTCGCCTGGTGATTTGGCTTTGCCTTGGGATTCAGTGGGTTGAGAATCGTTGCTCTCGGCCAGCATGAAGCGGAAGCCAAGCGTGCTGCGGAAGTCGCCATAGGGATACAGCATATAGTCCTTGCCCATCAGTGTGAAGATTGCCGCACCATTGGCCTCGTTTCCCTCGGGACAAAGAGC
>JAFZAK010000109.1 GCA_017557285.1 Muribaculaceae bacterium
TATGCGATTCTGCACATAGTCCCAGTTCACGTCGCGCCACACCACGGGCGTGCAGTTCGCGCCGATGATGCGTGCAAAGTCCTTGGGCTCGTCGCCCCAGGGCTTGGGTATCACAAAGGTGATGTCCATGTCGCCACATTCAGCCATACCTTTAGTCAAGCCGAAACTGGCGGTACCAAGTCCTCCCAGAATGTGGGGTGGAAATTCCCACCCAAACATTAATGCTTTCATATTGTGGTGGGTATTTTATTAATAGTCAACTAGTTTCAAATTCTTGAAGATGCGCACGATGCGAACTACACCCGCGATGTTCGCGGCATAGCTCACAGCACCGCGACCGATGAACGGCGGGTTGCCGTCATACAGCTCGCTCAGTGTGCTCAGGCACCCTTCTTTCATGTCGTCCTCAAAGCCGATGAGCATCCGCTCGATGAACGACAGGCCATTCAGGCCGAACACCTTAATATAGGTGTTGGCATAAAATCCCATGAGCCAGGGACGTGCCGGACCATTGTGGTAGGCCTTGTGGCGCTCCTCGGGATTGCCCAGGTACCAAGGTTGGTAGCCATAGCTGTTAGGACTGAGTGTGCGCAGGCCCTTGGGCGTGAGCAACTCACGCGTGGCGACATCCAGCACGCTCTTGCGCTGGCGGCGGTCAAGTGGAGAGTAGTCTAAGCCAGCGGCGATAATCATGTTGGGACGTACACTTAGGTCGGTATAACTGCCCGACACATAGTCGTAAAGGTAGCCGTAGCCATTGAGGAATGTCTCGACGAACGACACCTTAACCTTGTCGGCAATCTTGCGCCAACGTTTCACATTGGCTTGTGCTTGTTCAGACTCGTCCTCCTCAAAGATTTCGCTGGCGCACATCAGCGCGTTGTACCACAAACCGTTGGTCTCGACCAGATAGCCTGTGCGGGGAACAAAGGGCGTGCCGTCATACTTGGTGGAGTTCATCCACGACATCGGCGTACGTGTGCCTTCAACAGTGAGCAGCCCGTTGGTGTCTATCTTGACATTGGGGTGCTTGTCGTCTATGATAAAGTTGAGCAGCTCGCTGATGAGTTCGCCATAACGCTCGCGGCAGATGGCGTTCGACTGGTCGTGGCTGTAACGCTGCAGGCCCCAAATAATCCACAACGGCACGTCGGGCTGGTCAATGTCCTTCAGGTGCTTGTCCTGCTTGCCCTCACGCATCCAGTCAAGCATGATGCGGCTGCTGGTGTCCATGATGGCTTCGTAGTCCTGGCGGTGGTGAATCGATAGGGTACAGCCGGGCAACGCCACAAACTGGTCGCGCGCTCGCACCGGGAACCAGGGATAGCCCGGCAACAGGTAGTGGCCGTCCTCGTTGGTCAGATAGAATTGCTTGGCACTGTTCTTCAGGCAGTTGTAGAAGCTGTTGCGAGGCGTGCGCGGATTCATCTCGGCCTCGAACATCTTGGTCAAGTTGCGTGTGTTCACCTCGTCGATGCCAGCCGAGAAGATCAGGCTTTCACCCTTCTTGATATCTATCTCAAAGTAGCCCGGTACATACAGGTCCTCGCTGTAGGGGATGCCGCGTTCTTGGTCTTTCTGATACTCAATGTTCTTGTACCAGTGAGGGTCGAACACAAACTGCGGCTTGTGGTTCATCTGCATGTAGAGCTTGGGATAGCCTGCGTACATGCAGGTGGCGATGCCGTTGGTCACTTCCTCATAGTCACGGCTGGCGACATTGTTCTCGACGCACAGGTCATTGGCGTTGCGGAACGCCAGGAATGGACGGAATTGCAGGGTCGTCCTCGAGTGCGCCTCAACCAGTGTGTAGCGGATAAGGATGCGGTTCTCACCGGTAACAAAGATTTTCTCTTTTTTTAGGATTACGCCACCCACACGATAAGTGGTTGTGGGCAGCTGCTCGCACGCATACTCGCGGATGTACTTGTGACCGTTGGGGCTGTAACAGTTGCCCTTGTAGCGATGGATGCCCAGGTTGAACGGGGCACCATGCTGGATCACCGTCTCATCGAGCGACGAGAGCAGCACATGGTTCTCGTCGTCCAGCTCAGGAATGGGTATCACTAGCAGACCATGTTGCTTGCGCGTGTTGCAGCCAACAATGGTAGTGCAGTGATAAGCCCCCGACTGGTTCGTGCGAAGAATCTCTTTGGACAAAGATTGGTCCAAATTGATCATCAGGTTTTTGTCAAACTTTAAATAACTCATATTGAGAGGCTTATATCAACTAAAAAGGTCTAAATCCCCTTGCAAATGCAATAGGACTTCTTTTAAATTTACGAAATTACTACTTTTTTCTCATATATGCAAACATTTTGATAAAAAAATAGGCAGATTGAATCACAATCTGCCCAAAACTATGTCCACTCTCCAGTTAAATCACAGCATTTGATGCAGGAACGACGACCTTGAGGCCGGCGGGATGGCACTCGATGTCAAGCACCTCGGGCATCATCACGGGATCGCCGTCGATGTGCATCACGTCGGTGTCGTCACGCTCGATGGTGATGTGGCGCCCGCGGTAGATACTCACATGGCGGTCGCGGTCAATCGTACTTGTAAACAGGCGGGCGCTCAGCAAGGCAGCCTCACCTAAGTTGAAACTGTGAATCACGGTGATGTCAATCTTGCCGTCCTGCATAGACGCGCGTGGGGCGACGAACGCGTTGTTGCCATACTGTGCCGCATTGCAGCAAGCAATAACAAAGGCTTTTTCCTCGAGGGTTTCGCCGTCGATGGTGATGCGGTAGTGCTGGGCGCGGTAGCGAAAGTACTCGCTGATGGTGGTCTTGATGTAGGTGACCAGACCGCGGGTGTCCTCATTGGCAAACTTGTAGCTTACCTGGGCATCAAACCCCACGCCGCAAGTGCAGAAGAACGGATGCTCGTTGACCGTGCAGTAATCCACCCAGTCATACACGCCGCCGTCCATCGCTTCAAGAGCCTTTTCAGCATTGATGGGGATGTGCAGGTGACGCGCCAAACCGTTGCCCGAACCACAAGGCAGGATGGCAAGCGCGGTGTCGCTGCCACACAATGCACGGCCCACCTCGTTCACCGTGCCGTCACCACCAACCGCCAACACAATGTCGCAACCATCACCTACAGCGTCCTGAGCCAACACTGTGGCATGACCAGGGCGTTCGGTGAACGCGATTTCCACATCAAATTTGTTGGGGTCTAGCTTGTTGGATATCAGGTCGGGCATCTTGGCTTTGCCGCCGATACCCGATATGGGATTAATGATAGCGAGGAGTCTATAATGGTTCATGTCATGAAAATTTTGGCAAAAATACAAAAAAACCGCTAATCATTTGGCGATGTTTACAAGATTTAGTAATTTCGCACAGCATTTGAGAGTTTTCTTAATTCTCAATTCTCCATTCTCAATTCTCAATTAAAATGAAGAATATCAGTATCAATCTACTCACCAACGTGGTCCTGCTTTTGGCAGGCGTGTTGCTTATTATCTTTTATAAACACCCCGACCTGCTCGACTGGGTGGCACGCATCATTGGCATGATGTTCTTGTTGCCTTCAATAGCCTACCTGATGAGCGTAGCCATGCGCCACATGCCCGAAAGGGTCAGTAACGATTACTTGGGCGTGCTACCGGCAATCGGTGGTCTATGCTTCGGTATCATCATGCTCGCCAAGCCGCAACTGTTCAATGGCGTGTTGAGCATCTTTATGGGAGCATTGCTCATCGTGCTGGGGCTGTTCCATGTCATCTACCTCTTCCTGTCACGAAAGGATATCAAGGTCAAGGGATGGTACTATTTGTTGCCGCTCATTGTGGCGGTCTGCGGACTGATGATCCTTTTTGCCGAGGGTGTACGCTCGCACGAGAACACCGTGGTCATGATGACTGGCATCTGTTTGTTGCTGTTTAACTTCACCAGTCTGCAGGAGCACCTCGCCGAGCGCCGCGCACGCCGCAACGCACCCAGGCTGCCACGCATCGACGACGATGAACCACCAGCACAGACGCCACCGCCACACCATCAGGCACCAGCAAAATCTGACGAACCTGACGACACAGGAAAGGAGTGCGACCACGACCCCGAAGCCGAAAAATACCTCCACACCGAAGTTTAGTAAGTAATGCTCGCTCTAGACCTCTTGTTGGGGGGGACTCTCAATTCTTAATTGCCAAAGGTTGGCTTGAAAGCTTGCCCCGGCTTCGCCGACACGCAAGCGCCTACTTTGGCGAGCTAAAGGTTCTTAATTCTTAATTCTCAATTCTCAATTAAATAATATGCTACACCCCGAAATTAACCGCCACATTGCCGACGCAATGAAGGCAAAGGACAAGAACCGCCTCTATGTCCTGAAAATGATCAAAGCCAAGTTCCTCGAGTTCCAAACGAGCAAAGGATTCAAGGAGGAGGACTTCAATGAGGCAAAAGAAATCTCCATCTTGCAGAAGATGGAAAAAACCTGGGCTGACGAACTCAAGTCGTTCACCGATGCGGGTCGCGACGTGACCGAACTGAGCGAGCAGGTGAAGATACTCCAAGGCTATCTGCCCAAGGAGCCAAGTATGGAAGAGATAGTCGCTGCCGTGAAAGAGTCGGGTCTAACACCCGAGATGAAGAACATGCGGGCTATCCTCGCCTTTGTTCAGCAGCGCTTCCCAGCTGCCGGTGGAAAACAGGTCAGCGAAGCCATCAAGCAGCTCAACGCTTAGTTCGAGCCACAGGCTCGTAGGGATACAAAAAACGCGCCACACAACCGATGCTGTGTGGCGCGATTATTAGCTCGTAAAGAAATCTTATTTCTTCTTCTTGCGGTCGCCGTAGCGGCTCAGGAACTTGTCCACGCGGCCAGCGGTGTCGACCAGCTTCTGCTTACCCGTGAAGTAGGGGTGAGACGAACTTGTAATCTCAAGCTTCACCAGAGGGTAAGTCTTGCCATCGATTTCGATAGTCTCTTTCGAGTTTACTGTCGAGCGGGTGATGAAAACCTCTTCGTTCGACATGTCCTTGAATGCAACCTCGCGATAGTTGCTAGGATGGAGATCTTTCTTCATTGCAATATTTCTCTTAAATAGTTAACTAATTGACTTTTGCGGGCGGTGGTAAACGCCCTCTTTCGTAATGGCGTGCAAAATTACATAAACTTTTTGGATTGACAAAAATATTTTGACTTTTTCACGTTATTTTTTATAAAAAAGGCTAATTCCTGCTAGCGAATAGCGCATTTTTTTGTAACTTTGCACTCTCATTCAGTTCTACTGTACTATGTTCAACATATTCAAGAAGAAAAAACAAGACGCAACGCTTTTTTATACCACCGATGTCCACTGCCACATCTTGCCCGGCGTGGACCATGGTGCGCAGACGATAGAGGACTCGCTGGCTATGCTTCGTGAAGAGAAGCAGATGGGCATCAATCGTGTCGTGCTCACCTCGCACGTTACTGCAGATACGTTTGAGAACACACCCGATACGCTGAAACCGGCGTTCGAGTTGCTCAAGCAGGTTGTCAGCGAGACCGAGGATCTGCGTGGCATGCAGCTCTTCCTGTCGGCAGAATACCGCATTGACGAGTTTTGGGACAAGCAGTATGAGCTAGGCAATCAGATTGCCATGCCAGGCAACTACATACTCATGGAAAACTCGTTCCATCAAGAGTTGCTCGAACTCGACAATCTGCTCTTTGACCTGCGAGTGAAAGGATATAAACCCATTCTCGCGCATCCCGAACGGTATGGCTACTACGCACAAAGACACCAGCGACTCGAGCAGCTGCACAACATGGGCATCAAGTTTCAAGTCAATCTTTTGTCATTGGCTGGCTACTTCGGGCAACACTGCCGTGAAACGGCGTTATGGATGGCTAAGAACGGAATGATCGATATGCTCGGAAGCGACATGCACGGTTTGGACCACGCCAAGGTCATCAAGAACTACATCAATTCGAAAGAGTGGAACAAACTAGTGCCCATCATACACTCACACATCATTAATGACTTGGTGCGTGACTGATCGAGCATAATCGGCAATCAGCCGTGCACTACCCATTGGACCCAGCACCGACGAGTCAAGGGTGAGGTCATAACTCGACGCCTCGCCCCAATGCTTGTCGGTGTAAAAGTTATAATACTCGGCACGCAGACGATTCTTTTTCTCAATCAAGGAACGAGCCTCAGCATCGGTGGCGCACTCGCCACGGCTCAACAGACGCGACACGCACGCTTCTATAGGAGCATGAATGAACACACTCACCACCTGGCAATGCTCACGCAACACATAGTCGGCAGTGCGACCCACCATCACACATGGGCCGCGGTCAGCTAGTGTCATCATCACTTCACTCTGCGCGCGGTAGATGTGATCATCGCTTAAAGGAGTGTCCCCCATGAAATATGAACCGCTATTCAGCCCCAGGTTGAACGACCAAATGTTGGCAAAGAACCGAGGACTGCGCTCGTCGGCAGCCACAAACAAATGCTCGCTCATTCCGCTCTGACGAGCCGCCTCGATGAGCAACTCCTTATCATAGTAATCGATGCCCAACTCGTCGGCAACAAGACGGCCTATCTCACGGCCGCCACTGCCGTACTGCCGACCAATCGCCAGCACCCATTTCTCTGAAACGCTATCCATCATTCAATTTAAATTGTGCATTGTGCATTGAATCAGAATCCCAGCTCCTCGCCCACGAGCACTACCACATGGCGGTTGGCACCATTGTTGTTGCGCAGCAGGTGGATGTAGTTGCAGATGCACTGCACCGAGTTGCAATTGTGGCACACACCGTCAACCTGGCAGGGTGTCTTGATGTCAAAGCGAGTGGCATTGACCGGGGCCGCCGTCGAGCGCGCCCGCTTCAATGCCGCCTTGACATCCTGCGCCACCTTGTTCATGCCGATGACATGAATCACACGACGAGGCCCCCAAGTGATGGCCGCCACCCGGTTGCCGTTGCCGTCGATATTTACCAGCACACCATCTTCGCTGATGGCATTTGCCGATGTCAAGAACACGTCGCAAGCGAAAGCCTCGCGGTACATCGCCTCAATCTCCTCGCGGTCGGTCAGACTCTCGCGGTCAAGCAACATCAGCGAGGGGCGCTTGCGCAGACTGTCAAGCAGACCCATGTCGCGGATAGTCATTGAGCCGCCCCAAGTCACCGAACTGCCGTCGGCAATCAGCGTGTTGATCAACTCTATCGCCTCTTGGCGGGTGGGGCAGTAGTGTGCCTCAAAGTGGCGACGCTCCAGGTTTTTCACCATTGTTGCCCCAAGGCGGGCATTTCTTGTCTCTCTTACTTCCATAGTCTCTATCATTTTTTATAGGAAGGCAAAATTACGAATTATTCTCGGATATACAAAAGAACGACCGCAATTTGTGGTTGCAGTCGTTCTTTATTGCAGGCCGATTAGCCAAAGTTGTCGTAGTGGATGCTCGACGGGTCGACACCAAGCGAGTCAAGCAGGTCGTTGACGGTTTTGCTCATCATCGCTGGGCCGCACATGTAGTACTCGCAGTCCTCGGGAGCCTCGTGCTGACCCAGATAGGTGTCACGCATCACTGGGGCGACAAATCCGGCGGTGTACTTCACGCCAGCAGCGTCGGCAGCAGGGTCAGGACGGTCCAGTGCCAGGTGGAAGTGGAAATTGGGGAATTCCTTTTCAATCTCCAAGAAATCCTCCAGGTAGAACACCTCGCTCAGGGAGCGAGCACCATAGAAGTAGTGCATCTCGCGGTCACGCGTATTCAGCGTGCGGGTCATGTGCATGATCTGCGCACGCAACGGGGCCATACCAGCGCCACCGCCTACCCAAATCATCTCTTTCTTCGAGTCAAAAATGGGGTGGAAGTCGCCGTAAGGACCACTCATGATGACCTTGTCACCGGGCTTGAGCGTGAAGATGTAGCTCGAAGCGATGCCAGGCATCACGTCCATAAAGCCGCCGCCTTGCTCTTTGGGCTTGAAGGGCGGCGTGGCGATACGCACCGTGAGCATGAACCGATCACCCTCGGCGGGATAGTTCGCCATTGAGTAAGCGCGGATGGTGGGCTCGGTGTTGCGGCACTTCAGCGAGAACATGTCATATTTCTCCCATGTGGCCTTGTACTCGCCCAGCGACTCCTTGTCAATGTCCTTGTCATAGTCCATCGCGTACTCGGGGATGCGGATTTGAGCGTAAGAGCCGGGAATGAAGTCCATGTGCTCACCCTCGGGTAACGCCACGATAAACTCCTTGATGAACGACGACACGAGGTTGTTGCTCACCACTGTACACTCGTATTCCTTGACACTGAGCACAGAGTCGGGCACTTGAATCTCTAGGTTGTCCTTCACCTTGACCTGGCAGCCCAGACGCCAGTGGTCTTGCTGCTCCTTGCGAGAGAAGTGCACGGTCTCAGTGGGTAGGATTTGTCCGCCGCCCTCAATGACCTGTACCTTGCACTGACCGCAACTGCCCTTGCCGCCGCAGGCGCTCGAGAGCATCACGCCCTGGCTCTGTAACGTGCTCAGCAATGTTGAGCCGGTCTCGACCTCAAGTTCTTTGGTGCCACCGTTGATATTGATTTTCACTTTGCCGGTAGGCACTAGGTAATGACGTGCCGTCAGCAGAACTATCACCAGCAACAGAATGATAATCAAGAAGATTGCCGCACTGGCGAAGACTGTGGTTGTAATATCCAGTAGTATCATAGCCGATTATCCGAGTTTAATGCCCAGGAAGCTCATAAACGCTATGCCCATGAGTCCAGTAATGATGAATGCGATGCCCACACCACGCAACGGAGCGGGGATGTTGCTGTAGGCAATCTTCTCGCGAATGGCAGCCAAACCCACGATGGCAAGCAGCCACCCGATGCCCGAACCGAAACCATAGACCGTCGCTGTCCATGCATTGGGGAAGTCTTTCTGCTGCATGAACAACGCACCGCCCAGGATGGCGCAGTTAACGGCAATCAGAGGCAGGAAGATGCCCAACGAGGCATAGAGCGAAGGAGAGAATTTCTCCACAGCCATCTCCACCAACTGCGTACCACTGGCAATCACGGCGATGAACAGGATTAAGCCCAGGAAACTCAAGTCCACATCGGCCAGCGACGGGCTCAACCAACTCAATGCGCCGGGTTGAAGCACATAGCGGTCTAGCAGGAAGTTGATGGGAATGGTCACCACGAGCATGAAAGTCACGGCAACACCCAGGCCCAATGCGGTCTTCACATTCTTGGACACGGCAAGGAAAGAGCACATGCCCAAGAAGTAAGCAAATATCATGTTGTCGATAAAAATCGACTTGACAAACAAATTAAGTTCTTCCATAACGATAATTGTGAATTATGAATTATACATTATGCATTGATTAATTCTCCTGAAGCTCGGTGTTGCGAGCACGGTGAACCCAGATGATACAAGCGCAGGTGATGAGTGCCATCGGAGGCAGAATCATCAGGCCGTTGTTCTCGTAGCCGTGGTCGTAGCACCACTGCGGAATCACCTGGTAGCCCAGGAGGGTGCCACTGCCCAGCAACTCGCGGAAGAAACCGACAATCACCAGAATCATGCCATAGCCCAGGCCATTGCCGATGCCGTCAAGGAACGATGGCCAAGGACGATTGTTCAACGCAAAAGCCTCAAGACGGCCCATCAAGATACAGTTGGTGATAATCAGGCCGATAAACACCGACAACTGCTTACTTACCTCATAGTTGTACGCCACCAGTATTTGCTGCACGATAATTACCAGAGCGGCAACGACAACCAGTTGAACAATAATGCGGATGGTCGTCGGAATGGTGTTGCGTATCAGCGAGATAATCACATTACTGAAAGCCAGCACGGCTATGACCGAAATGCTCATCACGATGGCGGGCTTCAAACTGACGGTCACAGCCAGCGTTGAGCAGATACCCAAAATCTGAACCAATACCGGGTTGTCCTTTGACAACGGATTGAACAGGGCTTCTTTATTCTTTTTGTTCATAGTCTTCGCGCTTTATTCGGTTACACTTTGCAGTTTCTTGAAGAACGGGTCATAGGGTGCCATGCACTGCTGCATCATCGTGCCCACGCCACGGCTGGTGATAGTAGCGCCGCTGATGGCATCGACATAGTCGCTGCCGTCGGTCGGTGTCTGACCTTTCTTCATTACACTCACACACTTGAATACACCTTCTTTATATAGGTGCTTCTGTTCATATTGTTTCTGGAAGGATTCCTCGGTGATGCGGGCGCCCAGTCCTGGGGTCTCGCCCTGATGCGAGAAGTTGGCTCCATAGATGGTCTCGCCGTCGTCATTCACAGCCACATAGCCCCAGATGGGGCCCCACAAGCCTGCACCGTAGATGGGGATGACATACTTCACACTGCCGTCATCGAGCGTGCACTTGAGCACGGGCAACTGGCGGTCAGCCTCGGCTAGTTTGATATTCTTGCTCATTTCGACATCAAACGCGCAGTTCTTTGTCGAGTCCACCACATTGCCCTCGTGGTCCACAAGAAGGTCTTGGGTAACATATTTCTCGTAGGTCGCAGGAATCTCGGCCTCACTTGGAGCAACAATGTGCAGCGCACTCAAAATCTGGTTGCGCGTGTCATTGGCGATGTTCTCGTCCTGCTTGGGTTTCAGGCTCATGTAGATGAGCGCGAGCACCGCTCCCACAAGCACGACCATAATGGCCGAGTAAAGAATCTGATAGGAATTGCTGTTTTTGTTCATACTACATTCCTCCATTATTTTGCGGCGACGCGACGCAGGCGACGCTTGATGTTGAACGAAACCACACAATGGTCAATCAGCGGAGCGAATGCGTTCATCAGCAGAACGGCGAGCATCGCGCCCTCAGGATAACCACCATTGTACACACGAATCAGGATGGCGAACACGCCAATCAAGAAACCGTAGATATACTGCCCGATGTGCGTGCGAGCGCCCGTCACAGGGTCGGTAGCCATAAACACGGCGGCAAAGGCAAAGCCGCCATAGCATAACTGGCTCAACGGGTCGAGCATAGAGGCGGCATAAGTCGGTGTGGCAAACGCGTGAACCAGTGCACCCATTGCTAGACCACCTACAAATACCGAGCACATGATGCGCCACGAGGCGATGCCAGTGAGCAGCAATAGAGCGGCACCAAGCAAAATGGCTATCATCGACGTCTCGCCTGGCGAACCTGCGATGAGACCCATAAAGGCATCGCAGGTGCCAATGGGTTCACCCACCACATTATTTAATTGGAGCGTGTCGCCCACGTGCGTGGCAATCTGTCCCAGCGGAGTGGCACCTGTGAATGCGTCGGTCACCGTGCCATCACCCAAACCGAAAGCAGTGTCGGTCTTGACAAACGCGGTGTCACCGCTCATGCGCGACGGATAGGCAAAGAACAGGAAGGCGCGTGTCACCAACGCGACATTGAAGATGTTCATACCTGTGCCTCCAAAGACCTCCTTGGCAAAGATGACCGCAAAGGCTGTGGCGACGGCGACCATCCACAACGGAGTGTTGATGGGAACAATCAGCGGAATCAGGATACCCGACACCAGGAAACCCTCCTGAATCTCCTTATGGTGAATCTGGGCTCCGATAAACTCGATGCCCAAGCCCACGGCATAGCTCACCACGATGCAGGGCAGCAGGGCGACCAGACCGTAAACAAATATCGCCCAGAATGACGCGTCGCCCTGACCGATGGCTAAATAGTGCTGGTAGCCGATGTTGTACATACCGAACAACAGGCAAGGCAACAACGCCACCACAACAGTAATCATGGTGCGCTTCAGGTCGTTGCCGTCATGGATGTGCGTGCCCGAATGCGAGGTCGCATTGGGCGTGAACAAGAACGTCTCCATACCGTCATACACCGACTGCAGCTTCTCGAGCTTGCCGCCAGGCATGAACGCAGGCTTGATCTTGTCCATATATTTTCTTAATGCTTTCATCTCCTATGAATTGAGAATTGAAAATTGAGAATTATTTGGATGACATGTTTTCAGACACTCCTTAAGTCCCCCTTTAGGGGGATTTAGGGGGCCGTGACATCATTATTAGCTCATTTCGCTGCGCAGACGGTCAAGACCCTCGCGAACGATGCGTTGAAGCTCGAGCTTGCTCGTACAGGCATACTCGGCAAGGGCGAAGTCCTCGGGAGCGACCTCGTATACGCCCAATTGCTCCATCTTGTCAATGTCAAACGTAATGATGGCCTTGATCAGGAACTCAGCGTAGATGTCCATCGGTAACATGTCGTCATACTCGTCAGTTCGCACGATGGCGCGCTCACCGCCCTTGATGCGGGCGTCCATGCTCACTTCTTTCTTGCCCAGGAGCCAACTGGTGAAAGTGCGGTAGATGCTGAAGCGGTTGGGGCAGAGCGACGCCCATCCCATGAACTCGTCAGGCTTGGACATCTCGGGAATTACAGTCACATGACGGTAGGGCGCACGCAGGAAACCGTCAGGCTCAACACGAGAGCCGGTCAGCGCGTTGCCACTGATGATGCGCGTGTTTGACGCGTCCATCCCGTCCAGCAGGCTACTTACCAGGCAGCCCATCGTGGCACGCACATAATGTGGTTGGCCAACGCACTCGCCAGTAACGGCGACAACAGTTTCGTGGCTTACTTGGCCAGTAGTAAATAGTTGGCCGATGCGCGCCAGGGTCACCACATCGAGTGTCCACACAACCTCGCCCTTGTTCACGGGCTTGACGTTGGCAAGCTGCACACCAGCGTTGCCGGCAGGGTGGGGACCCTTGAACGTGTTGACGATGGCACCGGGCACCTCAATCTCGTCGTCGGGACGGAAACCTAAGTACACGTCACCATCGGTCAGCGTCTTCAACACCTCGACACCTTTGGCGAGGTACTGCTTGTCATCTCCCAGCACCACGCTCAGTTCGGGAGCAAGAGGAGCCGAGTCAAAGCAGGTGACAAAGATGTCACGTGGACGGACGTCGGGCGATGGGACAATGTCATAGGGGCGCTGGCGGAGCATCGCCCATAGGCCTGAGGCCAGCAACACCTCTTTTTGATCACCATGGGTGTCGTGCTTCAGCATGTCGTTGTTCCCGTCAGGCTCGATGACAATGGCATCGATGTGACGGCGGGCACCACGGCGAACTTCCTTCACCACACCGCTCACGGGCGATACGACCCGGATTTGCTCGTAGCTCTTGTCATGATAGAGCGCCGCTCCTGCCATCACATGGTCACCCTCGCGCACATCCATGCGGGGAGTCAACCCGACAAAGTCGTCGGGAACGACGGCATACAGCTCACTCGACACGGCATCGGCTATCGAAGGGTCGAGGATGCGGCCCTTCAGGTTCAGGTCATAACCTTTCTTTAGTCTAATTGTTGCCATGCAATATTGCGTTTTTGTTTATTCTGCGAAACAATCTGCAAAGATAGGAAAAAAACCTCACAAAACATATGCTTTAACACATTATTTTATAATTAAAGTAAAATCACTTGCCCAATTAATGGCTTGGCGCGGGGACTAAAAAACTCCCAAAAAGAACAAAACGACAAAAAAAGGTGAAATTTTTGCCCAAGTGTTTGCCATTCTCAAATATTTGTAATACTTTTGCGTTAATTTTGTGAGCGAAATAGGCTTCTTGATAAGCATGAAGAACCGTTTCACACACCCAAACTTGTGAGCCACAACTAGATATGGCTCGCAGATGAGGGCCTTTCGTGGTACATGGTTAAATCCTTGGCACGACAACAGATTTCTAATAAACTAAACACAAACAAATAACTTTATTAATTAATCTTTTTTTAACAACTTAATTTTATCTTAAAATTATGGCTGAACAAACAAACATCCAGAAGCCTCAGGCTCCCGCGCCTAAGACTGCTAACAAAAAAGAAGTCAGCAGCAACGTAGGCGGAATCAAGAGTGCGTCAATCGTCATTCTGATTTGCTTCATTCTCGCAGTGTGCATCTACATGTTCGTCTTTGGTAATGGCGCTAACTTCAAGGATGGCAACAACGCCAACCCGCCGCTGAACCTGCTCGGAACTGTCTATAAGGGCGGTATCATCGTGCCTGTGCTGTTGACCTGCTTGCTCACTGTGATCGTGCTCACCGTTGAGCGTTGGATCGCTCTGGCTAAGGCTAAGGGAAGCGGCAACATCACCAAGTTTGTCGAGAACGTGAAGGACGCCCTCCGCGCTAAGGACATCAACAAAGCTGAGGAACTCTGCCGCAAGCAGAAAGGTACTGTCGGTGCTGTTGTTTACGCAACTCTCCAGAAGTACAAAGAGATGGATCAGGACACTGTCCTCGAGAAGGAGCAGAAACTCACCAGCATCCAGCAGACACTCGAAGAGGCTACTGCACTTGAGATGCCGATGCTTCAGCAAAACCTCCCCATCGTCGCTACACTGACTACCCTCGGTACCCTGATTGGTCTTCTCGGAACTGTGCTCGGTATGATCAAGTCGTTCCAGGCTCTGGCTGCTTCGGGTGCTCCCGACTCAACCGAGCTCTCGACCGGTATCTCTGAGGCACTTGTGAATACTGCATTCGGTATCGCTACCGCTGCACTCGCTCTTATCGCTTACAACTTCTACACCAACAAGATCGATAACATGACCTATGCTATCGATGAGCTGGGATTCTCAATCGTTTCTACCTTCGCCGCTACTCACTAATCCCTTTCGGCGATACACATCTTTTAATTAACAGAAACAATTAAACCCAACAAGTTGTAAGAAATATGGGAAAAGTCAAAATTAAGAAAAAAGAGACACGTATCGACATGACCGCTATGTCGGACGTGACCGTCCTTCTGTTGACTTTCTTCATGTTGACTTCTACTTTCCTTCAGAAGGAACCTATTACCGTCATCACGCCCCCCTCGGTCAGCGAGGAGAAGGTGCCCGACGCAAACCTGCTGTCGGTGCTCGTGAGCCCAGAAGGTAAAGTGTTCCTCGAGGTACTTGGTAGCAAGGACTCGACGCTCAAAAGCGAGACTGTGCGAGCCGACCTGCTGAAGAACATGGCATCCGAATACAACAAGATGCACCCGTCGAACCCAGTCAAGTTCACGGCAAAGCAAATTGACGCGTTCTCAAAACAAAACGCATTCGGTGTGCCCATGAACCAAATGGCTAAGTGGTTGGATATGCCCGTGGATGAACGAGACAAAGCACTCGAAAAAGCGGGAATACCCATCAACATGAACGAAAATCCGGACACCCCCAACGAATTCCAAATGTGGATTCGCGCGGCCTACAACAGCATGAACCCAGAGTTGCAGGAGACTATGGTGAAAGGTAGAGGTATTGCAATCAAAGCTGACCAGACTACACCTTATAGCGTCGTCAATGTCGTCATGGATAACCTACAGACAATGAAGATGAATAAGTTCAGCCTGATGACAGCACTAAAAACAGAGGAGGAATAAGATATGGCAAAAACTAAAAGTCGTCAGAAAAAGTTCGATACCCGTATCGACTTCACTCCTATGGTTGACATGAACATGCTTCTGATCACCTTCTTTATGTTGTGTACGACAATGATCAAGAGCCAGACGCTCCAGATCGCATTGCCGTCTAACGAGAAGGTTGAGCAGGAACAGCAGAACAAGGTCAAGCAGTCCGAGGCTGTCACCATCATCATCGACGGCAAGGTCGACGATAAGGGACTCTCGAAACCCGATGAGGGTATGCTGTACTTCTTCGACGGAATGCCCCCAACGGGACAAGAGTTGAAGGCCATCACCGAGAACCCGACCGCTAACCCGATGAAGCAAATCGAGTTCGGCAACAAGACCGGTGGTGCTCTGCCAGCAGTTCGTGAAATTTTGCGTGAACGCAACAAGGACGTTGTGGCTAAGATTGAGGCACTCAAGAAAGACTGGAAAGAAATGAAATTCAGTAAGAATGAGGAACAAAACGACTCAATCTACCAGGTTAAGGCTAAGGAGATCCGCAACGACTCCACGCTCAAACGTCCCGTTGTGATCATTAAGGCCACACCTAACGCAAGTTACGCTCACGTTGTGAGCGTGCTCGACGAGATGCAAATCAACAGCATCAGTCGTTATCAGATTGACCGCATCAACCAGGTTGACTCGGCCATGATGATCTTGCTGCAGGGTCAAGAAGCGAAGTAATGAGTGATGATTGGTTTATATGTTTAACTATCTAAAGCATTAAGATTATGGGAAAAGATGTAGATCTTTCATCGCGTGAATGGTGCGACCTTGTGTTTGAGGGAAAGAATAAGGAGTTCGGTGCATATGAAATGCGAACCACCTCGACCAAGCGTCACAATAAGGCTATGCTTTACACCATCATCGGTGCTATCCTCGTCGTTGCTGCGGCAGTCTCAATCGCTAAGGTGCAGGAGTACCTGGCTGAACGAAGACTAGCAGAGCAGGCCGAACAAGAGGAGGTGCTCATCGATATGGAGCAGAATGAGGAACCCGAAGAGGAACAGCAGGAACGTCTCGAGCAACCCAAACCTGAGGTGCTCCCCGAGGAGGTCCTGAATACCGTCAAGGTGACCGAGCTCCGAATCGTCGAGGATGAGAAAGTGAAAGCCGAGGACGAGATTAAGACTCAGGATGAGCTGAAGGAAACTACCACTGCTTTCGGTCAGAAAGATAACGACAAGGGTACTGAGGACCGTAACGTCACCCGTACACTCAAGGAAGAAGTCGTCGTCGAGAAGAAAGTAGAGGAGAAGAAAGTGGAGAAGGAAGAAATCTTCAAGAGCGTCGAGCAGATGCCGCAGTTCCCCGGCGGCGAAGCTGCGCTGATGAAGTATATCTCGAGCCACATTCAGTATCCGACAATGGCTCAGGAGAACAATGTTCAGGGTAAGGTGATTGTGCAATTCGTCGTCACCAAGACCGGTCAAGTGGGTGAAGTCAAGGTGGCTCGCTCGGTAGACAAGGACCTCGACCGTGAGGCAGTCCGCGTCTGCAAGTCGCTGCCCAAGTTCACTCCTGGACGTCAGAACGGTCAGCCCGTGTCGGTATGGTACACCCTGCCTGTGAACTTCAAACTCCAGGGAACCAACTAATATCCTGACTCTTTTAACGAAAAAGCCGCAGAGCATCATGCCCTGCGGCTTTTTTCTTGTAAAAATTCTAAAAACTTCAAGAATTATTTTGATGAACCCGCGATTAGTGCTAACTTTGTAAGTTCAATTGTAGAAATGTAGCATAATGAAGAAAATCTCTTTAATACTCGTCGCCGTCATCGCTCTATGCACTGTGGCGTGCCAACAGAAAAAGGCGACAAACACCAGCACTAGCGGCATCGCGAAAATTAGCTGCGATGAGAGCTTCCGTAACATCCTGGACCAGGAGGTCGAGGTGTTCGAGTATAGCTACCCCGACGCGAGCATTATGGTTGACTACACCGACGAGGCGGCAGCGCTCGATTCGCTCATGCACCGCAAGGTTGACCTCATCATCACATCGCGTGATCTCACCGATGACCAGCGCAAAATCTTGGAAAAGCAGGGTAGGGCGCACCGCTCGCGCAAAATCGCAGTTGATGCGGTTGCTGTCATCGTGAACACAGCCAATGACATCGATGAGCTGTCGATGGCCGAGCTGAAAGAAATCTTCACTGGAAAGTCACGCAAGTGGGGAGACCTCTTCCCGACTACTCTTAAGCGTGACTCTATCAAGATTGTTCTCGACCAGTCGGGCTCAGGACTGGTGCACTACCTCAAGGACCAGTTCACCGAGGGACGCGACTTTGGCAACACCATCAGCGTCTTTGCGCAGAAATCGAGCGAGGATGTCTTCAAGGCAGTCATGGGCAACAAGAATGCCATTGGATTTGTCGGCGTGAGTTGGATCACTTCCGATATGAAGGCGACCGAAATGACCATGGAGCAGCGCGTCGACGAGCTCAAAAACAAGAATGAGGTCAGCGTGATTGACTTTACCGACCGCATCAAGGTGCTTGCAGTTCGGGCCGATGATGCCATCACCGCACGCAAGCCCTATCAGGCATACATCAATACCGGTGAGTACCCCATGTTCCGTACCATCTGGGCCATTGACGCCAGTGCCGGAGGAACCCTAGATCACGGTTTCTTCTCGTTCCTCACGGGAGTCATTGGACAGAAGATCATTCTCCAAACAGGCATACTTCCCGCTGCCGAGCCAGTCAGGTATGTCGAAACAGTAAAATGACACTAAAAAACTGAGAATGATTACAAACCGATGTTAAATCGATGAATAGACGGTAATATTGATGCAAAAACCATTGATTTGGCACGCAACTTGCAATTCCACTCACAAAACAACGAAAATAAATTAATAACTCCATAAAACTAAAAGACAATGAAAGCTAAATTCTTTATCGCAGGTCTCCTCCTCGCAGGAGCAGTCATCAGTGGCTCGGCACAGAGCTACAAGGATGGCATCGAGTACTACAAGGTGGATCAGCTCGACAACGCCAAGGAGTTGCTCGAACGTAACCTGAACGCGCCCAGCACCAACAAGAGCGAGGCATACTACTACCTGGGACAAATCGCGCTCAAGCAGGGGAACCTCAACGAGGCTAAAAGCTACTTCGACCGTGGCATCAGCGCCGACGGAAACAACCCCTACAACCTCGTCGGACAAGCTGCGCTCGAACTCAAGAAGGGCGGCAACCCCAAGGCTCTCTTCGACCAAGTGCGCAAGATGAGCAAGAAGGACCCCAAGCTGGAGATTGAAATTGCACGCGCTTACTATGCTGCAAATCCGACTACCTATGCCAAGGACATCGAGAAGTGCATCAAGAATGCCCAGAAGTGGAACATGAACGACCCCAACAGCCACATCTTCTCAGGCGACATGAAGGCTGACCAGAAACTGTGGGGCGACGCCGCCGGACTTTATGAGATGGCATTCACCAACGATCCAAACAATGTTGAGGCATATGTCAAGTACGCAAATACCTACTTCAACGTCAACCCCACGATGGCCATCGAGCGCCTCGAGGAGCTGAACGCCAAGTCGCCCAACCAGGCTCTCGTGCAGCGCCAGCTTGCCGAGAAGTACTACAGCGACAACCAGGGTGTCAAGGCTGCCGAGAAGTACGGAGAGTACATCCAGAACCCCAACCACTTCGCACAGGATGAGGTGCGCTATGTCCAGCTGCTCTTCTTCGGCGAGAAGTACCAAGAGAGCTATGACCTGGCGACCAGCCTTATCAGCAAACTCAACGCTGGTGACGAGAAGGTCTTCTACATGCGTCGCATGCAGCTCTACAACCTCGACATGCTCGAGAAGTGGGAACAGGCTGTAGAGGCAGGCCAGCAGTTCTTCGCTATGGCAAAACCCGCCGATGCTGTCTATGAGGTGCGCGACTACACCGACTATGGTAAGGCGCTCCAAGAGGCAGGACAACCCGAGGCTGCCATCGAGGCTTACAACAAGGCTATCGAGCTCAATCCCCAGAACGAGGACTTGATCCGCAACATGGGTGACTCGTATGCCGGAGCACAGAACTACGAGAAGGCTGCCAGCTATTACCAGAAACTCTATGACGGTGGAATGGCTAAGGCTAACGATGTGTTCACGCTCTCGCGCTACCTCTACTTCCTCGCTAGCGACACGCAAAACGAAGCCGTAAAGGCCGACGCTATCGCACGCTCGCAGAAGTACCTCGCCGAGGCTGACCAGAAGGTGCCTGGAAACGTCCAAATCGTCAACCAGAAGGCTAACATGGCTAAGCTGCTCGAGGGAG
Source organism: Muribaculaceae bacterium (assembly GCA_017557285.1). Lineage (GTDB taxonomy): Bacteria > Bacteroidota > Bacteroidia > Bacteroidales > Muribaculaceae > Sodaliphilus. The sequence continues at coordinate 19,683 of JAFZAK010000109.1, forward strand.
ACAAGATTACCGGTAAGGCTCTGCCCGCTTACAAGGAGCTCCTCAGCATCCTCGATGCAAAGGAGGACAAGAGTGGATACGACCGCTACTACCGCTACATCTACAACTACCTGGCCAACTATGAGTTCCAGTTTGGCGACAAGTCGCTGGCCAAGGAGTACTACCGTAAGTGGTTACAGCACGATCCCGACAACGACGCTCTCCGCAAGTATGTCGAGTCGATGAAGTAAGAGACACACGCATCAAATAATATGAGCCACATCCCAATTGGGGTGTGGCTCATTGTTTCGATCTCTAGGGCTTAGCCCTCTTTCTTCGCGCCGAGCATCCAGTGCGCTAGGGTGGGACTGATGCGGATGACGCGGCTCACGCACAAGCACAACATATACACACAAAGTGTCAGCGAGACAGAGCTCAGTACATATAAGGGGCCCGAAGTGATGTTAACCTTCGTCAACGGGGCCAAGAAGAAGTAATGAATCAAGTAAACATCCAGGGTGCGGCGACCGGCAAACGCCAACCCGCGGCTCAGCTTGCTGCCGTTGGCAAGAATGTGACGCAAGCGGTAGAAAAAGTAGTAGACCAGGATAATACCCAATTGGCACACCACAAGCATCTGCACACTGTAATTGACGATGCCTGGTGCTTTTGTCGTCAGCCAGGGAGTGAATATCAGTGCTAGACAACCCGCGAAACACAATAGCACCACGCCGATGCCTGCCCAGTGACCGATGAAGCGATGGAAAAAACTCAGGTTGTGACGGCACAACAGACCGATGACAAAGAAGACAAAATAGTGACACAGGCGGTCGATGTGAAGCTGGGACATCATGCCCCACTTGACGCCATGACGCGCGCACTGAACAAACAACAGCCACATCGGCAGCGACACCACAATCAGCAATATCAGCTGAGTCGTGGAGCTACAGCGTAACTTGCGCATCAACACCGACACGCTGTAGTAAATCACGAACATGTAGAACAGAACATAGGTGAACCAGTATCGTTCAAAACCGTTAGCCGAGAAGGTTGACAACGGATTGATACCGAAGGCCAAAGAGTAAAGCAGAAAGAAGATGGTCGCAGGAATCAGCTGAACAAAAGCCTTCTTGCGCAACCGCTGAACATAAAAGCTGTGAGTCCACTCGTTGAGCGCCTTGTAGCCGATATAACCACTGATGAAGAAGAACATCGGCATGCGTATCAACAGCAAGACCTTATATACTGGAGAATTAAACCCCCTCAAAACAAACGAGTCGACGTGCTGCATCACCACAAGAAACATGGTGAAGGCACGCATCACATCAATATATTCCAGACGTTTGGTCGCGGGGTTACTCATTGCTCAAAAAAAGGCTGCCTTTTTCGGGCAGCCATTACTAATACTCTTGGCCATTGTAGTACGTCAGCCCAAATAAGACTTGAGCAACTTGCTCTTCTGTCCCTTCAGACGACGGATGGCTTTCTCCTTGATTTGTCGCACTCGCTCGCGAGTCAAGTCAAACTTCGCTCCAATCTCCTCAAGCGTCATCTCCTGACAACCGATGCCGAAGAACATCTTCAGGATGTCACGCTCACGAGGATTTAACTGGTCCAAAGCGCGGTTCACCTCCTTGCTCAACGACTCCTGGGTCAACGTAGAGTCAGCCATAGGACTGTCGTCGTTGGGCAACACGTCAAGCAGACTGTTGTCCTCGCCGTCCACAAAGGGAGCATCAACACTCACATGACGACCCGACACCTTCAAAGTGTCGCTGATCTTGTCTACAGGAATGTCTAGGCGCTCGGCCAACTCCTCGGCCGAAGGACGGCGCTCATGCTCCTGCTCGAACTTCGACAGTTCCTTGCCAATCTTGTTCAATGAACCAACCTGGTTCAAAGGCAGGCGGACAATGCGGGCCTGCTCAGCAAGAGCTTGAAGAATAGACTGGCGAATCCACCAGACAGCATAAGAGATGAACTTGAAACCACGCGTCTCGTCAAATTTCTGGGCCGCCTTAATCAGGCCGAGATTACCTTCGTCGATCAAGTCGGGGAGACTCAATCCCTGGTTTTGATACTGCTTGGCCACCGAAACAACGAAGCGCAGATTGGCGCTAACGAGCTTGTCAAGTGCTACCTGATCACCCTCGCGAATGCGTTGAGCCAGTTCAACTTCCTCATCAACAGTGATTAGTTCCTTGCGGCCAATCTCCTGGAGATACTTGTCGAGCGACGCACTTTCACGATTGGTAATCGATTTTGTAATCTTGAGTTGTCTCATCTTACAGTGATGTAGAGTTTAAAGCACGCAAAATTACTACAATTTTTTCACTCCACCAAAAACCAAACGCAAAATGCCTCAGATTTCACAAAAATTAGCAGCTCTTTCTCATACCTGACTCCTTAAAGCGCATAGCGCCCTGACCCCTGACTCCTTAACGCGCGTAGCGCCCTGACCCCTGACTCCTAAAGGTAGGGACGCAAGTTGCGGCTATTCGCGCCGCGCAGATGGCGAATAGCTCGCTCGCGAATCTGACGGACGCGCTCGCGCGTCAAGTCAAACTTGGCGCCAATCTCGTCAAGTGACAGTTCAGGACCGCCGATACCGTACGACATCATCAAAATGTCGCGCTCGCGGGGTTGAAGGGTCTGAAGCGTAATCTGCATCTCGTGGGATAGGCCTTCGAGCTGCACATTAGCATCGGCGCTTGGAGTCTCTGTGTCGGCGAGCACGTCAAGCAGAGAACCCTCGTCACTGTCGCCGAAGGGTGCATCAACCGAGGTCTTGCGGGTCTGAGACACGAGCGCGTCGAACACGCGCTCCTCAGTCATGCCCGTGATGGCGACAATCTCACTGATCGAAGGCTTGCGTTGGTTCTCTTGCTCAAAAGCGTTGATGGCCTTGTTCACCTTGCCTTGGATGTTCACCTGATTCAGTGGTAGACGAACGATGTGACCCTGCTCGGCAAGTGCCTGGAGCATTGCTTGGCGGACCCACCACACGGCATAAGAGATGAACTTGAAACCGCGAGTCTCATCATACTTGCGGGCGGCACGAATCAGTCCCAAGTTGCCCTCATTGATCAAGTCAAGAAGGCTCATGCCAGTGTTCTGATACTGCTTGGCAACCGACACGACAAAACGCAGGTTGGAAGCGACCAACTGCTGAACGGCGCTTTCGTCTCCCTCGTGGATACGCTGGGCGACTGCAACTTCCTCTTCGGGCGACAACATCGGGATGCGACCAATCTCCTGCAGGTATCGCTGCAGTGCGCTGGTCTCGCGGTTAGTGATTTGCTGGGAAATCTTAATCTGTCTCATGTGTGTAATTCGTGTTTTAGAGTGAATATGAAGTGATTTCGTGGCAACAGCACGCCTATTTATAATAGCAAAAACCATGCCATGTAACCCCGCCAGAATGAAAAAAGTTGGCTCTCAGGCCAACTTTTTTCAGTTATCGTTCTCAGTTTACAGTTCTCAACTATAAACTATAAACAATAAACTATTAACTATAAACTACAATCACTCTTCCACGTCGCTCAGGTCAACGGCATAGTAGACCTTCTTGCCCGTCTGAGTCAAGCCGGTGATTACCATCACCTTGTCCTCGTCTTGAGAACGCATGATCTGGTTGTAAATCTGCTCGACGTCGTCCTGGCTGTCGACAGGCTGCTGGTTGATGTGCGTGATGATGATGCCATTCTTGATGCCGTTGCTCTTGAACTTGCCTGCGGTCAGACCGGCCACCTTCACGCCATGAGAGATGTTGTAGTCTTTCTTATCCTTCTCGCTCAACTCGGCGAAAGCGCAGCCCAACGAGGTCATGTCGCTGTTCTTGGTGATCTTGGTGTTGCCCTGGTTGTTCTTGAAGGTCACAGTCGTGGTACGCAGTTTGTTGTTGCGGTAATAGCTTACCTCGGCCTTGTCGCCAGGACGAAGCTTGTTCATCTGCTCCTGCATCTCGCCACTGTTCTTCACGTTGGCGCCATTCAACTTCACAATCACGTCACCCTCCTCGAGGCCGGCCTCCATGGCGGCGCTGCGGTCGTTGACCTTGGCGACATAGATGCCTTCGTTCGTGGCGGTGATGCTGTGCTCCTTGGCTATGTCGGCGTCAAGCTCTTTGTACTGGATGCCGAGCACTGCACGCTGGACCGTGCCATACTGCTTGATGTCGGTCACCACTTTCTTTACCGTGTTGCTGGGAACGGCGAACGAGCAGCCAGAGTAGTTGCCTGTGGTGGAGTAGATCATCGTGTTGATGCCGATGAGTTCGCCGGCGGTGTTCACAAGCGCGCCACCACTGTTTCCGGGATTCACGGCTGCATCATGCTGGATGAACGACTTGATGCCCATGTTGGAACTCTCGGCAAGGCCGCGACCCTTGGCACTGATGATGCCGGCGGTTACCGTTGAGTTGAAACCGAACGGGTTGCCAACGGCGACGGCCCACTCGCCAACCTTCACGTTGTCACTGTTGCCAAACGTGATGGGGCGCAGGTTCTTTGCGCCGTTAATCTTGATCAAGGCAATGTCGGTGTTGGGGTCGGTGCCAACGACAGTCGCGTTGTATTTGCTATTGTCGTTCAGTGTCACCTCGAGCTTCTCGGCGCCATCAATCACGTGGTTGTTTGTCACGATATAGCCATCGTCGCTGATAATCACGCCCGAACCGCTGCCCTTGGCTTGGGGCTCACCCTTCTCTTGGGGTGACTGCTGCTGGCGACCGCGCTGACCATTACCAAATCCGAAGCCGGGGCCAAAGAAAAACTCAAACGGGTCAATTCCTTGGTAGTACTGTTGCTGCTTGGGAGTCTCAAAACTCTTGATGCTCACAACACTGTTGATAGTGTTCTCGGCGACAACCGTAAAGTCAACGCCCGATGACATCGCGGCACTGCGGCTCGATGCCGTGCGAACAAAACTGTCGTCCATACTGGCAGTTTCCTTACCAGGGATGAAGGTGTCTACATCATGGCTTGCACTGCGCAGGGCGCTCTCGCCCATCAAAGTCGTGGCGGAGCCCAACAACGATGCTCCAACGAGCATCAAGGCAATTTTACTATTCTTCTTCATAATCTTAAATGTTAAATATTTGTCCGTTTTAAATTTTCCAATCGTTAAAATTAACTTTTCCTTTACAACGCCAAAAGTACATCATTTATTTGCAACATCAATGCCATCACCCGTTATTTTTGGACTTTTTAAGCATCAAACCGCTCCTTTTTAACCGCGTTAACAACAAAAAGAGGCAACAATACAATAATTCTTAATTCTTAATTCTTAATTAAAAAGTAGTACCTTTGCAGCCGCCAGTTGGGTGGCTTGTCGCTCGGCGTTACTGGAGACGGCCGCCGAGAGGAAAGTCCGGGCAACACAGAGCATCACATTTCCTAACGGGAAGCCAGGGGTGACCTTGGGGTTTAAGGTGACAGAAAAGAACCGCCAACTAAGGTTGGTAAGGGTGAAAAGGCGGGGTAAGAGCCCACCGGATGACGTGGTGACACGACATGCCGCACTACCTGTGAGTTGCAATGTCAAGTATACCGCCAGTTAAGGGCTGCTCGTCCATTGGCGGGGGGTAGACAGCTATATCGACGCAGCAATGTGCCGGACAGATAAATGACAAGCGACTGACATCCTGTCAGCCACATAACCCGGCTTATAGCCCAACTGGCTTTTTTAATACAATTCAAGAAAGTCTCGGCGCCGTCAACGTAGTCCGAGGCTTTGCCTCGGAAAAAGATGACTTACCAAGAAACGATAGACTACCTCTATAACCAACGCCCCGCTTTTGAACGCCAGGGCGCGGGTGGCTATAAGCCTGGGCTGCAAACCAGCCTTGACCTGGACGAACTTTTCGGGCATCCTCATCGCGACTACCGTATCATTCATGTGGCTGGCACAAACGGCAAAGGATCGGTATCGCACATGCTGGCAGCCATACTGCAACTCTGCGGATATCGCGTCGGACTCTTCACCTCGCCACACTTTGTAGACTTCCGAGAACGAATCCGTGTCGATGGCGAGATGATACCTCAGGAAGAAGTTGTACGATTTGTTGAGCAGTTCAAACAGATGGATTACCATGGTGTGCCCTCGTTCTTTGAACTGACATCGACCATGGCGTTTCGTTATTTCGCCGATAAGCATGTCGACATCGCAGTCATAGAGACGGGAATGGGAGGAAGGCTTGACAGTACCAACATCGTTACTCCAGTCCTCAGTGTCATCACCAATGTCTCGCTCGATCACACAGAGTTCCTAGGAGACACTTTGCCGCTGATTGCTGCAGAGAAGGCGGGAATCATCAAGCCGGGTGTGCCTGTCGTCATTGGAGAAGCAGACGAGGAGACACGTCCTGTTTACGAGCAGACAGCATGCCGCATGGGTGCACCAATAACCTTTGCACAAGACTGTCCAGAAGTAATCGAAGTTGAGCACATGACTGAGCCTGACCGACTCGTCATTCATTCGACGCGATTTGGCACCTTTGCCTGCGAACTCACTGGCGACTACCAGCGGAACAACATCAACACTGTGCTTGCAGCTGAACGGCTGCTAGAACAACAGGGTCTGAAACTGAAAAAGTCAGTGCTTGCAGCGGCAATGGGCAACATCAAAAAACTCACCGGACTGATTGGCCGGTGGATGACCATCACCGATGAGCCATGCCGAACCATCTGCGACTCAGGCCACAACATCGCAGGTATAACGAGTGTCGTCAACCAACTCAAGCACGAGCGCTATAACCATCTGCACATGGTCATGGGCTTCATGCGCGACAAAGACCTCCAGCACATACTGCCACTCTTGCCGACTGAGGCCACCTATTATTATACGCACGCGCACACGTCGCGCGCGATGCCGGCTGACGAACTCCGAGACCTTGCCGCACAGTATGGCTTGATAGGGGAGAGCTACCCCGATGTCACCGCCGCCCTTGATGCAGCCCGTACGGCGGCCAATTGTCGCGACCTCATCTACATCGGCGGCTCCATGTACCTCCTCGCCGAGTTATTCGCCTCCATCAGCTAAATTCTCAATTCATAATTCTTAATTCTTAATTGTATTTTAGTCTTTTCATAACATTCTTCAAAATCGGCCTGTTCACCTTCGGTGGCGGATGGGCCATGATCAGTATCATCCAGCGTGAAATCGTTGAAAAGCATCGTTGGTTGCCTGCCGAGGAGTTCCTGGATCTCCTGGCTGTCGCTCAGGCGATGCCAGGCATTCTTGCCGTCAACATCGCTTCGGTCATCGGTGACCGTTTGCGAGGGTTCAAAGGAAGCATCGTTGCCGCGCTCGGCACTATCCTTCCATCGTTTTTTATCATACTTGCCATCGCCATCTTCCTCACACCCGAAACGATCAAGAACAACGCCACACTCACCAGCATCTTCAAGGGCATACGACCCGCCGTCGTGGCACTTATCGTCGCGCCCGTCCTCACCACCGCCCGTGCTGCTGGCATTACTTGGCGCACAGTCGTCATCCCCATTGCCGTCGCCTTGCTCATCTATAGCAAGATCCCTTATATCAGTAACCCCATCCTCTACATCATTCTTGGCGCAACTATCGGTTACTTTTGGTTCTATGGCCAGCGGTCTCGTCGTGGGCAAAATCCTCAAAGCTAATGGAAACGTATATTAGGTTAATATGGGCTTATCTTAAGATTGGATTGTTCGGCTTCGGCGGGGGCTATGCTATGCTCTCGCTCATTGAGCGCGAGGTGGTTGGCTCAGGCTGGCTTACCAGCCAGATGTTCACTGACATTGTCGCTATCTCGCAGATGACTCCGGGTCCCATCGGTATCAATAGTGCCACCTACATTGGCTACGTTGTCACTGGTTCTGTCTGGGGCTCCATTGTCGCCACATTCACCGTTGTCTTGCCGCCATTCCTGCTGGTACTCTTCGCCAGTCATTGGATTGCGCGCCACAAAGACAGTCCAGCCCTCAAGGCTGCTTTTACCGGGCTGCGTCCCGTCGTCGTTGGACTTATCGCCAGTGCCGCACTCTTGCTCATGAATAGCGAGAATTTTGGTTACGAGACCACCCACCGAGTCCTCTCTTGCATCATCTGCATCGCCTCGTTCTGCATCGTCTACTTCACCCGCATCCATCCCATCCTTGTCATCATCGCAGCCGGCCTTACTGGCTATCTTGTCTTCTAGCCTCTATATAATTCATAATTCATAATTCTTAATTCTTAATTAAAAAGTCGTACCTTTGCACCCGTGTTGCGAAAATTGGTTATAGCAGTCCTGTTGGGGGTGGCGTTTGCAGCTGCCGCTGAACCTGTCGACTCGGTGCAGCGAGTGGGCTTCTGGGAACGTGTCAAAAACTATTTCAAACTAGATGCAGACACGGCTACACAGGAGCAAAAACGCTTCGACATAAGCATCGTTGGAGGGCCTAGTTATGCCAGTGATTCAAAGCTGGGACTGGGACTGGCGGGTATAGCACAGTACCGACTCAACGGATGTGACAATATCCAACCCAGCAATGCCACTATTACGGGAGACATTACCACAGCGGGGTTCTGGTCGCTTGGCGTCGAGGGAACAACCTTTTTCCCCGACGACCGCATGCGATTGAACTATGTGTTAGATGTCGAGTATGCTCCGCGCGACTTTTGGGGCATGGGATATGTGAATGGCAATATTGACGAGCACAAGGTCAAGTTGCACGAGCACGACTACAAGATTAAGGGCGAATGGCTGTTCCGGCTAGCCGATAGCTTCTATGCCGGACCCATGTTGCAGTGGGATTACGCCAATAGTGGAAAGGTCGATTCGACCGACCTGTTCGTTGGACAGGATCATGTGGTGAGAAACTACGGATTAGGTTTTACATTGCAGTACGACAGCCGCGACTTAGTCACTAATGCCTATAGCGGAGTTTACCTGTATCTCAATCAGGTATTCCGTCCCAAGTTCTTCTGGAACCACTATGCTTTCTCGACGACCGACTTCCGCGCATGTTACTACCACACCGCATGGAAGGGTGCGGTCATTGCTGGCGAGGCAAGAGCCTTGTTCAACTTTGGCAACCCCTCATGGGCTATGATGGCTTTGTTAGGCGATAGCGACAACATGCGAGGATATTATCACGGACGTTACCGAGACAAGCACATGGTAACAACCCAGGTCGAGCTGAGGCAGTACATCTACCGACGCGTTGGCGCCGTCCTGTGGGGTGGAGCTGGGAGCGTCTTTCATGATGGCGACTCGTTCAGGCACTGGTTGCCGAACTATGGCGTGGGCCTCCGTTGGGAGTTCCGCCGGCGTGTAAACATTCGTCTCGATTATGGCTTCGGCCGAAAGGGCCAGTCAGGCTTCATCTTTAACATCAATGAAGCGTTTTAATCAATTCTAAAAACTTAATTGAAAAGTGCGATTTCTTAAGAACCAACATATCATCTACTGGATTTTCCTGGGCATGCTCATCTTGCCTAATGTGTTCATGTTTTTCACCGAGTCAACATCGCTGTTGACACGCACCATTGGAGTTTTGCTGCCACTGGCGTGCTACTGGATAGCATTCACCCTCAAGAAAAAGCCCGGACACATGTTCTGGTGGCTTTTCTTCTTCAGTTTCCTCGCTGCATTTCAGATAGTGTTGCTTGACCTCTTCGGAGAGTCGCCCATCGCGGTGGATATGTTCATCAATGCAGTTACCTCTAATCCCAGCGAAATCCACGAGCTGCTTGCACAACTGTTGCGTTCGGTCATCTTTGTCGTGCTCATCTATGGCACGGGCATAGCATTGAGCATTATATCAATACGAAACAAGGCCACGCTGCGTCAGGGGTTCTGCCACAACCAACGTATTATTGGAGGTGCGTTGCTGATCATCTCGCTAGTCATGCTGGGTGTAAACTACTATAAAGACCAGCACTTCCGCATGCGCGATGACATCTTCCCTGTCAACGGCACCTATAACTTCCTGCTTAGCTTCGATCGCCTATACCGCTCGGCACACTATCCTGTGGCAGTCGAGGGGTATAAGCACCAAGCCGTCTCCTTGCGAAACGACACCATTCCAGAGGTATATGTCTTGGTCATCGGTGAAACATTGCGTGCCGATGAAATGGGAGTATACGGCTACGAACGCAATACAACGCCACACCTGTCGTCCGACTCTATTGTGACACCAGGGCTCGTGGTTTTCCGCGATGCGCTTTCCATGAGTAACACCACGCACAAGAGCGTGCCATTGTTGCTCACTCCAGCAGCTAGTCAGGGCAGCTACGATAGCCTATACTGCGAGCGGGGTGTCGTCAGTGCTCTTGAGGAGGCAGGCTTTGCAACGGCCTTCTATAGTAACCAGCGACGCAATGGCTCGTTTATCGACTATCTGGGAACTGAGGCCCAGGATGTTCACTTCATCAAGGACAGTGTGCCGCTGACCGCCAACCCCATGGACGAGGAACTGGTCGCCTTGCTTGACCGAAAACTGCAGAAAATGCCTAATCAGCGATTGTTCATTGTGCTCCACTGCTATGGCTCGCACTTTGACTACCGAGACCGCTATCCCGAGCGGTTTGCGCGTATGGGAGACACGGGCTATCCAAATGCTATTAAGGAGTTCAAGCAGCAGTTGGTCAACGCCTACGACAATACCATCCTATATGCTGACTATGTGTTGGCAAGTGTCATGCAAGTGCTGCACGACAGTGGACGGCCGGCTGTGATGCTCTTCACTAGCGATCATGGCGAGGACATTTTTGATGACTCCCGCAACAGGTTCCTGCATGCTTCACCGATACCCACTTATTACCATCTCCGGGTGCCTTTGATTGCATGGGCGAGCCCAGCTTGGATCGAGGCGCATCCCGAACAGTGGAACTGCATGCATGCGCACATCGCCCAACCAGTGATGACCAACATGGTGATGTACCACACTCTGCTTGACTTGGCTGGTGTTCGCACACGCTTACTACGCGATGATCTTGCTCTGGGCAATCCTGCATTCAAGCCAGTCAAGCGGCTCTATGTCAACGACCACAATGAGTTCCGCCCAATGGAACGCTGCGGACTCAAACCTCTTGACATCGAACAGTTCCACAAGCACAACCTCCAGTTCCCTTAACTGAAAATCTGATACACTGCGGCACTCACAATCCAAGCGACTGCCGTTGTGTAAACTGCCGAGATGATGCCCCACTTCCATGAGTTCGTCTCGTTCTTGATGGCAACTACAGTCGCCATGCATGGGAAGTAGAGCAATACGAATAGCAAGTAGCAGAATGCTGTCAGCGGTGTGATACCGTCGGCTGTCATCTGTTGACGCAGACGGGTATACTTCTGGCTGTCCTCGCTGAACGTGTCATCATCGCCAAACGAGTCGTCATCGGTATAGAGTACGCCAATGGTCGATGCCACAATTTCCTTGGCACCAATACCGGCAATCAGCGACACATCGAGTTTCCAGTTGAAACCCTGAGGGGCAAACACAGGCTCGACGGCCTTGCCCATACGCCCGATGTAGCTCTGCTCCTGTTGCTGTTGGCGCGTCAACGATTCATCATGGGGAAAGTATTCCAACGCCCACACAATGATGCTTGCAACCAGGATGATGCCACCCATCTTCTTCAGGTACTCCTTGCCCTTGTCCCACGTGTGACGGCCAATAGCCTTGCCTGTTGGCCAACGGTAGGGTGGAAGCTCCATCACAAACGGCGTGTCTTCGCCCTTGACAACGCGCGAAGAGAACAACTTGCTCATCAACACGGCAACGACGATTCCAATGGCATAAATCCCTATCATTATCCAAGCGCGCCACTGCACGGCAAAGAACGTGCCTACAATCATGATGTAGATGGGAAGCCGCGCCGAGCAACTCATGAACGGCAATATCATCATCGTGATCAACCGAGAACGTCGGCTCTCGATGGTGCGCGTGGCCATCACTGCCGGAACATTGCATCCGAAACCCATAATCAGTGGGATGAACGACTTGCCATGAAGACCCATTTTGTGCATGAGTTTATCCATGATAAATGCAGCGCGCGACATGTAGCCTGAGTCTTCCATCAGCGAGATGAACAGATACAGAATCAAGATTTGAGGCAGGAACACGATCACAGAACCCACACCGCCAATCACACCATCGACAAGCAATGAGCGCAGCGGACCATCATGCATCGCACTGCCTATATGTTCGCCAAGCCATGCCACACCCGCTTCAAGCCAGTCCATAGGATATTGCCCCAAAGTGAACGTCACATAGAACATCACAAACAGGACTAGGAAGAAAATAGGGAAGCCGAAGTATTTGTGCGACAAGATGTTGTCTAACTTGTGCGTCAATCGATAGGTGTCGTGTGCGGTACCAAGTTTGTAGCCCGCCTCGGTGAGCGCACCGCGGATAAAGCCGTATTTAGCGTCCATGATGGCGGTTTCCGAGTCGTTGTGTGTGTCGCGTTCAATCTGTCGAGCAGCAAGGTCACGCGCCTTCAAGATCTCATTACTTAGCGTATCTTCTTGAATGAGTTCTTCAGCACTCTTGTCGCGCTCAAGCAACTTGATGGCAAGATAGCGCGTGGAGTAGTGGCTGCTCAGGTATGACGATGCCATGATGGGGGCCTTGACGGTGCTGATGGCGCGCTCTACATACTGCCCATGGTTGACGTGGATGTGGCGGAAGTAGTTCTTCAACGGCCGGTCGCCATCGGCAAAGTCTTCGATGTGGTCATGTTCCAGATGTTGGTCAGCCTCGCGGTCGTGCCACTCCTTAATCTCTCGAGCAACCTCAGGATTGATCTTGCCGTTCTCATCTATATAGTCACCGCCCTCATACATATTGATAATCACATGGAACAGCAGGTCGACGTTAAAGCCGCTGCGGAACGATGTGGGAATCATGGGTACACCGAACAGGGTGCTCAAAGTGTCGACATCCAACTGGTCGCCGCGGCGCTCGGTCTCATCGTACATGTTCAGTGCGCACACCATACGCAGGTTCATGTCAATCAATTGTGTCGTCAAGTATAGGTTGCGTTCCAGGTTGCTTGAGTCAATGACGTTGATCACCACGTCGGGACGCTGTTTTAATAGGTGCTCACGCACATACAACTCCTCGGGGCTGTAGCAGGACAGCGAGTAGGTGCCGGGCAGGTCGGTCAAGTTAAAGTTATAGCCCTCGTAGTGGGCATGAGCCACACTGGCATCGACCGTCACACCCGAGTAGTTACCCACGCGGGCATGAGCACCGCTGGCATAGTTGAACAGCGACGTCTTCCCACAGTTGGGGTTGCCGATAAGCGCAACATTGATGGTGCGTCGCTGACGACGAGCCTTTGCTTGCAGTTCTTCCTCGGTCAAATTCACCGTCTCGGTGATAGTGGAGCTGTCACGAGCGTCGGTGGCGTCATCATAATGCTCACCTTCGCCAACAACCTCTATCAGTTCGGACTCATCATGGCGCAAGGACACCTCATAGCCCATAATCTTATATTTCACAGGGTCTTGAAGAGGAGCGTTCAGCAGCACCTCAATGGTCTTCCCCTTGATGAACCCCATCTCGATGATGCGTTTGCGGAAGCCGCCGTGGCCCAGCACCTTCACAATCACCCCTCGTTCCCCAGTCTTTAATTCTGACAGTTTCATTGTTTATTGCAATTGTATCGCATGTTTGTGTACTCCGAGACGCAGTCTCGGACAACAACCCATAATTTCCAATGTGCAAAATTACCACCATCCCACCTCTCATGCAATCCCCAAAAATGACGATTTATCTCACAAAACATCACCATTAATAGTGATAATTTCGATAAAATAACACGGGCCGATACCGTGGTGGCATCGACCCGTGGGTAAGTGGAACGGGAGTGGGGCGGGAGATTAATCCTCGTCCTGCTTGCTCTCCTCGTATTCCTTGAGCAGCTGCGACTGAACGTCGGCGGGAACGAGCTCGTAGCTGGCGAACTTCATGTTGAACGAAGCACGACCACCAGTAATCGAACTCAAAGCGGTGCTGTAGCTGGCCATCTCCTTCAGAGGAATCTTGGCCTTGATCTTCTCCAGACCATTGCTGCTGCTCATGTCCATCATGATGCCGCGGCGGCCCTGCAGGTCGCTCTGAACACCACCCATGCTGTCGCTAGGAAGCAAGATCTCGACGTCGTAGACGGGCTCGAGAACCTTGGGATTGGCGTTGCGGAAAGCATCGCTGAAGGCGTGGCGGGCAGCCAGACGGAACGAAATCTCGTTCGAGTCAACCGGGTGCATCTTACCATCGTAGATGCATACACGCACGTCGCGGGCATAAGAGCCGGTCAACGGACCCTGCTCCATGCGATCCATGATACCCTTGACGATAGCGGGGATGAAGCGTGCGTCGATGGCACCACCCACGATACAGTTGTAGATGACCAGCATTCCGCCCCATTCCAGAGGAATCTCCTGCTTGTCGCGGATGCTCATCTTGTATTCCTGGTTGCCGAACTTGTAGGTGTCGGGTTCGGGATCGCCCTCGCGGTAAGGCTCAACAATCAGGTGAACCTCACCGAACTGGCCCGAGCCACCCGACTGCTTCTTGTGACGATAGTCGGCACGAGCGGCCTTGGTGATGGTCTCACGATAAGGAATCTTGGGCTCCTGATACTCAATCATCACCTTGTCGTTGTTCTCAACACGCCACTTGAGGGTGCGCAGGTGGAACTCGCCCTGGCCACTGACGATGGTCTGCTTCAGCTCCTTGCTCTGCTCAATGAGCAGGGTGGGATCTTCTTCGTGCATACGGTTGAGGATGGCACCCAGTTTCTCAATCTCGCTCTCGTTCTGCGGGCGGATGGCACGCTGGAACTTGGGAGCGGGATACTCGATGAAGTCAAAGGTGCTTTCCAAGCCCTTCTCATTCAGGGTGTTGCCGCGGCGAACATCTTTCAGCTTCACGGTGGCACCGATATCACCGGCTGCCATCTCGTCGACGGTGGTCTTGGTCAGACCGCACACGGCGTTCAGCTGGGCCACGCGCTCCTTCGAGCCGCGGTTCATATTGTTCAGGTCGGTACCTGCCTTAATCGTACCCGACATCACCTTGAAGTAGCTCACCTCACCGATATGGGGCTCGACGGTGGTCTTGAAGAAGAACAGGCTCACGGGGCCAGCGGGATCAAGTGCAACCTCGTTGCCCTCGTTGTCGGCTTGTGCAGGCATATCCTGCGGAGCGGGAACCACATTGCCCAAAATCTCGAGCAGGCGGTCAATGCCCATCTCCTTCTCGCCGCTGCAGCACATCACAGGAATGATGCTGCAGTCGATCAGACCCTTGCGGATACCGTCGATCATCTCTTCTTCGCTCAGCTCGCCGCTCTCGAAGAACTTGTCCATCAAGGCCTCGTCGTTCTCGGCTGCCATCTCAACCAGGGCGCTCTTCAGCTCCTCGGCTTTGTCGGCCAATGCGGGGTCGATGTCGCTGATGGTGGCCTTGCCGCCATCGGGGCCGTAGGTCAGTTGCTTCATCAACAGCAGGTCAACGATGCTCTTGAAGCCCGGACCGCTAGTGGCGGGGAACTGCAGAGGCACGACCTTGTTGCCAAAGGTCTCCTTCAGGTTGTTCAGCACATTGTCAAAGTCGCTCTTCTCGGCCTCCATCTTGTTGATGACCATCAGCAACGGCTTGTGGATGCCATCGATAATGCGATACTGGTTCTGCGTGCCAACCTCGACGCCATACTGGCCATCAATAACCATCAGGCCAGCCTCGGTCACGTTGAGTGCGGTATAGATGTTGCCTACAAAGTCATCACTGCCCGGGCAGTCGATGAAGTTGAGCTTCTTGCCGCAGTTCTCAGCATAGAACAAAGTCGAGAACACTGAGTAGCCGTACTCCTTCTCTACGGGGAAGTAGTCGCATACTGTGTTGCCTGCGTCGATAGTACCCTTGCGGTTGATTGTGCCGCAATTGTGGAGGATAGCCTCGGCCAGCGAGGTCTTGCCCGCCCCCTTGCCACCTAGCAAGGAGATGTTGCGAATTTCATTCGTCTTATAAGCCTTCATTTATTTGTGTAATTATTTGAAATTATTTGTTCTCTCTACATGACGAAAATGGGCCAAAATGACCCTTTTTTCAATTCAGGGTACAAAATTACAAATAACTTGTGAAAA
>JAFZAK010000110.1 GCA_017557285.1 Muribaculaceae bacterium
TAGTCTAGATAATTTCGAGCATTCGATTATTCGAGCAATCGATAATTCGTGATAAAAAAACTACAACTTCTTAATTACTTTAAGCAACTGCTCGCCCAGGTTGATGGTGTAGCCCTGCTGGACGTGAACCACGCGGTTAAACGAGTCGCACACCACAAACAGCGGCAGCGCGTCGCTGGTCAACTTCATGTTTTTGCGGATCTCTTGCAGCACTTTGCCGTCCTTGTCGATGCCCCACACCACGGTCGAGGGCAGGCCGGCGAACTCATCGCGGTTGAATCGCTGGGCGGCATCCTCGTTCTCGAAAAGGAGCACCATCTTGCGTCCCCAGTCCTCGAAGCCCTGCCTGCAGGCGGCGATGTCGCGCAAGGTGTGGTTGGTAGGCTCATGGTTAGGTGCCACGATGCCCACGACATAGTAACCGCGGCCCACGGTGGCAAGCAGGCTCTTGTCTGCGTCCTCGGCTATGTCGTGGTAGATGTTTTCGGCATTCAAACTGCCGATGACCTGCACATCCTCCTCGCTCTCGCGCATGGTCAGGAACAGCAGCTTGTCATACTTGTCAACCTTGAACCGTGTCAGGTGGGTAAGCACCTTGCCGTTGGCCATGCGCGTGCCGGTGGTGAGCAGATACTCGCCCGGCTCCAGCTGGACCCCCTTCTCAAAGTCGCTGCTCCAGGTGGCTTCCTCGGGATAGGTGAGCAATTGCAACCGTCCGTCGACGATGCGGCTCAGCGTGAAGTGGATATAGTACTTCGGATCGTCGATGTAGGGTGACTTGAGGTTGTAGCCTAGCGAGAGTTTTCGGGTGGGTGCGGTGGCCTTGGCTTGCTGCTTGCCGAAGCTCACGTCGTGCCAACGGCCTTGCTGGTAATATTGCAGACGGCCGTCCACCTCGTTGATGCGGGCAGGCCAGCCCAGACTGCGTGCCGCAGAGACGAAGAAGATGTTGCGGCCCAGTTCGTCGGTCTTGCCCTCGCGGAACACGCTCATCGGCTCCATGCGCAGGTGTTGCGGGTTTGAACCGTGCAAGTGGCCGTCGTCTGAGCGCCACTCCCGCTCAAGGGTGATGTTTTGTTCGCACCATTTGACCAGGGCCGCCGGACTCGTCATGTCGGCCAGCAGTTGGCGCAGCGGGGCTTTGCAAGGCGTGAGCCACTCGTTCTCGACACGCGGGTTGAGCACATAGCGCAGGTAGATGTCATTGGTGTCGACCTTCGACACTTGGTTGTCCTTGAGAACGTCTAACTCGATGTCACGTAGGTCTTTCTCCGAGATGACGCCGAGCAGCCGTTCCGCCATCAGCTTGTTGGGGGCTTCTTTGAGGAAGCGCTGGATGGTCTTATGGTTGCCACGCCACGCTTCGACGGGCATCGTCGCCTCATAGGCATGGCGGATGCTGTCCTCCACCGCCAGGCGGCGGTTGTTCTCTTGGCGTTGCTCGTCGCTGACAACGGGCAACTGGCCGCTGGCCGTGGGGGGCATCACATCGATGGCGCAGGCTTCGGGCAACGCATCCTTGCCCAGAGTGACGGTCACAATCGCGTCTTTGCCTACCGAAACACGTCTGACGCCCATCTGCCCATCCTTTGATGCCCACACCAGCAAGTCACCACGTCCGGCGGTGAGCCAGGTGTGTCCTTTGGCATCGGCAGCCTTCATCGCCATGGTGTAGAACTCGGCGTAGTTATACAGCTTGAATTCGACCAGCGCCCCCTCAGCAGGGTGGCCCTGCGGGTCGTTCACATAGACATCGATGCGGGCGGTGGGGGCATAGTTGTTGGTGACATTGATCTCGGTGTAGCAATCGGTTTGACTCACCACCTCCTCGGGGCCGTCATACTGGCCGAACACCTTGGTGTGCATGAGCATGGCACGGCTAGCGCTCTCGTTGAACCACCCCAGGTCCAGAATGGGCTCGGGTTCGCAGGCTCCCAAGAAGTGCCAGGCACCATCGGCCCACGCCTCTACCCAGGCATGGTTGTCATCGGTATGCGCCCAGCGCGGCGTATAGACCTGTCGTGCAGGGATGCCCACCGACCGCAGGGCAGCCACCAGCAGGGTGGACTCCTCGCCGCAACGGCCATAGGCGGTGCGCACTGTGGCGAGCGGACTGCTCGTTCGGGCATCGCTCGGGCGGTAGGTCACATGTTCGTGGCACCAGTGGTTCACCTCGAGCACAGCATCGCTCATCGACAGACCTTCGACACGTGGCTTGAGGGCACGGTAGAACACTTCACGGCTGTTGTCCAGATGCTCATTGTTGACGCGCACGGGCACCACAAAGTGGCGGAACTCGCGCTCGGGCACTTGGACACCCCATGGCATCTCGCGCCGCGCTTGCAGCGACAACGCCACATTACGCTCATAGAACGCCCGCGTATAATCTGTCCGGTCAGGCAACGGCATATATTGGTACAGGAACTCCACATAGCCTTCCGCCCCAACGCCTTGTGCAAAACCAGCCGTAGCGCCCACCAGGCAGCATATCAAGAAAGTCAACAATCTGTTCATCATCTACTCAATACGATAATCATGGTGCAAAGTTACAAAATAATCCCAAACCATGTAATCCTAATCAAAAAACATTTCAAAACGCGTTATTTGACGTTTTTTGGGGGTTCAAAACGCGTTATTTGACGTTTTTTGGGGGTTCAAAACGCGTTATTTGACAAAATCTGCTATACTTTGCCCCCCTGATGTAAAAAACTGACCACTGAAAACTGACCCCTGACAACTGATTACTGAAAACTGACCCCTGACAACTGATAACTGTTTTTCCATTCTGATTGTTGGTGAATTGCGAATAAATGATTATCTTTGTGGCGGAATTAACAATAAAAACTATATAGCGATGAAAAAATCCTATCTCAAGACTATGGCTCTGATGGCGTGCTTGCTGCTGGGGCTGAGCGCCACGGCGCAAGTGCAAGGTGATATCAACGGCGACAACAAAGTCGATATTGCTGACGTCAATGCCGTGATCAATATGATGTTGGGTAAGGCGGCGCAGACCGCCGCAGGCGACATCAACGGCGACGGTTCGGTTGATATCGCTGACGTGAATGCCGTCATCAACATCATGCTGGGTAAAACAAATCAAGAAGTGCAAACTTTCACCGTCAACGGTGTGTCGTTTAAGATGGTGGCGGTCGAGGGCGGCACTTTCATGATGGGAGCCACCGAAGAGCAGGGAAGCGATGCCTATGGCAGTGAGAAACCGGTGCACCAAGTGACACTGAGCAGTTACAGCATCGGCCAGACCGAGGTGACGCAAGAACTATGGCAGGCGGTGATGGGCAGCAACCCCAGCTACTTCCAGGCCTCCACCGACCCGAACTATGGCTCCAACCTGCAGCGTCCTGTAGAGATGGTAAGCTGGAATGACTGCCAGACATTCATCACCAAGCTGAATGAGTTGACAGGAAAGACCTTCCGTCTCCCGACAGAGGCGGAGTGGGAGTATGCCGCTCGTGGTGGCAATAAGAGCCAGGGTTTCAAGTACGCCGGCAGTAATAACGTCCGTGACGTGGCTTGGTCTATTGCTACCATTCCTTCGCAAACAAGTGGTACCGCTGGTTACGGTGCGCAGACCGTCGCCACAAAGGCACCCAACGAGTTGGGGCTGTACGACATGAGCGGCAACGTGTGGGAGTGGTGTCAAGACTGGTACGATTACTATAGCAGTGACCCGCAGACCAACCCCACCGGCCCATCAAATGGTGCCACTGTTGTGTTCCGTGGGGGCGGCTGGTGTCATGGTTTTATCAGTTGCCGTGTGTCTATGCGCAACAACTGCGGGGAGATGGTTACCGATAGCTATATAGGATTCCGCCTCGCCCTTTAGTCGCCACAGTTAATAAAAATCAGTGCGGCAGAGATTTCATTCCCTGCCGCACTGAACTGTTAACTATAAACTGTTAACTATCAACTCTTCTGTGGTTCCATGTGGATGCTGACATGGGTGGTGGGGCCGAAGCGGTCTTTCAGGCGTTGCTCGATGGTGCTGGCCAGGTCATGGGCTTGCATCAGCGGCATGTTGCCATCCATGCGGACATGACACTCGATGGCGGTGCGTTCGCCGATGTGGCGGGTGCGTAGGTTGTGCGTGTCCGATACTTCGGGCAACGAGTGGATGATGTCCAGAATCTCCTGCTCAGTGTCAGACGGCAGGGAACATTCGGTGAGTTCGCCAATGCTGTTGCGCAGAAGCCCCACAGCAACCTTGACCAACATGCATCCGACAACGACCGATGCGATCGGGTCGAGAACTGCCCAGTGGTTGCCCAGCATGATTGCGCCGCCGATGCCAATCGCGGCACCTATCGACGACAAGGCATCGCTGCGGTGGTGCCAGGCGTTGGCGACCATGGCTTGCGAATTGAGCGACTTGCCACGGTGGGCGGTGTAGCGATAAAGCACTTCCTTGATGGCAATCGACAACAGGGCGGCCCACAATGCCAACATCCCCGGCGATTCGAGGGGCTTGCCCGACAGCCAGTCTGAAATCTTCAGCCCTCCCGACACAATGATGCCTGTGGAGGCGGCAATCAATGCCAGTCCGATGATAAACGACGCGATGGTCTCATATTTGCCATGCCCATAGTCGTGCGACTCGTCTTGAGGTTTGGCGCTGAGCCGTACAAAAAACAAGACGATGATATCGGTGACGAAGTCACTCAACGAGTGGACGGCGTCGGCAATCATGGCCGAACTGTTGCCAACGACCCCGGCAATGAACTTGAATGTGAGCAATGCCATGTTGCCAGCACTGCCCACCAGTGTGGTCTTGTAGATGTCCTGTTCGCGTGTCATGAGTATTCGTTTTTTAACGACGGTGGAAAATCCATCCCAGCAGGACCAGCAATAGGATACCCGCCACTGTTCCCGCCACCAGGGCATGATCCTTGAGCCACTGGCACCAACCAGCGGTGGCAGCACTCTCCACTGTTTGTGCTTCGGCTGCGACCTGTGTTGTGTCGGCGGGTGATGCCTTCAGCGCGGCATGATAGGCCTCAGCCTCCAGGCTGTCGGCGTAGTCCACACGGAATAGGTTGACGGCATTTCCGCCTTGGTAGTTACGGGCTTGTGAGGTCACTACCAAGAAACGGCCGTCCTGCGTGATGTCCAACCCTACGGGGTAGGAGTCGACAGTAATCTGCCCGATGGCCTGCATCCGCTCGGTGTCGACCACATAGAGCGCGCTGGCCGAGTTGCAGGCGGCGAAGACATACCGTCCGCTGGGCGAGGCCTCGATGGTGCGTGCACCGCCTCCCACCTTGCACACTTGCCAGCCATGCAGGGTGATGCTGTTGCCCTGGCGGTGCTCGATGGCTTGGATGACCGCGTCAAGGGGCACACGCTGCACCAGACCGGCAGCGTTGACGCTGGCATAAAGGTAGCCGTTCTTGATGATGAGGTGCCGGGCGTTGCTGATGCCGCCAATCTTGCCCACATAGCGTGGCTCAGGCTCCATGTCGATGACGGCGATGCCACCGCCGCCCATACAACCTACCAGCAAGTAGCGGTCGTCGGGTGTGAACACGGTGCCGCGCAACAGCAACCCGCTGTTTGCGTCGCGGTTTACCTCGTGAGTTAGACTGAAGTCCAACTTTAACTCATGGTCAACCACAACATAGGGCAGATGGTGCCACTGCGACGGGTCGTCGCCTGTGATGTCAATCAGTCCGATGGTGTTGTTTCCCCAGTGTGTCACGGCAACGCGTGTGCCCGCGTGGTTGCACATGATCATCTTGGGCAGCGGGCCGGTCTCCATCATTCGCACGATGGAGTCGACGCGCGTGTCGATGATGGCGATGGCGCTGGGGTCTTGTGCATTCAAGTCGAACGTGCGGCGGTAGTATGGCACCCACAGGTAGCGGCCGCCGTGTGAGAAAGTTGCCTCGACGGGTTTGCCGCTGAAGCCGCGCTTCTGTCCGTCGGGATAGTGCGTGAACTTGTAGATGCCACTGGGCGTGTTCCACAACGGCCCCTCGCCGCTGGCATGGCGGTGAGGAATGACCTTGAGTTTGCGGTTGGTCTCGCGGTCATACACCACCGTGGCGCAGCCCTCAAGCGAGTTGACGTAATACTTCGTGCCGTCGGGGTGGAAGTTCACGCTCTTGGGCGAGAACACGTCCTCATCGCGTGTGGCGGTGTCGCGCCAGTCATGGTTCTGCTTCTTGCCCACATTGGTGATGGTGAGCACGCCGCCCTGTGCGGTCATGGTCTCGCCGATGCGCGAGTGGTGTACCGGCGGCTGGGCAGAGGCGGTTAGTGCCGTCAAGATGATGCAAATCTTGAAAAAATGACGAGAGATAATCATGTAAATGGAAATTTTTGGACAAAAATAGTCAATAATCTTCATATCGCGGTAATATTTCCAGAAAAAATGCTTAACTTTGCCTTTTGATAACTTTTAGAACCCTCCAACTCGCCTCGATTATGAAGTCTGACAGTGTGGTCATCATCCCGACCTACAACGAGAAAGAGAACATACAAAAGATGATTGAGACTGTGCTCGCCATCACCGAGCATCAGTTCGACATCCTGGTCATTGACGACAATTCGCCCGACGGAACAGGCGACATCGTCGACAAGATGACAGTCCAGTATCCCGACCGCGTGCACATTATCAAGCGTACGGGGAAACTGGGGTTAGGCACTGCCTATATCACAGGCTTCAAGTGGGCATTGACACAAGGCTATGACTATGTCATCGAAATGGATGCCGATTTCTCGCATCCTACCGACAAACTGCACGAACTGCAGGCTGCGTGTGCCACGGGTGGTGCTGACGTGGCTGTGGGATCGCGCTACAAGACGGGAGTCAATGTGGTGAATTGGCCCATGGGTCGGGTCTTGATGAGTTACTATGCCTCCAAGTATGTACGCTTCATCACGGGCATGGACGTGTGTGACACCACGGCTGGCTTTGTGTGCTATCGCCGCGAGGTGCTTGAGGCCATCGACCTCGACAATGTCGAGTTCAAGGGCTACGCTTTCCAGATTGAGATGAAATTCACCGCCCACCGCATGGGCTTCAAGATTGTCGAGGTGCCCATCGTGTTTGTCAATCGCGTGTTGGGAACGAGCAAGATGAATTCGGGCATCTTTGGCGAAGCGTTGTTCGGGGTTATCAAACTGCGTCTCGAGTCGTGGTTCACACCCAAAAAATTCCAGAGAAAAACCAAATGAGATTAATCTATAATGCCCAGTTAGCCCTGGACGATGAGTTTGTGGCGGGCTATGTCGTGACCGATGGCGACGAAATCAAGCAGGTGGCTGCTGGTATGCCCGATAGCTCCTTAATGGACGCGTGCGACAGCCGCATCGACGCCCAAGGTGCCATGCTTATGCCAGGTGTTATTGATACCCATGTCCACTTTCGAGAGCCGGGACTGACCCACAAGGCATGCATCGCCAGCGAGAGCCGCGCTGCCGTGGCAGGTGGTGTCACCTCATTTATTGATATGCCCAACGTGGTGCCGCCCACGGTCACCGTTGAAGCGCTTGAAGACAAGTGGGACCGAGCCGCGAAAGACTCGATGGCAAACTACAGCTTCTATATCGGGGCGACGGCCACCAATACCGACATGCTCATCCACGATATCGATTACACCCGTGTGCCGGGCGTGAAAGTGTTTCTGGGCTCGTCGACGGGTGGCATGTTGGTCGATGATGCGGCGGTGTTGCGACGCATTTTCGATGAGGTGCCTGCTCTCATTGCCGTGCATAGCGAGGACGAGACGATGATTCGCCAGAACATGGAACGCGCCAAGGCTCGCTATGGTGAGGACATCCCTGTGGAGATGCATCCGTTGATTCGCAGCGAAGAGGCCTGCTACAAGTGTACACGGCGTGCCGTTGAGTTGGCTCGCGAATTAAACACCCGCCTCCATGTCCTGCATGTGACCACTGCCCGCGAACTGGAACTCTTTGACGAGTGTGCTGAAGACCTTGTGGAAAAGCTCATCACCGCCGAGGCCTGTGTGGGGCACCTCTGGTTTAGCGATGAAGACTATGCCCGCTTGGGAACCCGTATCAAGGTAAACCCCGCAGTCAAGACGGCCGAAGACCGTGAAGCCTTGCGCAAGGCTGTGGCCAGTGGACGCATCGATGTAGTCTCGACCGACCATGCACCGCATACGCTGGAAGAAAAATGCCAAAAATACTTAAAATCACCATCGGGTATGCCGTTGGCACAGTTTTCGCTAGTGACCATGTTAGAGTTGGCCGATAAGGGCTGGCTCAACAAACATGCAGTAGTGAAGCGAATGTGCCATGCCCCTGCGAGACTCTTTGGTATCGCAAATCGAGGATTCCTGAGGCCAGGATACAAGGCCGATATGGTGCTCGTCGAGGTGGCGCCGCAAGGATGGACCATCGATGACGATTCTGTGCAATCATTGTGCAGGTGGACACCACTGAAAGGCGCGACCATGCATCATCGAGTGGTGCGGACCTGGGTCAATGGGGTAGAGGTCTATCCCAATGAACCGCCATTTTCACCCGCCGAACCTCTTCGCTTCACCCGGAATGACTAAAACCGGACAAGAAATGAAAAAACTTATCGGACTAACCGAACAACAAGTATTGGAAAGTCGCCGTTTGCACGGCGACAATGTGCTTACTCCACCACCGCGCAAGTCGCTGTGGAAACAATTCCTTGAGAAATTTAACGACCCGCTCATCAAGATTCTGCTAGTTGCGCTGGCTTTGTCGGTGGGCATTTCGCTCTATGAACTGCTGCACCTGCATCAAGGCGCAGAGGTTCTTTTCGAGCCATTGGGTATTGTCATAGCGGTTATCTTGGCGACACTTGTGGGATTCCTCGTAGAGGTAAATGCCAACAAGAAATTTGACTTGCTGAACAAGACCAACGATGACGTCAAGGTCAAAGTGATGCGCAATGGTCATGTCACTCAAGTGCCGCGTCGCGATATTGTGGTGGGTGACGTTGTCATTCTTGATACGGGCGAACGTGTCCCCGCCGACGGCCAACTGAAACAGAGTGTGTCGATGAGCGTTGATGAGAGCTCGTTGACAGGCGAACCCATTGCCCACAAGTCGCATATCCTTCAGGCTCAGCGCGAGGGACAGGAGACCACCTATCCAGCCAATGTGTTGTTGCGAGGCTCAACGGTAAGCGAGGGAAACGGCGTGATGCAGGTTACTGCAGTGGGCGATGCCACCGAGTATGGCAAGGTGTTCAGCGAAGCCACCACCGAGACCGATGTCAAGACTCCGCTCATGCTGCAGTTCGACCGTTTGGGACGACTGATTGCCTATGGAAGTTATATCATTGCGGCGTTCATCATCTTAGGGCGTGTGTTGGCGTTCTTCCTCGACAGTGAGCCCAATGGCACATGGGTTGATCAAGTCCAGTACTTCGTGCAAACCATCATGCTCGCAGTCACGCTTGTGGTTGTCTCAGTACCCGAAGGACTGCCCATGAGTGTCACACTGAGTCTGGCGTTGAGCATGCGCCGCATGCTCAAGACCAACAACCTGGTGCGCCGCATGCACGCTTGCGAGACCATGGGAGCCACCACCATCATCTGCACCGACAAGACGGGCACCCTCACCCAGAATCAGATGCAAGTGGTTGAAGCCCACTTTGACAATGCACAATGCGAAATGCACGATGCACAATTGGTGGACCTGTCGATAGCGTGCAATACGACGGCATACCTCGATGACAGTGACCCAGAGAAGGTAATTGCTTTGGGCAATCCCACCGAAGGAGCGTTGTTGCTGTGGCTCAATCAGCGTGGGAGTGATTACATTGCATTGCGCGAGCAATATCGCATTATAGACCGAATGCCGTTCTCGACCGAACGAAAATATATGGCATCGGTTGTGTTGTTGGATGCAGATCATCCTATTCTTCTGCTCAAGGGAGCGCCCGAGATTGTCATGGACATGACCGACATCGATCCCGAAAAGCGTGAGCAGGAACAGGCTTTGCTTGAACAATACCAACTCAAGGCTATGCGCACCCTCGCTTTCGCCTATGCCGAGTTGCCACAATCTTGTAGTCCCCCTAGCCCCCTGAAGGGGGAACAACTTTTTACACCCCCCTTTAGGGGGGCTTGGGGGGACATCAAGCTGCACTACTTGGGCTTCGTCGCCATCAGTGACCCGGTACGCGAGCAGGTGCCACTCAGCATCCAGGATTGCCGCAATGCCGGCATACGCGTGAAGATGGTCACAGGCGACAATGCGGCCACAGCACGAGAAATCGCGCGGCAAAGCGGCATTTGGACCGACCAGGATACCGACGATAACATCATCACCGGACCCGTATTCGCGGCCATGCCTGACGACGAGGCAGCCAAGGTGGCGCAACGAATCAAGGTAATGGCTCGTGCAAGACCTAGCGATAAGGCTAGACTGGTGTCATTGTTGCAGGCGCAACGCGAGGTGGTGGCGGTCACTGGCGACGGCACCAACGATGCTCCAGCGCTCAATTTGGCGCAGGTAGGACTCTCGATGGGTGACGGAACTGCCGCAGCCAAAGAGGCCAGTGACATCACGATCCTCGACAACTCGTTCATTAGCATTAACAAGGCGGTCTTGTGGGGACGGTCGTTATACCGCAACATTCAGCGGTTCATCCTCTTCCAACTTACTGTCAACATATGTGCATGCCTCGTGGTGGCGTTCTGCTCATTCTTCAGCACACAACAGGTGCCGCTCACTGTTACACAGATGCTTTGGGTAAACCTCATTATGGACACCTTTGCCGCACTGGCACTGGCTTCGTTGCCGCCTAACAGCATTGTCATGCGCCGCCCGCCCAGGAAACCAGGAGAGAGCATCATCACACCCACGATGACATGGTTTATCCTACTCATTGGAGGTTTGTTTGCCGCAATTATGGGTGTGCTCTATTATAAATTGCTCCACAACCAGGCAGGGCCGCTGATCCATGCTTCTATTTCCAATCACGAAGTGTCAATCTATTTTACGACATTCGTCTTTTTGCAGTTCTGGAACCTGTTCAATGCCAAGTCGTTCGGTAGCGGACATAGCGCGTTCCACAATGCGCAAGACAGCAAGGTGTTCTATGCTATCATTGCGGTCATATTGGTCGGACAGATTCTGATTGTGCAGTATGGCGGACCGATGTTCGACGTAGAGCCACTGTCGTTGGGTGAGTGGGTGAAAATCATTGGATGGACAAGTTTGGTCATGATTTTTGGTGAGATTTATCATCTGTTCGAACCAA
>JAFZAK010000111.1 GCA_017557285.1 Muribaculaceae bacterium
CTATGTCGTGACCGGCATCAGCCAGGGCAACGGCCACAGCTCCAAAATCAACCTCGCCATTTACAAGCACGATGTGCGCACCGGCGAGGACTTCGTGTTTGACGCTGGTTGCACTATCAATGGTGCCACCGCTCAACAGGCTGGAGCAATGACCGCTGCACACGTCCAGTCGCTTGCCAATGCCAAGACCGACATCACCGCCCTGCAAGCGGCAGTGCGCAAGATTGTCGGTGCGGGTCAGGTTGTCACTGGCGCACTCGTGTCCCACATCGCCACCGACAAGGTCGGCATCCAGCTGTTCGGCTACGACCTCGCCACAGGCGAGCGTGAGATAGAGTTCCAGAACTTCTACCTCACGGCAGCCTCACAGTATGGCGCAGGAGTGATGACCGCCCAACACGTCAAGCAACTTAACGCCCTGCGTGAAGCCGTGTTCGGCGGCAGCGGCTCAAATGGAGTTCACTCCTTCTACAACTTCGGCATTGAGATTGGCATGGGCAAGGACGAGCTTCGCCTCAACGGTGCCAATGCGCTGCTTGCCCTCGGCTATGTGCCGTATCTTTTCCGCTATTCGCGCAAGCGCAACCGCAAAACAGACCAGCAGGGCATCAAAGGTCACGGCGACATCCGCAAAGGCTGGAATGTCGTGGGCAAACGAGAGACCATCCGCATCATGAACAACGGACTCGTGACCATTGACAAGATCATGTTTGAACATGACGAGTTCGACGAGGAAGAATTGCAGAACATGGAACAGTTCCAGAGCGAGGCTAAATTCTTCGTCGCCGACAAACTCGACGAATCAGTGGGCATCCGTTATGTGCCATTCGGCAAGTCAAAAATCGACATTCAAGTGAAGAAAAACGGCGAGTATCAGTACCGCAAGCTGCGACTGAAATACGGCATCGCCTTCGCCCCTTATAGAATCGGCGGACGCGAGCTGCTGGACAAGAACAACCTTGTCACGCCCATTGTGCCGTTCCATGTCGCGACCGTGCTCCGAGGCGGCGGCTACCGCTGGGTGTTCGAGAAGTGACGGCACAAAAAAAAGATGAGCAGTGGCACATCTTTATAAGGGTCGGTGAGCAGCGGCACACCCATAATAAGCAGAGAGAGCTACGGCACCCTCATTTGGGTACCACAAAGGTACTGCTTTTTTCTTTAACCACCAAAAAATCAGACAAAATCTATGGATTTTTTACTTGAAACATTCAAAAACGCATCGCTCCACGTACACGCCGTGTGGCTCGCGCTGACCTACGTCGCCGTCATACTGGCGATGGCGATAGACTTCATCGCCGGTCTGCGCAAGGCGAAGCTCGCAGGAAAGGTCACCACAAGCAGGGCATTGAAGATGACCACGGAGAAAGCAACCAAGTACTTTCTCCCCATGCTGTGCCTGAGCTGCATCGACGTGCTGACCTCGGTCGTGTTGCCCGCACCGTTCTTCACGATGCTCATGGGCGCGTTCAATATCTTCTGCGAATGGAAATCCGTTCTTGAGTCCACCCATGACAAGCAGGAGTTGCGCGACGCCGCAAACACCTTCAATGTCATCGTCAAGAACAAGGACGACATCGCCGGCATCATCATGCAAGCCATGCAGATGATGGAGAAGAAGAAAGAGATTGAAAAATCAGATACTAACCCTCAAATCACAGAACAATGAAACAGAAAGTTATGAACATCCGACCGCAGGAAGTCACCACAGGTGGTGAGCGGTCAGTACGCTACAAAGGCAGCGACGGAAAGATGCACGACTTTTCAGTCAAGCTGCCACAGGATGCGGTGATTCCGGTCGTGCATCGAACGGTCATAGCCGCGGGAGAGACAATCACGCTGGCTCAGGCGCACACGATTGAAGGCTTCGACTTCAACAAGGTGTCTGCACTGAGCTTCGGCGAAGGGTACAACAGCTATAGTGGCTTTTATGTCAACGTAGATGACAGCGGAGAAAGATATTTGACCTATTTGGAGTATGCCTATCCAGGAAAACCACGTGTCATGTTCAATAAGGAAGGCTCTGAATACACTGCTTTCAACGGCAGTTCGTACAACACGTTTTTGGAATTTTCCTCGAATGACATCGAAGCCTCACAATCCGCCATAGCTGAGGCATTGCTCGAGATTGCAAAACAAACTGGTTTTCTTGAGATTTACAAGTTCACTAATAACGTCTTCCTGCCAAACTTCTATGAGGAGGTCGTTCTGCTGACACTTGCCGAGGAAATCGTGACCAAAGAGGAGTTCTTTGTGGAAAGCTTTACAGGCGACCTGCTGAAACTCCCAATTGGCGGTGATAGCAACGCACCGTCAAACATCGTGCTTGAAGTCAATTTTGCCGATGATGGCAAAGCCTTCACAGCAGATGAGCTCACCGCCATGATTACGGAAATAATGGCCGGCAAAACACTCGTCTGCATATCGGACAACAACTGGGGCACCCAAAATGAGCGGCGCATCGCCACTCTCGCACGTGTGCGAGGCTTCGAGATGGCTGATGGTGTAATCACCCTCGGCGACACGCTCACTTTTGAGATGTCCAAGCCATCGAATTTCGGCGACCTTGATACAGTCATGTTCCTCAAACAGAACGATGGCAGCTATGAATTGTCCCACTATTTCAACAAGTAAAAACTATGAAGAAGAAAGTCATGAACATCAGACCGCAGGAGGTCACTGAGAATGGCGAGCGGTCAGTGCAGTACAAGGGCAGCGACGGAAAGTTCCACAGCGTCGCGCCCATCGGCGGCAGCACCGCCCAATCTCAAGAAGTACATCTTAAGGATGCCTTCGTCATATATCGAAACAATATGAATCTATTGGGCGGTGGCGAGCAGACTGTCATCTACAAGATGAACGATTGGGAAAGAACTGAAGTCGATGTGGACACGCTCATGCAAGCACTGGAGAACAACGCTTCGCAGCCAGTCCTTTTACATCTTGAATCAATGGAAGAAGGTGCCAATATGGTGGCACGAGTAATCAGTCTTGCATTGAGCCAAAATGAGGAAGACGGCTCTTATTCGGCTTCGGGATTTTATCTCCAATGGTGTGCTTACGAGAATAATGTGGTGGATATTTTCAACATTATCCTCGAAAAGAACGAGCAAGGCTCTACGATTGAATTTGTTCCACAGGCTTATGCGCTGGGTAACGACGATTCTGACAATGGAGGTGTCCAAATTGACCCAGGAAGCGGAGGCGGTGGGAAACTCTAAAAGCGATGATTACATATTGTCGAACCCTAATTCATAAACATCATGCAGACTACAACAGCCAACAAAGTTGTCATCCTCGGCACGGCTCACGGAAGCAACGTGGCGGGCAAGTGCTCGCCCGATAAGAAGTTCCGTGAGTACAAGTTCAGCCGAGAAGTCATCAAGGAACTCAAGCCACAACTCGAAGCGCTCGGCTTGCTCGTCTTTGTCGATATGCCAGGCGACGAGGTGCCACGACCGGGAAGCACCGAACTTTCACTCCGTTGCCGGTACGTCAACGGAATTTGCTCAAAGTTCGGCACGCAGAACTGCGTCTACGTAAGCATCCACGTCAATGCCGCAGGGTCTGACGGCAAGTGGCACACAGCGCGAGGCTTCGCAGTCTATGTGGCACGCCAATGCTCCGCTGCAAGCAAAAGGCTCGCCAAGTCGTTTTGCGATACCGCAATCAACATGGGATTGCGCGGCAACCGCTCCATCCCCAGCGAACACTATTGGCAAGCCAATTTCTATGTCGTCAAGAACACGGCTTGCCCTGCGGTGCTGACCGAGAACTTGTTCCAAGACAACCACGAGGACGTGGATTTTCTCTCATCACCAGAGGGCAAGACGAAAATCGTCAAGTTGCACCGCGATTGCATCGCCAAACACTTCGGACTATGAGAACACCACTCACGGCAACCACGGCAATGCTTGCTGTGGTTTTGCTCGTGGCTTGC
>JAFZAK010000112.1 GCA_017557285.1 Muribaculaceae bacterium
AATGAAGACAAAACCGAACCTAAGCTTTATGAATCTTTGGAACATCAGTTTCGGATTCTTCGGCGTACAGATTGCCTACGCGCTGCAGAGCGCGAACATCAGCCGCATCTTCGCCACTCTGGGCGCTGACCCGCACAACCTGAGCTACTTCTGGATTCTGCCCCCATTGATGGGTATGGTAGTCCAACCGCTAGTGGGCCTGTTCAGCGACAAGACATGGACGCGCTTCGGCCGCCGCATCCCTTATCTGTTTGTGGGTGCCGCCGTAGCAGTGATTGTGATGTGTCTGTTGCCCAACGCCGGTTCTCTGGGCCTGACTGTCGCCAGCGCGATGACCTTCGGACTGATTTCGCTGATGTTCCTCGACACGAGCATCAACATGGCCATGCAGCCGTTCAAGATGATGGTGGGTGACATGGTCAACGAGGAGCAGAAGGCCAAAGCCTACTCCATTCAATCGTTCCTGTGCAACGCCGGCTCACTGGCAGGCTACATCTTCCCGTTCTTGTTTGCCGCCATTGGCATCGCCAACACCGCCCCCGAGGGTGAGATTCCCGCATCGGTGAAGTGGTCGTTCTATGTGGGCGCCGCCATCCTGATCTTGTGCGTGATTTACACCACATCGAAGGTCAAGGAGTACACGCCCGAGGAGATGGCTCAATTCCAGGCCGCCGCTGTCGAAGAGCAGCATGCCGCCGAGGAGGCTGGAGGCACCAAGAACCGCGCCCTCAAGGTGTTTATCCAGGTGGGCATTGTGCAGTTCTTCTGCTGGGCTGCGTTCATGTATATGTGGACCTACACCAATGGTACGATTGCCGACACCGTCTGGCACTCGACCGACACCGCCAGCGCTGGCTATCAAGATGCCGGCAACTGGGTAGGCATCCTGTTTGCCGTGCAAGCCATCGGCAGTGTGCTATGGGCCGTGGTGCTGCCACGCTTCAAGAGCATCAAGTTGGCCTATGCACTGAGCCTGGTCATCGGTGGCATCGGTTTCCTGATAGTTCCATACATTGGCAACAAGTTCTTGCTGTTTATTCCTTACTTCCTCATCGGCTTCGCTTGGGCTGCTATGCTCGCCATGCCGTTCACGCTGGTGACCAACGCGCTTGAGGGTTCGAAGTATATGGGCACGTTCCTGGGCTTGTTCAACTGCACCATCTGCATCCCGCAGATTGTCGCCGCCGCATTGGGTGGCGTGTTGCTGACCGCTCTGGGCAGCGTGCAGGGCAATATGCTTATGCTCGCCGGCGCACTGCTGGTGATTGGCGCCATCGCCGTGTTCTTCATTCAGGAGAAGAAATAAGCCCTGGAAACCTTTTAAGCTAATTCTAAAACCAAAGATATGAAACTGAAATTCAGACTAGATTATCGCGCCCAATTCGGCGAGAATCTGGTGTTAAACCAAATCACAGGGACTGGTGACGAGGTGGCCAAACAAGCAATGACCACCACCGACGGCCGTACCTGGAAGTGTGAGTTGGAGTTGGCCAACAAGCCTGCTTCAATTGACTATTATTACAGTGTGGAGCGCGACGGTGTTGTCGTGCGCCACGAGTGGACTGTGGTACCACACCGTTTGGACCTAGATGCCGCCAAGGCTCAACAACAGACGATGTATGACCACTGGATCGACCTGCCCGAGGATAGTTACTTGTACAGCTCGGCGCTGACCGACTGCGTGTCGCGTCGTGAGCGCGCGGCATTGCCCGCCAGCAACTTCTCAATGACAGTGCAGCTCAAGGTGCGCGCCCCGCAACTGCGTGCCGGCGAATGCCTCGCCGTGGTGGGTAGTGGTGCCGCCCTGGGCGACTGGGACATCCGCCGCGCCGTGCCGATGACCGAGCACAACTGCAACGAGTGGGTGGTGTCGCTTGATGTTGCCAAACTGCGTTCTCAGTTCCTCGAGTTCAAGTTTGTCATTCTCGCCGAGAACACACCCGGCATGTGGGAAAACGGCGACAACCGCACAGTGGTGTTGCCTTCGATGCGCGCTGGTGACGCGGTAACCTATGAGCTGTCACAAGCCTATTTCCCACTGCCCCCCATGAAGGTAGCGGGCACGGTGATTCCCATCTTCTCGCTGCGTAGTGAGAAGAGCTTCGGTGTGGGCGACTTTGGCGATCTCAAGCGCATGATTGACTGGGTTGCTATGACGGGGCAACGCGCCCTGCAGGTGCTTCCCATCAACGACACCACCATCACGCACACCTGGCAGGACAGCTATCCCTACAACAGCATCAGCATCTACGCATTGCACCCGCAGTACTGCGATCTGAACCAACTGCCGCCCTTGGCCAGCAAGAAACGCGCCGCTGAGTATGAGGCGTTGCGCCAAGAGCTGAACGCACTGCCCCAGATTGACTATGAGCGCGTCAACGAGGCCAAGATGAACTACCTGCGCGAAATCTTCGCCCAAGAGGGTGCCGAAATCCTCCATAGCGACGATTTCAAGGCCTTCTTCAAGGCCAACAAGGACTGGCTAGTTCCCTATGCCGCCTTCTGCCACTATCGCGACGAGTATGGCACGGCAACCTTCGGCAATTGGCCCGACCACCACACCCTCGAGGAGCACGAGATTGCAGCGATGAGCAATTCCCGCACGCGCATCTTCAAGGAAGTGTCGTTCTGGTACTTTGTCCAGTATCTGCTCGACCAGCAGATGCATGGTGCCCACGAGTATGCACGTTGCAAACAGGTGGTGCTCAAAGGCGACATCCCCATCGGCATCAGCCGCGACGGCGTGGAAGCATGGGTCGAACCGCGCTACTTCAACCTCAACGGCCAGGCGGGCGCCCCACCCGATGCATTCTCGGCCAACGGCCAGAACTGGGGTTTCCCGACCTATGACTGGGACGCCATGCTCGCCGACGGCTGCTCGTGGTGGGTAAAGCGTTTCCGCAAGATGTCGCAGTTCTTTGATGCCTACCGCATCGACCACGTGCTGGGATTCTTCCGCATCTGGGAGATTCCCATCGATGCCGTGCACGGTCTGTTGGGCCAGTTCTCCCCGTCGCAGGGCATGAGTGCTGACGAGATTCGCGACTATGGTCTGAACTTCCAGGAGCAGTTGATGACCGAACCGTTCATCGCCGACTGGGTGCTGGACCGCATCTTCGGTCCGCACGCCCAGGAAGTGCGCGAGCGCTATGTAGAGCGTGCGCATGACGACATCTGGCGCATGCGTCCCGAGTATGATACGCAACGCAAGATCGAGAAGGCCTTTGCTGGTCGCAACGATGAGGATGACATTTGGATTCGCGACGGCCTGTACGCACTCATCAGCGACGTGCTGTTTGTGCGCGACCGCAAGAATCCGTACCTGTTCCATCCGCGCATTGCCGTTCAGACCGACTTTGTCTATGAGGCGCTTTACGACCACGACAAGGCAGCGTTCAACAGGCTGTACAACGACTATTACTACCGCCGCAATAACGACTTCTGGTATCACGAGGCAATGAAGAAGCTGCCTCGCTTGGTCGAGGCCACCCGCATGCTGGTGTGCGCCGAGGACCTGGGCATGGTGCCCGACTGCGTGGCGTGGGTAATGAACGAATTGCGCATCCTGAGCCTTGAGATTCAGTCTATGCCTAAGGACAACAAACTGGTGTTCGGCAACCTGAACTACAATCCCTATCGCTCGGTGGCTACCATCTCGACGCACGACATGAGCACGCTGCGTCAGTGGTGGGACGAGGACTGGGAGCGCGCACAGCAGTACTACAGCATGGTGCTGTGGCGCGGCGATGCCGCTCCGCACCCGATGCCTGACTGGCTGGCCCGCGATATCGTAGCGAACCACTTGAACTCGCCGTCGATGCTGTGTCTGCTATCGCTGCAAGACTGGCTGGCTATTGACGAGGGCCTGCGTCTGCCCGACCCGAATGGCGAACGCATCAACATCCCCGCTAACCCACGTCACTACTGGCGCTGGCGCATGCACATGACTATCGAGCAGCTGATGCAAGCCGACGCGTTCAACGTCAAGGTGCGTGAGCTGGTGAGCAAGAGCGGGAGATAATGCATTTTTCTCAATTTTCAATTCTCAATTTTAAAAAGTTGAAACGCTTATTTTATTTACTCGTCATACTGATGTTCGGTTTACAAGGTCAAGCAATCCCCGAAATTTTCTCTATCGACAAATTGTTTGTGCCGGAAATGAAATACGGCAAACGGGGCACAGAGTTCAAACTCGCCACCTTGACCAATGCCGAAGCAGTGATGGTCAAACTTTATGACCAAGGCATCGGAGGCACTGCCGTAGACAGTGTCAAGATGACGTACATGGGCAAGACCCAGGACAAGGACACCTGGATCAGCCAGTGGGTAGCCTATAAGAAAGGGGACCTCAAGGGCAAGTTCTACACCTTCAACGTGAAGCAGGACGGCCGTTGGCTGGGCGAGACACCGGGCATCAAGGCTCTTGCCGTTGGCGCCAATGGTCAGCGTGGTGCCATCATAGACATGCGCCAGACTAACCCACGCGGTTGGCGTCGGGACTATCGCCCCGATATCCCCGCACAGGACCTGGTGATCTATGAGATGCACCACCGCGACTTCTCGATTGACCCGTCGGGCAACTTCATCTATCCGGGCAAGTACCTGGCGTTGACCGAACGCCATGCTGTGGACCACTTGGTGCAGTTGGGCGTGAACGCAGTTCACATCCTTCCGTCGTACGATTACGCTTCGGTCGATGAGACGCGACTTTACGAACCTCAGTACAACTGGGGCTACGACCCTGTGAACTACTGGGTGCCCGAGGGCAGTTACTCAACCGACCCAGCGCAGCCCATTGCCCGCATCCGCGAGTTCAAGCAGATGGTGCAGTCGCTGCACCGCGCGGGCATCAAGGTAATCCTGGACGTCGTGTTCAACCACACCTTTGACATCATGGGCAGCAACTTCCAGCGCACGATGCCCGACTACTTCTTCCGCAAGAACGCCGACGGCAGCTATAGCAACGGCAGCGGCTGCGGCAACGAGACGGCAAGCGAACGCGCTGTGATGCGCCAGTATATGATTGACTGCTGCAACTATTGGGTCAAGGAGTACCACATCGATGGTTTCCGCTTCGACCTGATGGGCATCCATGACATCGAAACGATGAACGCCATCCGCGCCGCCCTGCCCAGCGACATCTTCATGTACGGTGAGGGTTGGTCGGCAGGTGGCTGCGCCATCCCCAACGAGAAGTTGGGCATGAAGGCCAACGTCAGTCAGATGCCTGGCATCGCTGCATTCAGCGACGAGATTCGTGACGGTCTGCGCGGTCCTTGGGACGGCGATGACAAGGCAGCATTCCTGGGCGGCGTCAAGGGTAACGAAGAAAGTGTGAAGTTTGGCATTGTCGGCGCTATCCAGCACCCGCAGATTAACCTCAAGAAGGTGAACTACACTGATAAGGCATGGGCAACGCAGCCCACGCAGATGATTGCCTACGTCAGTTGCCACGACGACATGTGCCTGGTTGACCGCCTACGCGCGAGCGTCAAGGGTATCACGCAAGACGAAATCATCCGCCTAGACCTGCTGGCTCAGACGGCGGTGATGACATCGCAGGGCGTGCCTTTCATGCTCAGCGGTGAGGAGATGCTGCGTGACAAGAAGGGCGTTCACAACAGCTATAACAGCCCCGACTCAATCAATCACCTGGACTGGAAGAACCTGAGGCGTTACCCGCAAGTGATGGAGTACTACAGCCGCTTGATCCACATGCGTCTTGCCCACCCAGCCTTCCGCCTGGGCAACGCCGACTTGGTGCGCAAGCACCTGGAATTCTTGCCTACGCAGGACCTGCTGGTGGCTTACCGTCTCAAGGACCATGCCGGTGGAGACACTTGGGGTGACATTTATGTCGTGCTGAACGCCAATAAGCAATCGCGCACAGTGAAAGTGCAGCAAGGCACCTACACTGTGGTGTGCCGCGATGGCCGCATCGATGCCAACGGGCTGGACACCTTCAGCGGCAACACCGTCGTTGTCCCCGCCCAAAGCGCCCTCATCTTCCACAACTGATATTTCTTGACGAAATATTTGTGTATTAGAAAATAATGGTATACCTTTGCAGTTCCGAAACCGTGGTTTCGGAACTGCTGGTTTTTTTATAATTAGAATTACTGAGTATATGGAATTCATTGGTCGCACAAAAGAACTACACATATTACAAGAAATCAAGGAGTTGTCACGAACGACACCCCAGTTTGTCGTTATGACCGGTCGGCGGCGCATTGGCAAGACCTCCCTATTGCTTAAAGCTCTTGGAGACGAACAAATGCTTTATTTCTTCGTCAATCGCACCAGTGAGAAGTCGCTCTGCCAAGACTTCGTCAACGAGTTACAACAAAAACTTGAAGTCCCCATTTTGGGCGATGTCAACTCGTTCGGTCAGATTTTTGAATACATCATGCGTCTGTCTCATCAACGCCATATTACGTTAGTGATTGACGAGTTTCAAGAGTTTGCTCGAATCAACCCCGCTATCTTTGGTCAGATGCAGCACTATTGGGACCTGCTGAAACAAGGTGCAAACATCTGTTTGATAGTATGCGGTTCAGTCCAGACATTGCTCACCAGAATATTCCGTGACAACAAAGAGCCACTGTTTGGTCGACAAACTCGATTCATGATGCTAGAACCATTTGACACGTCTACATTGCGACAAGCTATCAGCCAAAATGCCCGCAACTATAGTAACGAGGATTTGCTGACACTATGGACTATCACGGGCGGTGTAGCCAAGTATATAGAACAGCTCATCGACAGTCGCGCGCTTACCAAGGACCAGATGCTGGATTTTATTTGCCAACCTGAGTGCGCCTTCATCGATGAGGGCCGGGTACTGCTCATCCAGGAGTTCGGTCGTGACTACAACACCTATTTCACCATCTTGTCATTGATTGCCCAGGGTTACAACTCACGCTCCCAGCTTGAGGACATGACGGGTCAGGAAATCAGTGGCCATCTCACACGACTAGAACATGACTACTCGTTACTCACACGAGTACAGCCCATCTATGCAGCCCGCAACAAGAACATGAAGTATGCCATCCGTGACAACTTTTTGAAGTTTTGGTTCAGGTTTTTCTACAAATACGCCAACTTGGTTGAGCTCAAAGCTTTCGGCCAGTTACGCGCCATCATTGAGCGAGATTTTGACACCTTCAGCGGATGGGCTCTTGAACAATACTTCAGGAAGAAATTGGCCGAGACGGGACAACACACACGCATAGGTGGTTGGTGGGACCGACACGGAGAAAATGAGATTGACATCATCGCTGAGAATGAATTAGTCCACCAAGTGGAGTTTATCGAAGTAAAACGCAATGCCAGAAACCTTGATTTAGCAATCTTGCGTGCCAAAGCATACCAATGCATGCAAGCCACTAAACAATATAGCGACTGGAATATTTCTTATCGCGGACTCTCCATTGATGACATGTGATTTTTATTTGCAAGATTAGCAAAAAATAGATACCTTTGCAATGTTGTATTCAATGATATTCTAGAACGATGAAAAGAACAATATTACTCGTGCTGGTGGCAGCGGTGTTTGCCACCATGCAGGCCGCGGTCAAGGTTGACCGCATTGAGCCGACCGACTGGTATGTGGGACTGAACGCTGTTCCGTCAGTGCAGCTGATGGTCTATGGTCAGGGCATTCGTGATGCCGAGGTGACGATTGACTATCCCGGTGTGCGCCTGGACAGTGTGGTGCGCCTTGACTCGCCCAACTACCTGCTTCTGTATGTCGACACACGCCAGGCGCAACCCGGCGTGATGGAACTGAAGTTCAAGCAGGGCAAACAGAAGAAGGCGGTGAAGTATACCCTCAAGGCCCGCGAAAAGAGTGGCTCGGAGCGCTATGGCTTCACCAACGCCGACGTATTGTATATGCTCATGCCTGACCGCTTTGCCGACGGCAATCCCGCCAACAATGTGGTGCCCGGCATGCGCAGCCAAATCTGTGACCGCACGCATCCCAGCGTTCGTCACGGCGGCGACTTGGAAGGCATCCGCCAACACCTAGGCTATCTCAATGAGTTGGGTGTGACGGCCCTGTGGTTTACCCCAGTGCTTGAGAACGACTCGCCCAAGGACATTTTCAACGACACCTACCACGGCTATGCCACCACCAACTACTACCGCGTTGATCCACGCTTCGGCACCAACGAGGAGTACCGCTGTCTGGTCGACGAGGCACATGCCAAGGGGCTGAAGGTGGTGATGGACATGATCTTTAACCACTGTGGCTTTGAGCACCCCTGGGTCGCCGACATGCCCAGCAAAGACTGGTTCAACCTGCACGAATGGCTCAAGGAGTCGAAGGGTACCAGCGACTCGCGCGGCACCAGCTTCCAGCAAACTAGCTATCGCCTGGCTCCTGTACTCGACCCTTATGCCAGTGATGTGGACAAGAAAGAGACCGTGCAGGGTTGGTTTGTCTCGACGATGCCCGACTTGAACCAGAACAACGTGCATGTGATGAACTACCTGATTCAGAACAGCATCTGGTGGATAGAGACAGTGGGCATCGACGGCATTCGCATGGACACCTACCCCTATGCCTACGACGAGCCCATGGCACGCTGGATGCGCGTCATTGACCAGGAGTATCCCAACTTCAACGTCGTGGGTGAGACATGGTTCGAGACCCCGGCCTACACAGCAGCCTGGCAGCGCGAC
>JAFZAK010000113.1 GCA_017557285.1 Muribaculaceae bacterium
ATCAACAAGATTGACTCCGACAGCAAGGAGGGCGGCGACTGGAGTACGGACATCCAAGAGGCGGTGAATATGTTCTGCTTCACTATGCGCGTGCATAGCAACCTTGTCGGCTCGGTGCCCGGCAAGTCGCAGACCAACAACAGCGGCTCGGACAAACGTGAACTATACACGATCGCCCAAGCCTTGCAAAAGCCGTATCACGACCTTTTGTTCACCGTCCATCAAATGATCATCCGTTTCAACGGCTGGCAGGGCTGCAATGTCGATGTGCCGTTTATCCAACTCACGCTGCTCAGCGAACATGCTGATGCAAAGCAGGTGACGATGGGCGATTTATCTATATATGGAAACAACCCCAACACTAAGTAAATCAGTTATATGGAAACAAGACTAATCACATCAGATGAGCAGTTGCGGCGATATATGCCCAATGTGTTCGCAACGGCGCAGGGCGAAACGCCCTTGTATGGCAAGGTGCTGCCGTGGCTGGAGACCGCCGAGCGGTGGCTGTTCTCGCAGTTCGTAGGCGATGACTACGCCGACTCCTTCCTCGCGCTCGACGAGAGCGAGCCTCTGCGCCTCACCGCAGTTTGTGTGGTCACGCACGAAGCGATGCTGCGTGCCGTGCCGAGCCTCGACCTTGTGCTCACGCCCAACGGTTTCGGCATTGTGAGCAATCAGAATGTCGCACCGGCGAGCCGTGACCGTGTGGCACGGCTTATCGCCTCGCTCGAAACGAGCCGCGACAACTCCATTGAGCAGCTGATTGCCTACCTGCTCCGTGAAGAAGAATGGTACCAGAGCACCATTCGCCAATGGTTCACCGCGACGCTGTTCCCGAACATCGACTTGGCGAACCTGTGCGGCTTCACCGAGCATCGTTGGGCAAACTACCTCGGACTGCGCTCAAAGGCTATCGATGTGGAGCAGCGCATCGCAGAGGAGTTCGTCTCGCCCGAACAGCTGGCGGTGTTCCGCGAGGAGGTATTCTCAATGACGTGGGATTTCTCACTCACGGCGACGAGCCACACACAGATTATAGAGCGGCTGCGCTCTGTAATCGTCGGTGTGCTGCAGGGCAACAATGTGCCAGTGCAGTCGCTGCGTGACATCGTGGACTTCATGCGCAAGCATGAGGACCACTTCCCGGAGTTCCGTGCCTCACGCACCTACAAACTTTTCGAGCCACCGATTTTTGAAAACAAAAAACAATATCATGGCTACTGGTTCTAAAGAAACAATCTCCATCGATCTCAAACTTCCCAAGAAATGGGAAGATTTGAATGACAAGCAGCTTCGGTACGTTTTCGCTCTGCTGTCGCAGGGCTTCACCGCAACCGAAGTCAAGACCTATTGCCTACACCGCTGGGCAGGGCTGAAAGTCATGCACCGTTACGGCAATCTCTGGGCGTGCAAGCACGAAGGCTTGCAGTTCATTCTCGCTGCCGAGCAGGTGGAACGAGCCACCCATGCGCTCGACTGGCTCGACAACGTGCCGTCATTGCCCGTAAGACTCGCTAAAATTGGCTCGCACCGTGCAATCGACGCGCAGTTTCAAGGTGTGCCGTTTGAGACGTTCATCGTGTGCGATAACCTCTATCAAGGCTATCTTGCCACGAAAAGCGATGTTTTGTTGGAGCAGATGGCTTCGCATCTATACACACCAGGCAATGTGAGGCTACAAGATGCAGAAAGAATATCAATCTTCTATTGGTTTGCCTCGCTCAAAACATTCTTCGCCAAAGTGTTCAAACATTTCTTCCAGCCGATTGACAACGCGAGCGATGCCAATGGCAATATGTTTGAACAGGAGCAGTCGCAGTATGATGTGCTGCAAAACGCCGTCAATGCCCAAATCCGGGCTTTGACAAAAGGCGACATCACCAAAGAAAAAGAAGTCCTGTCGCTCGACACTTGGCGAGCATTGACAGAACTTGACGCTCAAGCAAAGGAATACGAGGAGTTCAACGCTAAATATCCATCGAAATGACAACACTATATCCCAACGGCAGGTGGAACGCCACCACCTTTTTTCAACATC
The DNA here is from genome assembly GCA_017557285.1 of Muribaculaceae bacterium. GTDB lineage: Bacteria > Bacteroidota > Bacteroidia > Bacteroidales > Muribaculaceae > Sodaliphilus. The sequence continues at coordinate 2,042 of JAFZAK010000113.1, forward strand.
TCACCGCAACCAACCGCTTGGCAAAAAGTGAAGGCTTCACCTTCTGCCAGGTCAGCGGATTGGACGGCTTCGAGGAAGCACTTGACAATATGCAGCAGAGCCTGGCATTTGTCTGCGTAAGCGACATCGCCAACGGCTACACCGAACTCCACAACACGCCTCGCACTCGCCGTGTCAAAACTATCTTCATGGCTATGCGCCACAAGATTGACGACATGACGGCTCGCAACGAGTGCATGGAGACCATGCGAGAGTTGTTCCGTCAGTTCATGTCGCTCCTCATTTTGGAGAAAACAAAGTTGGAAGAAAAGTGCATCTACCTCGACCCACGAATATCGTTCAACGAGATTGACCGATATTTCTTCAGTGGGTGCGCGTGTGCTTACTTTCAGGTCGCGGTAGATGTCTATACAGATCTGAGATACAATGCAGACGAATGGGAGTAATCTTACCGAACAACAAGCCCTTGAAGAACGCCAGCGTTGGGTCAACGGCTTCAATGACACCATGCTGAAGATTTGGCAGGAGCAAATCACGCTGCTCGGTGTCATTGACACCGGGGCACTACTGGCATCGCCAAAGGCGTTGCCGGTGCGTGCCGATGGTCGCTTTTTCGAGGTAGGTCTGTCACAAACCTTTCTCGAATACGGTTTGTGGCAGGACTACGGTGTCGGTCGGGAAACACCGCGCGGTAATCCGGGCGACATAGGCCGAGCCAAAAAGCGACAACGCCGCAAGTGGTTCTCGCGCAAGTATTACGCTTCAGTGATGAATACGAAAGAGTTTTTCGAATTGAATATCGGTAAGGCATTCACGGGCATCCTTATGAGATTG
>JAFZAK010000114.1 GCA_017557285.1 Muribaculaceae bacterium
GGCAAATGGAGCAGCGAGGAAGATTTTGCCGAGCAGCTTGCCGAAGATTGTTGCATGTTGCATGGCGCACCCGAGAGCCTAAAGATGTATTTCGATTACAAGGCTTTTGCACGTGATTTGTTCATCGATGATTACTACTTTGAAAGCGGTTTCGTGTTCCGCCGCCTGTAAGCAGTAGCACCGCCCACCGACAAGGAGAGCCGCCCAAGCGGTTCTCTTTTTTTGCGGTGGAACGAAAGAGACCGGCACAACTATTCCACCCAACTAATGGGGTCTATAATCGATGATTTTGCAGATGAAACCGACTCCCCACTAAAGGGCATAAGGTGATATGGTTTGCCCGTGCGCCTATCTATGGCCTTGAAAGATGTGTGGAATTGAGCCAACGTCATAGTTATATGACGTGGCTCAGAACCATCACCGCGAGAGACGTTCAGTTTCTCGCCGTGAGAAGTAACATCCCAAGTCACGATATACTCATTCCCAACCTCGAAAAGGTCAGAGAATAGGACTGGTTTCACATATCTACAAAGCATAACCACATCTGTTTAGGGATTGCAAAGATAATCATTTTTCGCTTTCGGTGTGTCTTTTAGTGGTGAATTTCACCAATATAATTTTGTGGCGATAAATCGCAAATCAACTATGGAAAACACACAATACCACCTTCACCTCAAAGGGTTTGTCGGCGGCTACGATTTCGACCGCGACTATGTGGACTATGTGCTTGCCCGAAACGAGGGCAAGCCGGTCCACGTGCTTATCGATAGCCTCGGCGGATCTCTGGCGACCGCACTCTCCATCGCTTCGGCTTTCAAACGACATGGCGATGTCACCGTCCACTTCGTGGGAATGAATGCGAGTGCGGCAACCATCGCTTCGCTGGGTGCCAAGCACATCAGCATCGACGCATCGGCCATGTACCTCGTGCACAAGTGCAGTGCAGAGTTTTTCGAGTGGGGAAACCTCAATGCCGACCAACTCGCAACTGTCCGTGACAACTGCGAGGCGGCAATCCGTGACCTGAACAAACTCGACAACAATGTTGCTTCGATGTACTCTGCCAAGTGCAGCAAGCCACAATCCGACCTGCTCGACCTCATGCGAGAGGGCGGCTGGCTCACTGCTAAAGAGGCAAAGGAATGGGGGTTTGTCGATGAGATAACCGACCTCGACGAAGCGAAGCCAGTACTCACCGACGCGGTAGCTTCGGCTATGGCTGCGGCTGGTATGCCCATTCCAAATGTGCCCACCGAGAGCAAGGAAACGCTCTTTGCGCGTTTCCTCGCTTCTATCGCCTCGCTGTTCAAGTCCTCGCACACCGAAGAAAAAGAACAAATAGTTAACAACCAAAACCAATCCGCTCAAATGAACCAGTCCTTTTCGCTCGTGGGCAAAGTCCTCAATGTCGAGGGCTTTGCCGTGGGCGAGAATGGCATCACACTCACCTGCGAACAAATGCAGCAGATCGAGCGTGCGCTTGCTGAACGTGACAAGCGAAATGCCGAACTCGCCGAACAACTTGATGCGGTGAAAAAGTCGCCAGCCGACACTTCCACCGCTGTAGTCAATGAAGCCAAGCGTGACACTCCCCAACCTCTGAGCGAGGTGGAGAGTTACGCCAACGCTTTCAACAATGCTAAACAGTTGTATGAACAACTGCCCTAATCCTATGCTAGTAATCACCACCATCTAAACACGAAAAACACATGGCAGGAAGACTTAACTTCACGCTGGAAGACTATCAGACCGCAGCCATCAAATGGCGTAAGGATCTGCTCATGCTTCCCATCATCGGTATTCAGGACACCCTGCAATATATGACAGGGCGACCGGGAATCCGATACAAAGAGAATGTGGGCACCATCAATGCTGATGCCCAGTTTGCCCCCTACAAGTCCAACCGTCGAGCCGATGTGAACCTCACGCTCGACCACCGCACCCTGGAGACATACTTCGGTAACGTGGTGCTCGACTTCGAGCCGAACACAGCCATCTCCACGCTGCTCGGCACTGGTGCCACCAAGGGCGACGGTCAGATGACCACTCCCACAGCTTTGCACGTGCTGGCACTTATCGCAAAGGGCTTGTCATCGCACCTCAATGATGCTATCTGGAATGGTGTGCGCAACGCTAACGGCGACACCACCCAAGACTTGTTTGATGGCTTCGACACCATCACCGAGGCGGAGATTGCCGCCGAGACCATCAGCGTAGCAAACAAGAACTACATGAAGCTCACCGAGGAAATCACCGCTGCCAACGCGCTCGACGTAGCAAAGGAAATCCTCTATTCGCTCGACCCAAGACTGCGTGCACAAGATTTGAACTTGTACTGCTCACAGGACTTCGCCGACAAGTACAACGAGGCCATGCTGCTCACTCATGGCGGTATCAACTTCTACAACCAGTTCAATCAGAACTGCGTCGAAGGAAGCAACGGACGTTTGCACATTGTGCCGCTCTACAACAAGACCGATAGCAAGTTTTTCCACGTCACCCCCAAGAGCAATATGCTTGTGGGCTACGACCAAATGGGCGACATCGAGAGCGTCATGGTCAAGGAGTATGCACCATTCGTGCTGACATACATCGCCACCATGTTCTTCGGTGTGCAGTTCGAGTCAATCGACTACCGCACCCTCAAAGTGATTGAGCTGGCTGACGCAGCGTAATTGTTTAACAAGTTAATCCAACTACACTATGGCAACAAATTGCACCAGTATTATACAATCGCTCGCTTGGTGTCAGGGAACGCCCGAACTCCCTGGCATCAAGAGGCGCATCTATTACATCAGCAAAGACCAGATTGTTCAGTGGCCCACGCTCGCGCACGACAACAGAGGGCGTCTTACCGCAGCGGCTTATGCTGGCAACTTCGTGCTCGCAGCCGATGCGAACTGGAAGTACATTGACATACTTCCCGACAAGTCGCAGCTCACCAGTGAGGCACAAGGTGAATACCCAAGCCAAACGCAGTTGAACAAGCTGACCGCTGTTCACCCCGGCGTGGGCGTGGCGGCTTCGGCTCTCGCAGCCTATGTCAACAACAACGATTGCGTGTTCCTCGTCGAGACCGTCAGAGGAAAGTACCGTGTTGTCGGCAGCGAGGCTTGGCAGGTCAAATCGACCGTGGCGCAAGACCTCGGTCAAGGACCTACCGGCACCACCAGCACCACGCTCTCGGTGGAAGCCACCGACGAGTGTCCCGCTCCGTTCTACTACGGCAAGATTGAGACCGAGGACGGCATCATCCAGCCTGAACAGGCTACGATTGCCGGCGAAACCACTCATATCAATTACAACGGCACCACCTACACGGAGGATAACATTGCCGAACTGTTTACGGCTGTAGCTACAGACACAGGCAGGACTCCGCAGCAGGTGGAGGCTCGATATGACACCATCTTAGAGAACTACGCAGGGAACACTGCTCTCGCCGCTATGGAGTTTGAGCAGGTCATCGCCGAATGGAGAGCGGCACAAGCCGCCAATCCTTGATGAATGGCTGACTCCGATACATCGCAGGTCGAGGGTGCTGCCGTCGATATGGGGGAGATTATGCGAGACATGACCTTTCCTGTAGCCGACCTCAGTTCCCTCGATTTGTCGTTTGGCGAGTCTGCACCCCAGAGCCGCGCCCAACAAAAGGATTTGTTTGCCGTGCAGCAGCGCAAAGCATGGGATAAATCCACCGAAGCACGGTGCGATTTCTCCTACAAGCTGCGCCTCACTCGCCGCTCTAACGTGAACTTCATCTCGATATGGCAAAAAACGGTGTACGGCAGGACGCTCACCGACATCAAGGGAGACCCTTCGATGGTGGACTTTTTCGCCACGAGCCTCGTTCCCGTCATCAAGGAAATGCTGGGCTACAATCTCGACAAGGGAACATGGTGCATCTGCACCTCGCCCAAGCGTAGGCACAAGGTCAAGAATTTTGCAACGCTCATCAGCGAGCAAATTGGTGCCATGCTCGGCATTCCCTTTTACGAGGATGTGGCATTTTGCCACACAAAGCAAAGGGTGAATGCGGTTTTTGAACTCAATGTGCTGCCTAAAGAGCCAAATGTCATCGTATTTGATGACTTTGTGACAACGGGGCAGACATTGGCAGCGATGAAACACTTGCTCCAGCCATTAGGCTTTAACCTTGTGTTTTTCACAGGAATAAACAACAAACTTTGAAATGCAAATCATTATGAACCAAGAGTTTACAAAATCTTTGCAAGATTGGCTCAATACGCCAGCGGAGCAACGAGACTATGCGCAAGGCGCATTGCTTTTGCTCAGACTCACTGGCAACCAAATCATGTACCGCAATCTTATGGCAAACCCCAAGAGGAACGCCCAGTTCATTGAATACCAGTTGCAGAAACGGCTCAACTACCGCTTGCAGAAGCTGACCCATGAGCAAGTCGAAGAAATGCAATCACAGGTAAACGTGATTGCCAAAAAGGTGTTGACACCCAATTCTGGCGACAATTTCAAACAGGGTAAGCGTGATGACCACGACCAACTCCCCGACGAGATACAGGCTCTCTATGTCGAGAACTTGGGCATCGTGCAGAAGATGCGCGAACTCCACTTGAAGTTGAGATCGCTTTCTTTAGAAAACGCACCTTGTCCTGATAGCGAGCGATACCCATTCCTTAAGGAACTTATCGCTCTCGACAAAAGGCTGCACTCGAATTGGGAAACCTATGACCACTACACCGGCACCGACGGTGAGGCGGTCATGGCGGCTGACGCACGCAGTGAGAGTAAGAAAGCGGTGCGGTTGATTAACCTCGCCAAAGGCAGGTATGCCAAAAAGCCAAACGAGGAACTGAAAGCTCAGATCCTCGCGCTTTACGGCAAGGTTATCAATCCGACCGACAAGCTTACCGCAGACCTCAAAGATTTGGGAATCCTTGAGTGACGTAGCCGTCAAAAACAATGCTACGCTTTGGTTTTGACTCTTTGAAATCTTGCATTTCGCCACAAAAGTAGTGCAATTCCATGAAACGAAGTGCCAGCATATCGGATTTTTTGAAGCCGCTCCGAGATAAACCTTATCAGGCTTATCTCTCAAACGCGCTTCAGGTTGCGGACATTCTCGACTGGGTGCTGCAACAGCTCGGCAAGTCCGAGGTGTGGCAGACATCTTTCTCAATCAGCGAGGAGTTCATTCGCCGATTGTTCTTCATCGAGAAGTCCGGGCTTGTCACTCGGTTCAACCTCGTGCTCGACCACAAGGCAACCAATAAGACGCTCAAACTTTGGGCGTTTATCACCCAAGTTATAACGACCACCTACCTCGCAGACAACCACAGCAAGGTGCTGCTCGTCAAGAGCGAGCGCGGCGAAGTGGTCAGCATCATCACCTCGCAGAACCTCACGCGAGGCAACCGCTCGGAGAGTGCCGTGGTCACTACTGACCCTGAACTGTTCGCCACGCTCCATGCTCAAATCGAAGATTTAATCACCAATCATTCAGTCCCACTCAATGACTTATTCAGCAGAGCAATTAAAGCAGATTGAGCAGTTTGCATCAATCTACCTTAAAATTTCAGATATGGCGGTGATTCTCGGCATACCCGCCGAAGTTCTCCGCGAGGACATCGCTGACCAAACCAGCGATGTGAGCCAACACTATCGCAGGGGCAAAGCCGCTTCGAAAGTGAAGCTCTTGCACCAGGAAATGATGCTGGCACAAGTTGGCTCACCACTCGCCATCGAGAACACTCACCGCAATCTGCTTGACATGGAAGATGATGAGTAACCCATCAACACTCGACATCTGCCGTCTCGACCTGTTCACCAATGAGGACGAGCTGCGCGACCGTTACGCTGATAGCATCGTAACTCGCTTGCTCCGTATTCGTGAAGAATACAATTGGTTTCTCTCCAACCCTGACGCTAAAGACCGTCAGTTTGTAGATAATGCGGTCAGCCGTCACGGCATAAGCAAGTCGCTTGCTTACTCCGACCTTGCCATTGTCAAGGCAATGTTGCCGCACTTGTCGCAAGCAAGCCGTGACTTTCACCGATACCGCTACAACGAAATGATCTTGGAGACATTTCAGATGGCGAAGAAACGCAAGGACACAAAGACGATGGAAAAGGCTGCCTCGTCTTACGCCAAGTTCAACCGTGTTGACCTAGAAGACGAGCAAGCTGTGCC
>JAFZAK010000115.1 GCA_017557285.1 Muribaculaceae bacterium
CAAACGACCCTGTCTTGCGAAACTCAGCGCTGTGCGCATCATCACTTCGAATTATAACTCGCAAAATTCATGCAATATGAATAGATTTTTACTCATTCCACTGCTGCTAGGTCTCGTTCTGCCGGCAACCATGCTGGCCGACGAAGCGCAGATGAAGCCCAGCGAGAAGCGAGGCTACTGCGACAATGGCCAGTTCTATAGCCAACAAGCCATTGCGGCTTTGGCGCCCGGTGTGACCTGGACTTATAACTGGGCTGTAAACCCTGGGCGGCAACCCGAGAATTTGGGTGGCGCCGACTGTGACATCAACTTCGCCCCGATGTGCTGGAACGGCAACTGGAACGCGGGTCAGCTGACCACTTACCTCGCCAACAATAGCGGGACGCGGTTTCTGTTGGGCTTCAATGAACCGAACTTCTCATCACAGGCCAACATGACCCCTGCTCAGGCAGCCGAGAAATGGCCCGAACTGGAGGCGTATGCCGAGCAATATGGCACCGCACTGGTTTCTCCGGCACTGAACTTCAGTGGTGAACGTGTTGGCGGCCGTGTATGGCAACCCGTCGACTGGTTGGATGCCTTTATCCTCGAGTACAACAACTTGTATGACAAGGACCCACGCATGGATTACATCGCCCTGCATTGCTACATGGACTATGCCGCCGCTGTCGACTGGTATGTCAATAAGTACCTCTATGTCGACAACTACAACAACAATTACCCCAACCTGAAACGCTACTTCGACGAGCACGGCAAGACACCGATGTTGCTCACCGAGTTTTGCTCTTGGGAGAACAATAACAACAACCTCACGCCCGATTTCCAGATTCAGTCAATGGTCGAGAAACTCCAAGTGCTGGAGCTGAGCGAGCATGTGGCGGGCTACTGCTGGTTTATGGCACACGGCAATAACAACTACGGTTATCCCTACTATCGCCTGTTCGAGAGCAATAACGACGACAGCCCACTCACACGTCTAGGCACCATCTATGTCCACAGCTCGGCGTTCGATAAGGATTGCTTCTTCGCTCCTGGCCAGCGCATTGCCGCCAAGGACTACATCTATATGTCAGGAGGAAAGATTGACTTGAACACCGACCCTGAGTCGGATGCCAAAATTGAGTTCCGCGAGTTCAATGCCACCGATCAGGGCGATGCCTCGGCTCGCTACCAAGTCGACCTGCCCCAGGAAGGATATTACCTCATCTCATTGCGCCTGAACCTGTCACAAGGCCAGGAAGCCGCCTTCAGCGTGATGAGCAACAACGTATTGGTTGGCGAACACACCTATGTCGCACCTCTTGACGGCTGGCAGACCTGCAAAGTGCGTGTGCAACTCGACAGCGGGCCACATTCGCTCGAGGTTGTGAATTCAAGCAGTGACCAATGCGGATTCAATTGGCTTCAACTTGATTACCAAGGCCTTTCGAATGTCAACGACCTGACTGCAGAGCCACAACCTGTCAATGTTGAGTATTACAACCTCCAAGGCCAACGCACGCAAACGCCACAACCAGGCATCTGCATCGTCGTGACCAACATGAGTGACGGGAACCAGCAAGTGAGCAAGAAAATTACAACCAAATAACAAAAACAAAGCGAAATAGACGTATTTTTCATCAATTATCGCCAGTAACTTCCAAATTTTTATTATTTTTGCGATTGTTTTTAATTAACCTAAAGATTGGCCTTCCCCTATAGACAATCAGATAACAACAATAACGAAAGCATGAAACTTAAATTTACTCTCTTGATGATGCTGTTGCCGTTGCTCCTGCATGGCCAGGGCATCACCATCCAGGGTACCGTAGTCGATGACAGTGATGGTGAACCCATGCCAGGTGTAACTGTGACCGTCGAGGGTACCGACAAAACCACTGCAACGGACTTTGACGGACAATATGTTATCAAGACCGATCGTGCCGGAACCCTTGTGTTCACCTTTGTGGGCATGACACCCGAGAAGCGCTCGTTCAGCGGATCGACAACCATCAACGTGCGCATGAGCGAGGACGCCCGCGTACTTGACGAGGTTGTCGTCGTGGGTTATGGTACCATGCGTAAGAGTGACTTGACTGGATCGGTCTCGTCAATCAGCGCCGATAAACTTAAGAAAACTCCTGCCGCCAACCTGGATCAAGCCCTGCAGGGCCGCGCCGCAGGTGTGACAGTCAATGCCAATTCGGGTCAGCCTGGCGCTGGGGCGCAAGTGCGCATCCGCGGTATCGGCACCATCAACAACAGCGACCCTGTGTATGTGGTCGACGGTGTCATCTGTGATGACATCAACTTCCTGAGCCCGTCGGACATCGCCAGCACCGAAATTCTCAAGGACGCGTCGGCAACCGCCATCTATGGTAGCCGAGGCGCTAATGGTGTGGTGCTCGTCACGACCAAGAAAGGTGAGACAGGACAAAGCCACATCTCGTTCGACATGTATGCCGGCGTGCAGCAGCGCTGGCGCAAGTTGGACCTCATGGGCAAGGACGACTTCATCAACACCTACCTCGACCTTAACGCCAACGCCGCCCAACGTCGCATCTACGACGAGCAGGGCTTCAACGAATGGCTCCGTCGCTATAAACTAGGTACTGACGCGCACTATGCCGCGCCGCTGACCGAGAAGTACCCTGACGGACTCGACTATAGCCTCATTGACACTGACTGGCAGGACGAGGTGTTCCAGACCGCCTGGATACAGAACTACCACCTGAGCGTCGACGGTGGCACCGACAAGGCCAACTACTCGTTCAGCGCCAGCTGGTTCGACCAG
>JAFZAK010000116.1 GCA_017557285.1 Muribaculaceae bacterium
ACGCGTCGCAGCACGGTAAGGAACCACGAGGGCACACCACTCAGATTGGTGATGTTCTGCCCGATGCTCGCCTCGACAAGTGCGGGCAGTTTCTCGTTCCAGTCGGGCATGAGCGCCACTTGCTTGTTGGGCACACGGAAGAGGTTGGCCAGTGGATTGATGTTTTGAATGAGCGTCGCGCTCAGGTCGCCTACCTGTACGCCCGGTTTGGTCTTCAGTTGGGTTGCAAACGAGCCACCTAGGATGAGTCCTTTCCCCGAGAAGATGCGACTCTGTGGGTTCAGGTTCAGATAATGCGCTACCACATCGTTTGCGCCCTGGTAGTGGTTGCGCTTCAGGGCCTGTGGAGTGATGGGAATGAATTTGCTCCGCCCGTCGCTGGTGCCACTGGACTGCGCGAAGTTCCAAGTGCGCCCGGGCCATAACACGCCCTGCTCACCGTCGACCATGCGCATAATCATCGGGCGCAGGTCCTCGTAGCGGTGAAGCGGCACACGCGTGGCAAAGTCGCGGTAGGTGCGCACGGTCGAGAAGTCATAACGCCTGCCAAATGCGGTGAGTGCGGCAGTCTCAACGAGTTTGACCAATTCGCCCTGTTGCACGGCATCGGCATGGTCTATGAAACGCGTCTGATCCTGCAGACGGTTGCGCATATGTCCTTTGATGAGCGGTGTAAAATTCATTTCTTTATTGTAGGTTTTGTCCCGAATGGGTAACGCGTCCGGTCGAGTCGGTGACAATAAACAGGGGAGTACGGGAAATGGGGATGCCGCCCAGCATCGGGTCCATGACGCCTCCGGGAGCCCACCAGTGCGCCCACGTCGCCGAGTCATTGCCGACCGTCTTGCTCCATAGTGTGGTGTCGGGGTCAACGAGTATGTCGGCCAGTTGGATTTTGCCTCCTGATTGCCTTGACTTGGCCCGCATAGATTCGACACAGGCTTTCCGCGCCTCGTCATTGCGCGACCAGAACAAGAGTATCGTTGCCTGTTCATTGACCTTCAAATCCTCGAAGCCCTTACCCAGCCGATAGAGGGTGAGCGTTGTGACGCGTTCGGGCATGTCTTGGTGTCGTTCCATGAGGTACTCTAACGATGAAACCAACCTTTGTGGACGCGCCTCGGCATGGATGCTTTGCAGCAATTGTCGTGTATGCTTGCCGCCGTCTAGCTGGCTATAATCGGCCACCAGCAATACAGTGGAGAGTAGCTGGTCGGGATGTTTGCTGATTTGTTGTTCGATGAGGCGGTCGATGGCCGTCGTGTCGTGGCTGTCATAGGCCAGATGGTTGTCCTTGCGGAATTTCATCCATTGTTCGGTCACCTCGTTGCCGCTCACCTGCGTGGTGGGCAACTGCAGGCCGTCGCTTTTGACCACCATCTTGTCGCCATTGTGCGCCACCAGTTGTGCGATGAGTTGCCCTTGCAAGTCCCATAGGCTCACAAGCGTGTACTGGTCGCTGTTGCCACGATAGGTAAACGAGTTGCCTTCCTCAAGCTTGACACGATCGGTAACGACTCCATGGTCACCACTATAAGCGATGATTACAGTGCGCTCGCTCACTCCATCCAATTGTGCTTGGATGGTGAAATCGTTGCTCGTGCAACCAGTCAATACCCCCACCACAACTGCGAGGAACAGAATATTTAGTATCGTTTTCATTTTAATCTACTCATTTCAAATATAGACTTCCGGTTGAAAGGGACAACTATCGCAACGTGAGAATCGTCGCCCCTTCAAGCGTGATGTGTTCGGCGGCGTGGCGCACCTGCTCGGGAGTGACGGCGGTGATGCACTCTACCATCTCGTCGAGTGTGGTCACCTGGCCATGGCACAGCATGTTTCGGCCTGCACTCATCGCCATCCATTCGGCACTGTCGGCGGCGAGCAGCAGTTGTCCACAATACTGACGTTTGGCTGCATCCAGACGGCGTTCGGCAAGGCAGTTGCTGGCCAGGTCGTGCGTCACACGGTCAATCACGCGCAGACTCGAGCGGATATCGCTGGGGTCGCAACCCATATAGACCTGTATCATGCCGCAGTCGCTCATCAGGCTAATGGTCGACTCAACCGTGTAGACATACCCCCTTCGCTCGCGCAGCTGCACGTTGAGTAGCGAATTCATCCCTGGTCCGCCCAGAATGTTGTTGAGCAGCGACAGGGCGAACCGTTCTTCGCTGTACATGCTGGGCAGTCGCATGGCAACCACCGTGTGCGCCTGGTGCAAGTGCATATCAACGGTGTGGCGGCTAGGTGCATTGATGGGTGGCACCTCGCGTGGCAGGCGTTGCAGTGGACAGTCCATCGCGCCCATGTGCCGCTCGGCCAACTTGAAGGCTCGCTCGGGAGCCATATTCCCCACCACAAAAAACACCATGTTGTCAGGCACATACAGCGACTTGAGGTAGTTCATGCAATGTTCCGAACCCAAACCGCGCAGATGCTCCTCCACGCCCAGGATATTGTGTCCCAGCGCGCTGCCGGCAAACAGGATGTCCTCCACATCGTCATAAACGGCATCGCCTGGTGTGTCGCGGTAACTGTCGGCCTCCTCGAGCACCACGTCGCGCTCGCGCTCAATCTCGTCGTGAGGGAAAGTCGAACAACACACCAGGTCGGCAAGCAGTTCGACGGCGCGTGCCAGGTGTTCGGCGGGAAACACCGAGTAGACCATCGTATGTTCCTTGGTGGTATAAGCGTTCAGTTCGCCGCCGATGCTTTCCATGCGGTTGATAATGTGCCACGAGCGGCGGTGCGTCGTGCCCTTGAAGATGGTGTGCTCGACGAAATGAGCCAGGCCATACTGGCCCTCACCGTCATCTCGGCTGCCAGCATTCACAGCCAGGCCGCACCACGCAACGGGCGAATGGGTGCGCACATGCACCATCCGCAACCCATTGGCCAATGTATGTGTCGTGTACAGGTTGTCGCTCATATCTTTCGGCGTAGGGTGACGAAGTCGTAGGCGTAGGGGTTACGCTCATCGGGTTCGTGTTGCTCGCAGTCGAGTTCTTCCCACTGGGTCGGGTCAATGTCGGGAAAGAATGCGTCGGCGGCCTCGAAGGTGGCGTGCAGGCGCGTCAGATGCAGTGTCTGCACCTGGTCGAACGTGGCGGCATAAATCTGTGCCCCGCCGATGATAAACACCTCACCGGGCATCTCGACGGCTTGCAGTGCTTCGTCAATGCTGTTCACCACCGTCACGCCCTGCGGGTGATAGTGCTTGTTGCGGGTGATGACGATATTCTGGCGGCCGGGTAGGGCGCCCTTGGGGAACGACTCGAAAGTGCGCCGCCCCATAACAATGGAATGTCCCATCGTCAATTCCTTGAAGTGCCGCAGGTCGGCAGGCAGGTGGCACAGCAGTCCCCCGTCACGCCCGATGGCACCATCTTCGGCCACTACAACAATCGCAGCAAGTTTCTTTTCCTCTTCCATAGCATTTATTCAACCGCTTCGCGGGAAATCTTTTTCATAATCTGTTTTAAAATCTCAGCTCATCTACCAATAATCTCAGTTGCCTTTTACTTATTTCATTAGCCTTATTCGAGTGATCTCCCCTGTGGTGGAATCACGTTCATACCACTCAGAATATAGTATGTTATCACTAAAATTAATTATCATACCATAAGGCATATGAGTCAAGTTCATATAGTTAAATAGTTGCTTGCGATGAGCATGTATTACATTTGATACCGCCTTTAGCTCAACAATTATTTTCCCATCTACAACCATATCCATCCTATAGTTTTGGTCAAGTTGAACATTTTCCCAATATATAGGCAGATACACTTGCCGCACTGATTGATGGCCATTCTGATTGAGTAGATAATCTAATGCGGCCTCATAGGCATTTTCAAGTAAACCTGGTCTATAGGTATTGTAGACCTTCATGGCAAAGCCAACTATTTCTTGAAAAAACGAATATTTCTTATTATATTCATGAACCAAATTCATAGCCACAAATTATTAATAGAACAAGATTGCGAGCAAGGTATATTTTAACCGCTGTCGCGGGAAATCCTTTTCATAATCTGTTTTAAAATCTCAGTTCAGCTACCAATAATAATCTCAGTTGCCCTGAGATTTTTGAATCAAATTATATTTAGATTTCCCACGCGTAGCGTGGTCCAAAATCAACCGCTGGCGCGGGAAATCCTTTTCATAATCTGTTTTAAAATCTCAGCCCAGCTACCAATAATAATCTCAGTCGCCCAGAGATTTTTTTAATCAATTTTTATTTAGATTTCCCACGCGTAGCGTGGTTCCAAATCAACCGCTGGCGCGGGAAATCAATAGTGAAAGCTTGAGCCGCCGAGGAACTCGCGCAGGAGGCTGGTGCTTGGAATGTCCTTCTCCTCCAGCGGCTCGAAGTAGCTGAGGAAACGTAGCAGACGCCATGCCTCGGCATATTCGGGACAATCGGCGGGAACCTGTTTCAGCACTGGTTCGGCAAAATTCTTCATCACCGCCAACTCGAACAACAGCGACGAGTTGAACGTGGCATCGGCATTCTCCTGATAGGGGAAAATCCACTTCTGCTCGCCACGACGTACACTGCCCCAGCGGGCGATGGTGTCGCGAGCTGTGGCCCCGCGGTACTTGGCGTCGCGAACAATGCGGCGCAACAAGCGGTTGTCGGTGGTGGGAATCCAGTTGTGGTCGTCAATGTTGAGCGTAGTAAGCGCGCTCACATATAGGCGGAACTTCTGCTCCTCAGGAATGTGTTGCGTCAGTTCGGGGTTCAAGCCGTGAATGCCCTCGATGAGCAGGACATTGTTCTTTTCGAGCCGCAGGGTGTTGCCGCGGTACTCGCGCGAGCCCGTGGTGAAGTTATAAGTAGGCATCTTCACCTCCTTACCGGCGATAAGGTCCTCTAGGTCTCGGTTGAACTGTTCTAGGTCGAGGGCATAGAGCGACTCGTAGTCATAGTCGCCCGTCTCGTCGCGAGGTGTCCTGTCGCGGTTGACGAAGTAATTGTCCAGTTCGATGACCTTGGGGCGGATATAGTTGGTCGCGAGTTGGATGGCAAGGCGCTTGCTACTGGTGGTCTTGCCGCTGGACGATGGTCCGGCGATGAGCACCACACGTGCGCCGCCCTGTTGGTAACGCTGGGCGATATCGTGGGCAATCTCGGCAAACTTCTTGTTGTGCAGGGCCTCGGCGACATTAATGAGCAACGAGGCGTGATGGCCGTTTTTGATCACACTGTTCAAGAAGCCCACATCATCGACACCGATGATGTCGTTGAACTGGATATATTCGGTGAACGCCTTGAACATCTTGGGCTGCGAGGTGGGCTGTGCAGGCTTCTCGGAGTCATTCCAGTCGGGGCCGAGCAAGAGCATTCCTTCCTCATAGAGCTGCAGGTCGAAAGTCTTGAGGTAACCGGTCGAGGGCACCAGCGGGCCATAAAAACTGTCGATGATGTCGCCCAACTGGTAGTACTTGGTGTAGAGTTGGTGTACGTCGCTCAGCAGGCGCACTTTGTCGTTGAGCCCTTGCTGGCGGAACATCTCGACCACGTCCTTGGTAAGCCGCTCATAGCCCACAAAGGGGATATCGTGCTCGATAATCTCCTCCATCTTCGACTTGATGCGGTCGAGCATCTCCTCGGTGATGGGTGCCTCCTCATGCTTGAGCACGCAGTAGTAGCCGTTGCTCACACTGTGCATGAAGCGCAGGCGCTTGCCGGGGTAGCGGTCGTTCACCGCCTTGTACATGACCATGCACAGCGAACGGATGTAGGCGCGTTGCACCGACGGGTGCTCCGTGCCGATAAACTCAACCTGCTTTGGGCGATAGATGCTGAAGCTCATGTCCTCGCTCTTGTTGTTGACGAGTGCCAGCATCGGGCACTCGTGTGGCTTGGGGTCCATGCGGCGGTAGATGTCAAGCAACGACTCACCACCCGTGACGGGAACATATTGGTTGATGTTCTTGCAGTAGATGTTCAGTTTGTTCATTTTTATCTGGGATGACTAGG
>JAFZAK010000117.1 GCA_017557285.1 Muribaculaceae bacterium
ACCATCAGCGCCCAGCACAAGCGTTTCTTGCGCTGGAAGAAATCATATATGTTCAGGAAAAATGAGGTCATTTTATCAATAAATAGTCCCCCCAAGCCCCCCCTAAAGGGGGGTGTATTTGTTGTTCCCCCTTTAGGGGGTTAGGGGGACAACTGTTTCTTTGAGTTCGGTGAAGAAGGCGCGTTCGAGTTTGCCAATTTGCTCCAGCACGTCGCCCAAGTCATCGTAGGTGTAGTTCTCGCCCTGACGGCGCTTGAAGATGCGCGACGCATTGTAGGCGAAGTCTCGCCACAGGTCGCCTATCTCGGTGATGCGGCGCGAATAGTCGTTCAACTCCTCGACACCCGTCAGTTCAGCGGCCTCTTGCAGGAAGGCACCATAAAGGAACCGGAATCCGGCGCCGCCCGTGCCGATTTCCTCGAGCATACGGATGATTTGCGCCAGGTTAAGTGCCGCTCGGCGCTTGCCCCAGTCTTTCTCCCAGTTGCGTATGCGGCGCGAGAGGTAATCGATGCCGTTGACACCCACATAGTGTATCCAGCTGGGCTGCGAGGTCATCATCCAGCAGGCCTTTTTGATGGCTTTGAAGATGATGGGCCGCAGGTCGGGCAACTGGTCGGGAACCGACTCAATCCAGTACATCTGCCCCAACAACGGGTAGGTTCCACCCTTGGCGAAACGCACCTTGAGCAGGTCCTTGGGCGAGATGGTGACACGCTCGGTGGCGTTGGCGTCGTGGACGGTATAGTCGCCCGTCTGTTCATCCTTGCCGACGATGCAGATGTTGTGCCCATTGAAGTGGAAACGGTACTCCATGGGCATATATGGCAGGTAGTACATACCCACGACACAACCCACGGGAATCTGCCGCTCAAGCAATATCTTGTCCAGGTCGCGCATGGCGTGCTCCTTGTTCAGGTAACGGCGCGTGACGGTCTTGATGCCCAGCTGCTTGGTCACTCGTTTGAACAGGATGCCCGGGAAGGTGCGGAACGAGGTGACGGGCATGCCCGACATCTTGATAAAGGGTATGTGTGTAAAGAAAATTCCACTTGCCAGACCGAAAATCATCGGTTCTGACAAGTCGATGCCGTGAAAACGTAACAATGTCGCCGTGGCACCATTCTCGCAATGTGCCGCCGGGCGATGCTCTAATGACAAAATCATTGTTCAGGTATGCTCTTCAGCTCGTCGACAGTGATGCGCAGTGCATCGGCGTAGGCGGCGAGCGTTTCATCATCAAGTTTGTTAAAGTTCTTGGGGTCCAGGTGTTTCCTGACCTTTCGTTTGGAGAAGCCGGTGTATCGTGCCAGCAGTTCGAGGGGCATCACATTGCGTGCGGCATGGTACTCCAGCGGGCTTGTCTCGCCTCGGCGCACCCGCTCGAGGATTTCCTGGCACTCCTCATCGATGCCGTCCATCGTGACCTCGAGCGCGTCGTTCTGCGGCGACCACCCGTCACTGAGCACGGCCTGGTACTTTCCGTCTTCGTCAACGGCATAGTCCAGGTCGCGGATCACGGTTCCTCCCATGTATTTCAAGTCCTGCGGGACGTCTTTTACTTTCATAATTGTAGTTTTTACCCCAAGTCCCCCTAACCCCCTAAAGGGGGAATGTCTTGTTTTGCATCAACATTTTACACCCCCCTTCAGGGGGGCTTGGGGGGACGGGAATTTAGGGTGAGGCTTCATCAACAGACAGTAAACAAGGCGTAGCAGTAAGAGAAACGAGCGCTCTCGGGAATCATCATCAGGATTTTCTGACCCTTCTGGAGCTTGCCCGAGTACATGAGTTCCTCTAGCATGGCGAAGCCTGAAGCCGAGGCGATGTTCCCGATGCGGGGCAGGTTGATGAACCACTTCTCCTCGGGGACGACAAAGCCCTTCGCTGCCGACCCTTCCATAATCTTGTCCTTGAAGTACATCGATGACAGGTGGGGCAGGAACCAGTCTACCTCCTCGGGTTTGAAGTTGTGCTTCTCAAAGAGTTGCAGCAAGTAGTCCACGCCCAGTGGCACAATGTTCTCGGCGAGCAGTTCGACGTCCTGCTTGAGGGCAAAGAGCGACTGGTTGAGCCATTCCTCTTCGGGGTAGGATGCCCATCCATGCAGGTCGCCGTTCTCGTCCTTCTCGCCGCCAGCATACATACAAGTCTTTACCTGGTGGGCAAACGAGGTGATTTCGACCCATTCGACCTTGAGCGACAGTTGGTTCTCGCTGGGTTTGCTTTGCAGCAACAAGGCGTAGGCACCGTCCGAGAGCATCCAACGCAGGAAGTCCTTCTGGAAGGCAAGTATGGGGCGTTTTTTGAGCAAGTGGAACTGCTCGGATTCCTTCTGGAAATAGCAGGCGCGCATCCAAGCGGACATCCGCTCGGAGGCCGATGCGACGGCATTGACGCTGGGATCAAGTTCGACTGCCATACAGGCATATTTGAGCGCGTCAACGCCAGCACAGCACGAGCCAGCAAACGAGACGACCTCGATATTGCGCTTGCCACCTAGTTCGCCATGCACCATCACGCCATGCGACGGCATGACTTGTTCGGGTGTGGCGGTGCCGCACGAGAGCACGTCAATGTCATCGAGTGTAAAGTTTTCGTCAAGCAGTCCACGCACGGCATTGGCGGCCATCTGCACATTGGTGTGGGTAACATTGCCCTCACGGTCCAATGCATAGTAGCGGCTTTTGATACCATTGCGGCTCAGAATCAGCGTCCTGGCCTTTGATGGCTTCCCATCGACCAGCCCCAAGTAATCCTCCATCTCGTCGTTCCCGACCGGAGCATTGGGCAAGAACTTCGCCGCCTTTGTGATATATACGTTCATTTCAAATTTTGTAGTTCAAATGCAGTTAAAGTGCCTTGTTTTAGGCACTTAGATAGTGATTGCCAGCAAATTTCATTTGCATAATCTGCAAAGGTACTGACATTTTTTGAGACCGACAAAAATTTGGTGTTAATTCAGATAAAGAGGATAACTGATTAGAGCAAATTATGCATTAACAAGTATCTGGTAACGCTTGAACAGCTCGGCTACGCATTGGCTCTCGGTTGTTGTCTTTACACTCATGCCGTAAGCCTCCATCACGGCGCGGTCGTTGGCTTGATGGGCCTTGCGGAGTTCGGGCGGCATGGTGACTTCGTCGTACAAGTCGGCCAGCGACGAGTCGGGATACAACGCCCTCGCATCAAGGATTCCTTGCGCCGTTGCTTCAATCTTTGCTCGCTGGGCATCGCTCACCTCCGGCCATGGGAAGTTGTTGTAAACAATATCTTTGCTATAACGATAGTCGCTTTTCAGTCGTCCGCACACTGCCCGCATCCAAGCCATGTGCACATTGCTCGTCAACACCCCGAAATGATACAAGGTCGCATCGGGGATGAGATTTAGCTGATTGCTGCACATGACATCTGGCCTCATGAAACCCATCGGAATATATCTTCGACGTTCTGAAGACACAACTGGAATTGTCATAAAATTACCACCTGGTATAACTTCTAGTCCGAAACGATGAGGTGTGAGAGCCGCGCGCAGGGTCTGTTGGCGGTTGCTGGCGAGACGATAGTCACGTACTTTGCTAACTATCTGCATGCAGTATTTCATTTTTCTCAATTCGGCAGGTGAGCAATTACCTAAATACAATACCCAGCGAGTACGTCCATTTATAAACTCTTCTGCTCCATACCAACGTCGGAAGTATTCTGTAGCTTGTGGCTCTATTTGAATGAAATCATCCTTTTCTTCAGTTGTAAACATAAAAAGATCGTCATCAATACGTTGGCTACCAGTGAGCAATTGTGGCACGTCGCAAAGTGTTTGCTTTCGTTTACCGATAAACACGTCCGGGGCGTCAAGTAGATAGGCGTTGATGTGCTTAACCACAATCTTACTATCCCCGTCGTAGATGACACACGGCATGTCCTCCCCCAAGCTAGGTGAGTTGTCAAGCGAAAGGCCGATAATAACGCAGTGAACGTGTGCTTTTAGCGATGACTCACTGTCCCAACGGAATGTGCGGTGGGCAAAGTTGATACGTACCCCCATGTCGAATAGTCTCTCCCACAGGTTGGCAACCTGTTCGCCTTGGCTAATACTATTTGTGCTCACAAATGCTGTTCGGGTACGTGAGCTGAGTCGCATCAGACTCGCAGCTCGCTTGTACCAGCAGCACACATAGTCCAGATTGCCCACATTAGGCCATTTTGTGCCAAAGATATTAAGCACATCTTGCTTTTGTTCTTTGCTCATCATTCTAGCGCCCACAAACGGCGGATTGCCAATGATGTAATCGTAATGGATGCGAACAGGTGGAGGGGTGGGCCTAAGGCCTACATGCCAATTCTCGGCAGTAAGTTGGACATCATTGTAGGAGATTTCAGGTTCACCCACCATGCTAACATTATTCTCGTCAGAAATGAGATAAGCATTCTTGGCATGCACGGTAAGTGGTTCATCATCTTGTTCTATCAAGTCCCAATCCATGCGCAGTGCGTTGCCTTCGCGGATGTTGGCATAGGACTTGAGGGGGAGAAAGTCGATGTCGTGGTGGATGATGCGCTCGGTCTCTCGCAGCATCTGTGCCTCGCTAATCCACAGGGCAGTTGTGGCAACAGTCACGGCGAAATCGTTGATCTCGATGCCATAGAACTGATTGATACTCACCTTGATAGGTGTGATATCCTCAAAACCAATAACCGAGCGGCCACCAGTGAGACGCGTCACAACCTCATTCTCCAACCGGCGCAACGACAAGTAGGTCTCGGTGAGGAAGTTGCCACTGCCACAGGCAGGGTCGAGGAATGTCAATGATGCCAGTTTGTCCTGGAATGCCAGCAATCGGGTGCGTTGCGAGCGGGGCGACTTGTCTTCGCAAATCTCGGCGAACTCAGCCCGCAGGTCGTTCAAGAACAATGGGTCGATGACCTTGTGTATGTTTTCGATGCTAGTATAGTGCATGCCGCCCGTTCGGCGTGTGACGGGGTTGAGCGTGCTCTCAAATACTGCCCCGAAGATGGTGGGCGAGATTTCGCTCCAGTCAAAGTCCAGGCTAGCATTTTGCAGCAGCAGTTGTGCCAATTCGGGCGTAAACTGCGGTATATCAATCTCCTCGGCAAACAGGCCTCCATTGGTATAGGGGAACGCCTTGAGTTCATCGCGTTCGTGACGGCTGCGCTGCTCGACGGGCGTGTTTAGCACCTTGAACAATTGGATTAATGCCGAACGCATCATCTCGGCGGGTTGCTTGGCCAAGTAGTCATGGAACTGGTCATGCCCAAAGATACCAGCATCCTCGGCATAAAGGCAGAACACGAGCCTGACGCACAGGACATTGAGTTGTCGCAGTGTCTCGTCATCTTTGTCACCATACTGCTTGAGCAGGGCATCATATATCTCGCCGATAATCTCGCCCGCTTGCATCGAGACCTCCAACTCTCGAGCCAGGTGCTCGTTACCAGTGTCCACCAGGAAACGCAGGCGGTACCATTCCTTACCCAGGTCAGCCAGCAGGATGCTTTCAGGCTCGCCATTGGGCCGCTCCATATCATAGACAAGGAACTCGGCGAAGTTGCTCACCACCACCCACCGAGGGTGTCGGCTCAGCGGCAGTCCTGCGACATATCGCTTGGCTTGTTGGAACGGTGTGAGCATCGAGCCGTCGCTTTGACGGATGGGTTTGCGCAAGTCCTTGCCGAGCGACTTCTGCTCAATCATCACACGGGTAGCGGGAATATAGCCGTCAATGAACGAAGTGCTGTCGAGCATCACCTTGTCCTCAAACTCGATGAACTCGGTCACCTGCTGCACACCGAATACCTCGGCCAACAAGTCCATCCAGAACTTTTGGCTCTCGCCTTTCTCGTAGCCGTGTCCCTGCCATCGATGGGCAAATTCGGCAGCCGCCTTAGCCATCTGTTTCTCGTTGTTCATCGCGCAAAAGAATTGATTATTTTTGAGTCATGCAAAGATAGCACTTTTTTGTGAAATGAACAAGATTTGTTTGATTCGTTTAATCAAAGGAGCTATAAACCTGTTGTCCCCAAGAGTTGACTCAATTGGTACAATTTTTGCTATTGATTTATTAAAGGAAAACTACTAAACTCTACGACAATGTACTGCAAGTGCAAAAATAATGACAGATTTCCTCATCTATTCATTGTGGGAAACATCTATCAAGGGTATTGGTACAACAATGAAAAAACTCATGTTGCTGTCAATAGGATATGGCCTGCATCACCTGAGATTATGACCCTTGCCGATTTCCTATACTCTTTCGACTACTGGTATTGAAAAAACTGAAACTTTACGGCAATGTATTGCAAATGTGTAAATAATGAACTATATCGTGGTTCATTCCATCTAGGTAGAACCTACCGATGCTACTGGGACAACCCCGAACACAGCCGCGTGCGCATCATGCTTGATTGGCCATCAATAAAGAAGATTGTTAGTCGTGAGTATTTCTTGCGAAATTTCGTTATAATAACGTGAGTTCGATGAATTTGTTATTTGATATTCAATGCGTTAGCAGCTCCCCCTCTAAGTTAGAGGGGGTGCCGCGAAGCGGCGGGGGCGTGTGTCAAACAGCCTAGCGGTATCACACACTCCTCAGTCACTTCGTGACAGCTCCCCTAACTTAGGGGCGCAGCTGTGTGTCAGTACTTTATAAAACTCACGTATTTTACATTCCCCACACAGTGATAGTGCGACCTTGGACCTGGCGTGGTTCATGCCAAATGCGCTCATCCCAAGACTTGTTGCTCGAGCGGTCAAAGATGATAAGGTGTCCCTCGTCAACCGAACCGACCAAATCCATATAGCCAACGGTCTGTTCAAGTCCTTTCTCGATGGTTTGAAGCAAGTCTCCACGAAGGATTTTGAGTTCCAGCACCACACGTTGCACAGGACCGCCATAGCCATCGGTAAGCGGTTTGCGTATGAGTAGGTCGGTGCGCTTTCGTCCTAGACCATATTCGCGGTCGATGTATCCACCACCATTAACAACGCGCTGTAAAAAAGCTTGTAACAGCAACTGAGGTCCGGCCTCGGCATAGTCAAACTGACCAATCCATGAGTCAGCATTCTGACGGAAGAACTGCTGGAAATCGAGCAGTAATTTCTCCATGTTGATGCTATTGTCTGGATTGATGAACCATTGCGGTTCACGGGTCACCATAGTCTGCTGCCTACTCCAAGTGAGCTCGCGCGGGATAATCTCACGATAGATGCCGCAAGCAATGCGCAAGGGCTTGCCAATCTCTTTCTTGACCAGTCCCATGTCGGTGACATACATGATGTCATCGTCGGGGATGTCCTCAACCGACACATTGTCGCTATTGGCTAGTATAGGCTCGATGACTCGTTTGACACGAGGCTCGCGAAGTTTGTCTATGAGGATGTCAATGTGGGTGTCGCGGCGCTTGATGATTTGCTCCTGGGCACGGTAAATCATCTCGGGGGTGATGCGCACACTGCGGTCACGGCACTCTTTCAGCTTGTAAGTTACCTCGTAACCCAATGCATTAACCAACCACGGTTGCCCCTCGGTGGCCTCCCAAATCATCGGGAAGCACTCCTCCTCGAAGACCTGCCCAGTCTCGGCGGTATGTTGTCCGTATAGTTCGCGTATCTCGTCGGGTGTGAAGTTTCCCAGCCGCAACGACTCTGCCTTAATGTTAAACGCCGAGCCTCCGGTGATGATGTCCTGGTTAGAGAGGACGATGCGGTAGTCTCGCACATCGCGCACACCACACAGCACTATGCTCTGCGGAAACGAGTCAGGACGCTCGTCATATCCGGCACGTATCTGCCGAAGCACGCTCACCAGTGAGTCGCCCACCAGCGCGTCAATTTCGTCAATGAACAATATTAGTGGCTTGGGCAATGACTCTGAGAGCCTTCTTAAGAATGCTGTCAACATCGTAGCCTCATCCATGATTCCAACTGCCT
Source organism: Muribaculaceae bacterium (assembly GCA_017557285.1). Classification (GTDB taxonomy): domain Bacteria; phylum Bacteroidota; class Bacteroidia; order Bacteroidales; family Muribaculaceae; genus Sodaliphilus. The sequence continues at coordinate 7,949 of JAFZAK010000117.1, forward strand.
TTCTAATCTCGAAGGGCATATCACTGCCAAGAATGAGTCGTAATTTGTCAGCAATGCTGTCACATGTTGATTTGACGACACTACGGACATCATTGCGCATGGCTTGGCCGCCCTCAACGTTGACATAGACTGCAATGTAGTCTCCACGCTTGTTGAGCAAGTCACGCAAAGCAAGGAGGCAGGATGTCTTTCCCGTCTGACGCGGAGCATGCAGCACGAAGTATTTCTTCTGCCGGATGAGCATCAGCACCTCCTCCAAGTCAAACCTTTTCAAAGGATCCAGCGTGTAACTATCCTCAGGATTGTTCGGCCCAGCAGTATTAAAAAAGCGTTCCATGTTTTGTCGGTCTTCTTTAAAGCGTACAAAGTTACAGCGTTTTTTTGAGACCGACAAAAATTTGGTGTTAATTCAGAAATATAGTGGCTGCGAATCTGCTATTTTACACTGCAGTCTTCTTGGCGGTGGCGGGGAATGTGGCGGAAGGGATAGGTGAGCCAGAAGACGAGGACACCGAAGGGGGAGATGGCGAACAGGGCCGAAAAGAGGTAGATGCAGAAGGCGTTGAGGCGGCCGCGACGGCGCGGGTCGCCAAAGCCGCCTTTCTTGCGGACAAACTTGGCCCAGAAGCCGAACATGCGATGCCCAATCTTCTCAACGAAGAGTACTGAGGGCTTGTATTTGATGGCTCCAGCGGCAAGCAAGCGGTCTTGAAGGCCATCGACAGCACCATCGCGGCAGGTGTCACGGATGATTTGTCCAAACTGTGACGCTTCAGCGATTTCTTTGTCGTTGATGCCGGCTTGCGGCAACAGGCGGGTGGGCTCTTTCTTGCCATAGATCAGCCAACGGATGATGGTGATGACACTGACCAGATTGGGCGCATTGTTGTCCTGGAGCACGATGTGTCCCACAAAGGTGGCTCCTGCGTCGCGCAGATAGCCCTTGATGGCATGGCTGGTCTTAAGCCACATATTGCGACAGGCGTTGACGAAGACGACTTGCCTTCCGCCCAGGTACTGCTTGATGCGCTCGTCGGTGAAGAACGACTGGATGGGCAACGAGGGCGACAGGTACCACGACTGGCCGACAACCATCACCAGGTCGGCGTCCTGCACATCATCGAGGTCGATGGGCTGGATGCCATAGGGAGGCAAGCCGAGGCGCGTCTCGGGGAAGACGTTGAAGAACTCGTCCTTGCTCCAGGGGAAGGGGAAGGGCTGTTCGGGCACAATCTGCTTGTAGACGACTGTCATGCCATCGCCTTGCAGTGGCTGACAGATGCTCTGCGCGGCGGCCAATGCCTGCCCGCTCTGGGTATAATAGAATACTGCTGTTTTCATATTTCTAATCTTGTGATGTCCCCCTAAATCCCCCTGAAGGGGGACTTATTGAGTTGCTCCCCCTTTAGGGGGCTGGGGGGACAGATGTTTTTAATTCTTCTATGATGGTGGGGAGGGAGAGCACTTCGGCGCAGGCGAGGAAACTGCCTGCAAGTACGCCCAGCATGCCGTGGGCAGTGATGCTCTGCCCTGCCAACAGGAGATTGGGGATGCGAGTGCGACTGGCGATGCTCCCGCCCAGGGGTTCGTTCACATCGCGTGCGATGCCGTACATTGCGCCCTGGGGCGTACCTGTATAGTCGAGATAGGTCAGCGGCGTGGAGGTGTAATAGCGCTCGATGTTGCCTCTGAGTTCAGGCACCTCGGCTTCCAGCGCCTGGATGAGTCGCTCGGCCTTGGCGCGCTTGAAGTCCTCATAGTCCGCTCCGCGCTGCTCGACGGCGGTATCTGCCCAACGCTGCACCTCGTCAAAGCGCATATAGGTCATGATTTGTCCCGTGCGGGCGAAGAGCGGGCTCTCGCTGTGGCAGAAATGCATATAGAGCAAGTACTTAGGCCACGACGCCTCGTCATACCGCTCACAGTTCCACGTCGTGCTGCCCCGATAGAGATAGAGGTTGTGGTTCATATAGTGCACCTTGTCTTTTCGGAACTTGAGGTAGACGGTAAAGACCGATGTCGTGTTTCGCGCTTGGGTGAGTCGGCAACGATAAGAGGGCCTGATGAGGTGGCTGTCAACGAGCCGCATGGTGTTTGCCGGGTGGATGGTGCTCACGACCAGGTCGGCGGGGAAACGCTCGCCATCATCGGTCGTCACAGCCACGGCACGGGTGTCATCGCACTCGATGTGCGCGGCCTTGCACCGCAACATCACGCGCCCGCCATGGGCGGCCAGCACATCGGAAAGGGCCTGCGCTACCACGGCACTGCCGCCGACGATGCGGAACGCGCTCTGGTTGAAGAAGTCGCTGATGAGGGCGTGCGTGGCAAAGGGTGTGCGGTCACGCTCACCGGCATACAGGGGCTGAATGCCCGCCAGCACCTGCCGCAACACGGGATGTGTCACCACGCTGTCAATCACCTCATTGACACTGCGCAGGCGGTAGGGGGCGTTGCCTTGCCGGTCTTGCTCGGGGTCGAGCGAGTGCATCACCGCCGATGATGCCACGCGGGTCACCAACTGATGATATTGGTGCAACTGCTCGCGGCAGTCGGGGAAGTGCTTGGCCAAGGTCTCGACAAACGCCTGTTCGCCGTTGGCCAAGGGGTAGCGCTCACTATTGAGGGCAATGATGTCATATCCGCAGGGGTCGAGCCGTGACAAAGGGATGAGGCCGTCTAACTCCAAGTAACGAAGCATGGTGTGCATCGTCTGCCCTGGGTCGGCACTGCCCACATAGTGCATGCCTGTGTCGAACAGGGCATCGCCGCGGGCAAAGCACTGTAGGCACCCGCCCATCTGCGCTCCCTGTTCAAGGACGGTCACCTGATAACCGTTTTTTGCCAGGATGACCGCACTGGCCAGTCCTGCCAGCCCACTACCTATGACGACGCACCGCTTCATTGCTTTTTCTCAAGATACATGGCATGGACCTGACGGGTCACCTCGCGATATCCCTTCTCCCACATGGGGTCGTCACGGCGGATGCGGGGCATTACTTCGATAGTCATATTGCCCGGATGCAGGTGAAACGACTCCTTGGGCAGGACCTTGCCAAAGCCGTCGATAAAGATGGGAATGATGTCCAGATTGAGTTGCTCGGCCATATAGAACGCCCCGCGATGGAATCGCCGTATCTTGCAGTCGGGCGAGCGCGAGCCCTCGGGGAAAATAACCACTGAGTAACCCTTGTCGACCATCTGGGCAATGTTTTGCGTCATCTGCTCGGTCTCGGTGACGGGGAAATAGTCGGCATATCGGATGATGATGCCATAGAACGGGTTGTGCCACACCCAGCCCTTGGTGAGGACAATCAGATTGGGCGTGAGCATTATAATTGCAGCCAGGTCGAGGTGCGACTGATGATTGCTGACGATAATCGCTGGCTTGTCAAACGCCTCTCCTGGCTCGTTGTGTATGGTATAGGTCGTGCCTGGGACGTGGGTGAAGGCAAATCGCATCCTGCGCTGCAAGAGCAGGTGGAACCGCCGCTTGTGCTCATCGGTCGCGCCGCCCACCGTGATGAGGAAGAATCCTCTCACAGTCAATTCAATCGCCATGCCCAGAAAGCAGGCGAATGCAAAGACCGAGTAGGCCGTTTGGCGCAGTATGTAGAGCAATCTCTTCATCCCCTACCCTGCCCAGTTATTAAGCAATGACATTGAATTTCAACAACATCTTGGCCACCGGTGCCTTGTCCTCGTCTTCGACATTGACGGTGACGGCAAGGCCCGCCTCATGCTTGAGAGCAGTGAAGACAAAGGTGGGTCGCATGTCGGGTGTGACCGGTTTGCGGAACTTGATGGCATCGGCCGTGTGCAGCTGCAAGCGCACGCCTTCGTGCAGTTCAAGCAGTTCGGTGGCTATTTGCAGCAAGCAAACGCCTGGGGTGATGGGGTTTCCGGGGAAGTGTGCCTGGTAAATCGTATGTTCAGCATTCAGGCTTAACTGGTACTGGAATCCCTGTTCTGAAGACTCCTCGGCGGTGATGTAAAAGAAACTGTCTTTCAATTTCATTGCTGGGATGGCATTGGGGAGAAAACGTAATTGATTTTATATCGTTCGTTGGCGACCTGTATGTCGCCGTTGGGCATGATGGTGAGGCGTCGTTTCTTTGCGACAACATCCTCGCCACGACGCAGGTTGGCAAGGATGAAAGCGAAGTCGCCGCGCAAGACGCGACGTATGTACCACTTGTTGATAGGTCCAAAGACATTCATCACCCGCGCCTTGCCCTTGGCGTAGGTGAAGTCAAGCACCTTCACGCCAAAGTCGTTGACGACGGTGCCAATGATGGAACTGTCGGGATAGAGGTTCATCAGGCACAGCCCGGTGACATTGTTTCCGCGTGTCTGGATGAGGATGTTGTATTCCCACGAATCGACCACGCAACTGTCGGGCCAGTCGGGGATGTCGTTGCCCCGTGCCAACGCGCATTGGCACAGGAGCAGGACCATGCTACTGAACAGCAAAAACCTTCTCATTGATAGGCGCGTTGGTCTTGACGTTGGTAAACTTGATGACGGTCGTGTCGCCTGTCTTCTCCTCCATCTTGACGCTGGTCACCATGGTGCGCTGGGCATTGAAGAAGATCTCGATGTCTTGGTACACCTGCTTGAGCTCTTTCTTCTTGGGATAGAGCTTTGCCGAGTAGATGTTTCCGTTCTTGTACATGACACAGGTGAAGTCGGCGCTGTTTTTCAGTCCGCTGCCTGTGATGCTATTGAGGATGACCTTGGTGATCTGGTCAAACATCTTGTTCTTCTTCACATCGATTTTGTCGTGTGTCTTCTGCGACTTGAGCGACACCATGCTTCCGTTGATGATGAAGGTATAGTCGTAGGGCGAGGTGTACTGCCAGCGCAACTTGTCGGGGCGCTTGTAGTACATGAGTCCCTGCGAGTTCATGGTTTTCTTCAGCATCTTCATGGTCTTGGTCTGGGTAAAATCGCACTGCATGGTGCTCATGGCGCGTGCAGCACGGTCGACCTCGTCAATGACCTGTTTCTGCTGCGCGTCGGTCAGCTTGGTCTGCGCGCCGACATTGAGTGTCATCGCAAGTGCCAAGATGGCAAATAAAAATATTTTTTTCATAGTTTGTTAGTTATCGAACATTCGAGGATTCGAGCAATCGAGTAATCGAGTAATTATCACTTGGCAATCAGGACGCAGCCTCCCAGGATGAGGAAGACACCAATCCAGCGTGTCAGAGAAATCTGCTCGTGGAAGAAGACGATGGCCGCAAGCATTCCCATGACATAACTCAAACTGATCATGGGGTAGGCCATGCTGAATGGAAAGTGCTTGATGATGTACATCCACAAGATCGATCCTGCCGCGAAGCAAATGCCACAGCTGAAGAACTGCCAGTTAAAGAGCAGTCGGCCGAAGTAATGCCACGTCCACGAGAAGTCGCCCGCCTTGTTCAGACCGAACTTCATCAGCACCTGTCCACCGACAAGCAACATGCACTGCAACAGTGATATGGGCAAGAGTTTGAGTATCATATCTTGGTGAGGAGCATGAGTGAGTATTCCTGCTGGTCCATCTGATTGACCAACAAAATGGCGCAAGGTTTAAATAACCTGGGCTGCTCTTGCAGGCAGTCGGGCACCATGCCTTGTGCCAAGCAATGGGCGGCAGCATATACCCCCATTGCCGAGGCGGTATAGTTTTCGCCGAAGAGATGCTTGTAGCGCAGCAAAGGCACTCCGGGCAAGAGGTCATCGACGATGCCGTCATAACAGGCATCATTGTCGGGGTTGCCGTTCTTGCCGGTCATCACCGCGCTCACATCGGCTGCGGTAAGATGAGCCGCATTGAGCATCTGTGCCAATTGTTGGCGCATGCGCTCACGATATGCCAGGTTGCCCATCGCCACACCCGCCAACTGGCACAGGCAGTTGTCACTACACTGGGTGTTGAGCATCATCGACATCGACATCTCGGCACAGGGCGCCATGCCCGGTTGTCCCACATAGCCAGTCTTCTGCAACAGTTCGAAGTAGTCCTGCGTCATCTCTTCGTAACCTCCGACGAGGGCAGTGCGGATTTTGCCCAGTTGCATCTGAATCCAGGCATCCATGACCGCCCAATCAAAGCTGCACGCGCCATGCGAATAGGTGGTATTGTAGCCGTGCGAGCGGGTGTGGATGGCCAGTGCCGACCCCACCGTGTTGTGAGGCGACTGCATGAAGTATGTGGGGCTGAGTGCCTCCTCGCTCTCGTCGAGGGCGTCGAGGAAACGCTCGGTATAGTCCAAGCTGCCGATGCTGGTGCCGGTGATGAAGGCATCGGGATGTTCAACGCCCGTGTCGCGCAACACCTTCAAGGTCGTGACCAGGGCGCGCTTGATGAGGCCTCCCATGCGTCGTGCCTCGCGCGGGTCGATAAAGTCGCGGTAGTTGGGCACTGTCGCCGTTGCCAGCAGTTGGTCAGTGAGGATGGGCTCGCTCATCCACTGCTGCGACAGGGGTTGCTGGATGGAGACCTGCTCGGCCGCCTGAATATAAATCTTGGGCTGGCTCATATCAGGCATGGTCTATGGTGAATATCATTGACGAGTCATTGCCTCCGAAACCGAAGGCATTGCTCAGGATGTTTCGCAGTTCGGCCTGTCGCGGTTCAGCGACGGGCACGATGCCCTCTTCCATGGCGTTTTGCCAGTTGAGGTTGACGGGCAAGAAGTGGTGCTCCAGTGCCAACAGGCAGAAGACTGCCTCGATAGTTCCTGACGCACTGGTCGTGTGTCCCGTGAAAGACTTGGTCGACGACACGGGCGGGATTTCGGGTCCAAACAGCCGTTTGATGGCCTGGCTCTCGCTCAGGTCGTTGTTGGGCGTGCCGGTTCCGTGGGCATTGATGTAATCGATGTCGGCAGGCTTCATGCCAGCCATTTCAAGTGCCTCGCTCATAGCGCGGTAAGCACCCTCGCCATCGGGCGACGACGCGGTCTGGTGAAACGCGTCACAGGCATTGCCATAACCCGCCAGGCGGCACAGCGGCGTGACACCGCGAGCCTTGACCGAACGAGCGGTCTCCAGTACCAGGTAGGCGGCGCCCTCACCCAGGTTCAGCCCAGCGCGGTCGCGGTCAAAGGGTCGGCATTGCTGACGATCGAGAATCATCAACGCGTTAAAGCCGTTGAGGTGGAACTTTGAAAGGCTCTCGGAGCCACCCACGACAACAATGTCGGCGAGTCCGCACCGCAGCATGTTTGCCCCGGTGATGACGGCATTGGTCGCCGACGAGCACGCGGTGGAGACCGTCGACAACGAGGCGAACTGTCCGAACTGGGCGGCAATCATCTGGGTGGAGTTGCCACAACTGTGTGTACCCATCACGGCGTGCAGACGGTCGCAAGTCTTCTCCTGCGCGTGGTTCTGCTCACGTCGGTCCATGCCGCCCACCGTGGTCGACGACACCAAGTGCACGTCGGCGAGCATGTCACGTGTCAAGCCAGCTTGGTCAAGTGCCTCGCGCAAAGCCAGGCGGCCCAACAATGCAGTGCGCGTGAACAACGGATCGTTGTCCACGCCAAGCATCTGCACCATCTCGTCGTTGCTCAACTTCACCTCGCCCACCGGAATGTCGCGGTGGCACGAGTCGAGATACGCCATCGTGCCTATGCCTGTCGTGCCGGCATTCAGTGCAGACAAGGTCTGTTCCTTGCCCACTCCGATTGCCGACACGACACCAGCGCCAGTGATGTAGATGGGTTCAATCATCCGGGTTTACTTTGTGCGGTTCTCGCTGACGAACTTCGCCATCGTAGCCACCGAAAGGAACACCTTCTTACCCTCGCTGGGGTCTTTGAGTTTGATGCCGTACTTCTTGTCCATCAGCACAATGAGTTCGAGTGCGTCGATTGAATCGAGCCCGAGGTCGCCACCGAACAGGGGCGCATCGGCATCGATATCTTCGGGAGTGACTCCATCCAGATTGAGCACTTCGATGATTCCTTCCTTGAGTTCTTGAATAAGTTCTTCCATTTATTTCTAGTAGTTAAGTAGTTGTCCCCCTATCCCCCTAAAGGGGGAATGTTATTTCTTTTTTTAGTAAACAAGCAAACTTTGTTCCCCCTTTAGGGGGTTAGAGGGGTTTAGTTAGCTTCTTGGGCGGTCATGGCCAGGGCGATGCGTGCCGTGGCGATAATCTCGTCGCCGACGTGGGTCTCGACCGCGGTCATCATCAGCGGGTACATGTTCAGCACGATGCGCACATGGGTGTTGAGCACCTCGTTGCAGCGCGGGTAGCGCAGAATCTTGACCTGCTTGATGTCGCCGATGGTCCAGATGCGTGACATCGCATCGTGCTGCAGCCCCTGCAGGGCCTCGTTGTTGGCGCTGATGCATCGCATCGTCGAGGCGCACGACTGCGCCATGTTCTCGATGATACCTGCTGCCGTGAGTTGGTCACCGTCAAGCAGCAGATTGTCGGGTCGGACTACGAATTGCACCACGGCATCGGCCTCGCCGTGGGTGAGCACCCGATCGACCATGACAAAGTCTTGTCGTTGCGGCAGGTAGGTAATGGAACCGTGTTGCTCGTCCATGACCAATTCTTACTTCATTTTCGCCTGAATATAATCGCAGAACTGCTCGAGTGTCTTGACATCGGTCATTTCCTCGGGCCGCATTTTGAAGCCAAAGGTTTTCTCGACCATCACAGCGATGTCAACAAAGTCGAGACTGTCAATCTCCAGGTCTTCCTTCAACTTTGCCTCGGGATATATCTTCTCCTCATCGATTTCAAACTCGTCGATGAGGAAGTCAGTCAGTTTCTCTTCTATTTCTTTTCTATCCATGTTTAAAAAGTCAATCACGAATTCTCGAATGCTCGATTACTCGAATTCTCGAGTGTTCGAAATCATTTTATTGTGGTTTCTTGATTACGAGAGCCGAGTTAGTGCCACCGAAGCCAAACGAGTTGCTGAGGATGGCATCCACTTGGGTGTCGACAGTGCGCTCAACCAGGTTCAGAGGCTCGGAGTACTCGTCGCGGTTGTCAAGGTTGATGTTGGGCGCCACAAAGTTGTGTTGCATCATAATGATGGAGTACACCACCTCGCTGGCTCCGGCCATCCAGCACTCGTGGCCTGTCATCGACTTGGTGCTCGAAATCAGCGCGTGCTCGCCCTTGAACAACTTGTTAAGAGCGATGGCCTCGTACATGTCACCCTTGGGTGTGGATGTAGCGTGCGCATTGATGTAGTCGATGTCGGCAGGGGTGAGCTGGGCATCCTTGATTGCACGCTCCATGGCAACCATACTGCCCACGTCGCTGGGCTCGCTGATGCCACCACCATTGCTCGAGAAGCCATATCCGCACACCTCAGCGAGGATGGTCGCCCCACGCTTGACCGCATGGTCATAATCCTCGAGGATAAGCGCCGCCGCTCCACCGCTGGGGATGAGTCCGTCGCGGTCACGGTCGAAGGGCCGCGAGGCGCGGGTGGGCTCGTCCATGCGGGTTGAGAACGCATTGAGCGCGTCAAACGACGACATGGCATAGATGTTCACCTCCTGGGCTCCACCGCACAAGATGACATCCTGCAGGCCCTGCTGGATGAGCAGGTAGCCCAGACCGATGGAGTGCGACCCGCTGGCGCAAGCCGAGCTGACCGAGAAATTGATGCCACGCAGGTGAAAGATGGTGTGCATGTTCATGTTCACCGTCGAGTTCATGCCCTGGAAAATCAGTCCCGAGCCAATCATGGCGGTGTCGTGCTCCTCTTCCATAATTTTGGCGCTCTTGACGACGGCACCTGCCGAGGAGTCGTTGCCAAAAATCACGCCCACCTCGTTGTCGCGCAGGTACTGGTCATCGATGCCGGCACCCTCAAAGGCCTCCTTGCTCGCCATATAGGCGAAGGCAGCCTCCTCGGACAGACCGGTACGGATACGACGGTCCAGTAAGCGCTTCAGTTCGGGCGTCTTGACCATGCCGACCAGCCCCGAGCGGTAGCCATAGTCCAGGCGCTCCTGGTCCAGGCCAATGCCCGATTTGCCGTCGTACAGTGACTGACGCACTTCGTCTATGTTGGTTCCCAGGCACGACCAGATGCCGATGCCCGTGATGACAACTTTTCTTTTCATTTTTATTATAATGACTCCCTAAATACTAGTAAAATCGGGTGCAAAGGTACTATATAATTAAGAATTATGAATTAAGAATTAAGAAATTCGCAAGGTATTTAACATTTCTTCAAGGCAACTACCAGAACGAGTAGCAAAATTAGCACAAAACAATGTAAATCAACCGCGAAACACACGAAAAATTCGTGTGCCTCGCGGCTAAAAAATCGTAAGAATTGCAGTTCGGCTAGAAGACTAAGCCGATGAGAGCATTAGGTATAGAGGCCGCCATTGATGTTGATGACCTCGCCGGTGATATAGCTTGCCTGGTCACTGGCTAGGAACGCCACGAGAGCGGCGACCTCGTCGGGCGTGCCGAAACGCCCCATGGGAACGAGCTTGCTAAGTTCGTCCTGCGGCAGGTCGCGCGTCATGTCGGTCTCGATGAATCCCGGCGCAACGGCATTGACAGTGACTTGTCGTCCCGCCACCTCCTGCGCCAGTGCCTTGGTGGCGCCGATGAGCGCCGCTTTTGCCGCACTGTAGTTTGCCTGTCCCGGCATTCCCTTCACACCCGATAGCGACGCGATGTTGACGATGCGTCCTCCACGACGACGCGGCATCATGTGCTTTAGCAGGCGGCGGGTGATGTAGAAGAACCCGTTGAGGGTGGTGTCGAGCACCTGATGCCACTCGTCATCGCCCATCATGAACATGACATTGTCGCGACGTATGCCAGCGTTGTTCACCAACACCGCCACATGGTCATCGGGATGGTTCTCCTCCCACTGGTCAATGGCGGCATCGATGGCACTGGGGTCGGCAGCGTCGAACGGCAACAGTTCGGCCGTTCCACCTGCATCTTCAATCTCTTGTTTGACGGCTTGTGCCGCCTCGTGGTTGCTATGATAGTTGATGACCACGGGCATCCCGTCCTGCGCCAGTCGCAGGGCGATGGCGCGTCCGATTCCTCGCGACGCGCCAGTGACTAATGCGTATTTCAATTCTTTTCTATATTACTCGGTCTTGCCGAGGACGATGTTGACGACAGCGTTGATATCGCTCACATCAACAACGGTGTCACCTTCGGTGATATAGGCACGACCGTCGTAGTTGTCGGCGCTGTCCTTGCCCAGCACAATATTGACCAGGATGTTGACATCGGTCACATCGACCTTTCCGTCCAAATTGACATCACCCTTGAGAACAGGAAGCTCTTGATACTCGTCAAAAGGATAAAGATAAACAATGTTTGAGGAACTCTTCACACCATCCACCGTATAGTGAACCTGAATACCAATACGATATTTGAAGAATGGCTCTTGTCCCTCCACATCATTACAGAACTTTGGCTTATCAAACATAATATCGCCCACTTCAAAGAAGGCGTTGCTCTCGCCCAAAAAGCCATAAGGTATCTCAGTTGTCGGTTCAGGAATATCACAAATCTCGACTGGATTACCATCTTCATCATAGAATGTGACAGTGAAATCCTCAGGCAAGAATGTCAATATCTTGTCATAGTCGGTATAGATGCTATAAGTCACCTTCGACTCATCCAAGACGGTGTAAATTCCACCATTTTCCTCAATATCTATGCTCCAGTCATCAGCAACCAATTGATAATCCGCGTGAAATTCTCTTTGGAAACCGAACTGGAACATACTACCAGCACAGAACGACTGAATCTCACCATCTTCTTCCCATGTGATAACACCCCAGTCCATCCAGTCTTCTGCTTTGGGGTCATGGGGTGTCGGCGGTGTTCCGAATCCAGTTGCTGTGAGCACACCATTAGCAATGGTCAGGGTATATGTAGCCGACTCACCATCAAGGTACAAATTGGCGCCATCGCACAGGTTTACACTCGGATTGCTAGTGGTCAGCCAGTAATAGGTGTCGTTTCCAGTGTAGCCACCATACCAGTTTCCAGCATCATCCTTGACCTTGAAGGCACCTTTTAAGGTGCGAGTGAGCACAAACGAGCCGTCACTCTTTGCGACAAATG
>JAFZAK010000118.1 GCA_017557285.1 Muribaculaceae bacterium
TCATGCACGATATACAGTTTGATTACCTTCATGTCGAAGTTCGTCTTATCAATCGCCTCAAGCACTTCATACTTGTTTTCTTCGTTCACATCATAGATGGCGGGGAGCATCAGACGGAAGTACTGTTCGTCATTCTCATCGGGGAAGAAAGAGTAGGTCAGTCCCTCGCTCTTGAACGTAATCTCGCCGTCGTTCGGATCTACCTGGGGACGGTAACCCTCTTCCTGCAGGAAGTCAAGCAATAATTCATTCAGTTTCATTATCTTAGATTTTAACTATTAACTATAAACTATCAACTATTAACTAGTCTTAAACCCTATCTTCGGCATGGAGTTACGACGCTCATTGCCCTCCATCTTGTCGCGGATGCGGTCATATTCCTTCAGTGCGTCGCCCTTCACGCTGGGCTTGATTCCGTTGATGGTCGTCTCCATCAGTTCCTGCGAGATGTTGGTGCCATTGAAAGCGGCAATCATTGCAGCCTCGTTCACCACATAAGTGATGTCGCTCGCCACATAGCCGTCGCTCAGCGTTGCCAACTTCTCGTAGTCCAACTCGTCACAAGGACGGCCCTTGAGGTGAATCTTCAGCATCTCGCGACGAGCCACCTGGTCGGGTAGGGGAACATATACCATCTTGTCGATGCGGCCTGTGCGCAACACTGCCGGGTCAATCTTGTCAGGACGGTTGCTAGTGGCGATGACAAAGATGCCACGCTGTGAACAGTTGTTCAGTTGCGTAAGGAACTCGTTCACCTCGCCGCTGTGGTGGTTGCCCAGGTCATCGCTGCGGTTGGGAACGAAGGCGTCAAACTCGTCGAAGCATATCACCGTCGGGGCGTTCTTCTCAGCCTTCTTGAACAGTTCAGCAATCTTGCCCTGCGTGCCATGGATATACACCGAACCCAAGTCGCTAGCCTTCACCAGCATAAAATTGAAGCCGGTTTCCTCGGCAAACTTCTCGGCAAAGAAGCTCTTGCCACAGCCCGGAGGTCCATACAGCAGCATGCCGTTTGGCGGTGTTAAACGGTATTTCTGAGCCAACTCCTTGTCACGCAGGATAAAGATCACGCGCTTGTTGAGCATGTCCTTCATGTCCTCCATGCCGGCGATGTCCTTAAATCCGTTGCCCTTGCCCTTCTGCACCTCGATGTCAATCGCCGTCTCGCGTGCTTGCGCATCGTCATCATCCCGGTCGCGGCTCGAAGTGGCGCTGCGGTTCCCCTTGCTTGGGCTTGCAGGCTCCACTACCGATGGGTCGTCTAGGTCGTGCAGAAGTAGTGAGGCGGTTTTGTAGCGGTCTTCAGGGTTTGATGACAGGCCGCGACTGATGATGCCCCGCATCTCATCGGGAACACCCTCCATGTCAAGCTCCTCCTTGCGCAACTTCTTCACCTCATGGACGGCATCGCGTCGTGGCAACGAAGTGTCCACGGGCCAGGGACCGCGACCAGTCAGCATTGTGTAAAACACAGCCACTACCGAAAATAGGTCGGTCGAGTCGTCATACATACCTGCAAATGTCGAGTTTGCACAGTATTGCACCTCCAGGTCGGCAGTGTCAAACGGCGGCACACCGCTCGTTGAGCGCGACACGTGACCCATGTCAATCAGTTCAGGCTCACCATCAGTCTTTGCGCTCAGCATAATGTTGCGGGGCGTTATGTCGTTGTGCAGCAAGTCGTTGTCGTGCATATACTTCACCGCGTGTAGCACCCCTGTGATGATGCGCTTCGCCTCGTCGACAGGAATCGCACCCTCACGCTCAATCTTCTCCACCAGCAGCTCGCCGCTGAAGTACACCGTCACCATATAGTGGCACACGCCTTCAGGTATCATCAACGTGCCGCTGGTGATATAGGAGATGATGTTTTGGTGCATCAGCTTCTGGCAGTACTCGATTTCCTTGACCTGGCCACCCTTCGTCATCAACTTCTCAGGCATATTCTTGATGATGAACAACTTCAGGAAAAACGGATGCCCGTCAGCATCCGCCACCCGATAAGTCTCGCAGTAGGCATTTGCTTTAATTAGGTATTCGACCGTGTAGTCATTGACTTGCTGTCCTTGCGTCAGTATACTCATTGTGTCAATCAATTTCAGAATTAAACAATGCAAAGTTAATGCTTTTCTCTGAAAATCCCAAAAATTTCTCAAGAACTAATTCTTCGAGCACTCGATCACTCGAGTATTCGACTATTCGAAAACTCTCAGAACAAATTTATGAACTTTTTGTGCTGATTCGGGATTTTTTCCGTAAATTTGCGAGTTATTTGGGATAATGGCGCTTGTTGCGTTTGGAATCCCCGCCATAAACAATTGAACACTATGAGTTTTAAACTGGTTAATGAACTGAGGAAGAATGGCCAACTGCGTGAGGCTTATGAAATGGCCATGGAAGATTTGAATCAGGCGCCCAATGACCCATGGGCTGCTAGAGCTTTGTTTTGGACGTTGCACGACATGGCGCACAACGAATTGAATCGTGGCTATGTCGACGAGGCCGGTGTGCTCGCCGACCGTATGAAGCAACTCATGCTGCTGCTGGGAGAAGAAGAGATTGAGGACGAGGAGACCAAGCGCTTGCCCGAGCGTGCCATGGCGCGGCTCGTCCGTCACATGCAGCCGTTCTATGCCGATGTCAAGGCCGCCTATCGTGAGGCACGTACGGGCGCGACCATAGCCCCCTACGACTATGTTGTACAGCTGATAACGAACGGACAACTGGCCGAGCCGCTGCACGAGCGGGCTGGATGGATCATCTGGCTTCACCTGTGGCACCAGCAACAGCGAATACCGTGCCTGGAAGCGCGCCAAGCTTTGTCTCATTATTTGAGCCTCACTGGTGTGGAGAGTCCGTCATTGCTGCACTCGCGCATCGTATTCATCGCCATCAGATTGTCCAAACGCTTCCCCAGAGACTTTGATTTCGCCAAGTTCCTGGATATTTGGGGAGAGACCAACTTCATGCCCGAAGACTGGGAGCGCAACGAGCGCAAGAAAGGTCGGCCAGGACAGTTTCCCTCGGTTGTCGAACAGGCCATTGCACAATATATCGCCTTCAAGAAACAGTCAAAAGAACTGGAATACAGTGAAGAGTTCATCGCGCTGCTCGACAAGGCTGTGGAGAGATATCCCGACAAACCCGAGCTGAAGCGCTATCTTTCGCTTGCGTTAGCACAACGTGGCGACAAGGAACGCGCACTGCAGCTGCACCGCGAGTTGGCCCAGACAGTCGACAAGTTCTTCGTGTGGCATGAGATTGCCAACATGTTCACGCACGACCTGGACATGAAGACTTCGGCGCTGTGCTACACACTGTCGTTGCGAACGCCCGAGAACTTCACCTGCGATATTCACCGCCAACTAGGATGGGAGCTGGCGCGCGAGGGCAACATGCCTGCCGCACTGTGCGAGCTGGAGACTTATCGTCTCACACGCGAGCGTTGTGGTTGGCCCAGGTCATGGCGTTACGAACAGTTACGCAAGCGCATCCCTGCCGATACTGTCGCAGCACCCAACAACCGCCAACTCTATATTGACCGCTCACAACTCATCATCAATTGGGTCTATGCCGACATGCCGCAGCAGCCCGCTGTGGTCGTGGCACGTTTCCGTGACAAGATGAACAGGGATGTGGCGCGTGTGGCGTTGCCTGGCGGAAAAGCGCTCTTTGTCAAACCCACCAAATTGCCTGACTCGAAGTACCTGCAGGTGCGTGTCAAGGAAGATGAGAATGGCCGACTGACGCTGCTCACCGCCGTTTCGGCCGAGCGCAACAACGTGGTGCCTGCCTTCAGAGACTCGGTCACGGGCGATATCAAGATTCTGCAAGGGCAGGGCGGCAAGCGATATGGCTTCTGCGAGGGATGTTTCGTTCCCGGGCAATTGTTGCAGGGCGTCGCCGATGGTGATACCATCACCATCCTTACCGAAATGCAGCCCGATGGTCGCCGCCGCGCTACAGCAATCATCTGATGTGGCATGGTCTCAATTCTTAATTCTTAATTCTTAACTCTTAATTCTCAATTAAATATGAAACGCATTGCTTTATCTCTGTTAATCGCCTTCGTGGCGTTGACATCCATGAATTGCGTGGCCGAGAAGTCAAAGGCCACTGCCGAAAATGCTGCTGCCGAACAAGCGTCGGTTACAGCCGAGAACATCCCCTTTGAGAAACTGCTGAACCTGATTGAGACGGCAGGTCACTTTGACGAA
>JAFZAK010000119.1 GCA_017557285.1 Muribaculaceae bacterium
CCGCCGGCATTTGCCAAGCACAAGAGTGCATTGCGCAACGCGCTGATTGGCTACCGCAAACTCAATGCCAAGGCGTTTGAGAAGATTGCACCGGGCGGCATCCTGTTTACCTTCTCGTGCTCGCAGGCTGTGAACAAAGAGCAGTTCCGCCTGGCAGTGTTCAGTGCTGCTGCCCAGTCGCGCCGCCGTGTGCGCATCCTGCACCAACTCACACAACCTGCTGACCATCCCATCAACATCTACCACCCCGAGGGCGAGTACCTCAAGGGACTGGTGCTTTATGTGGAATAACTTAAAACTAAATCATATCATTTATGCGTAAAACCATTATTGCCGCCGCACTGGTGGCGTTATCAACCACTGCTATGGCACAGAATAGCAATTTTGACTACAATGTGGACCGCTTCGCCGACATCCAGGTGTTGCGCTATCAGGTTCCCGGGTTTGAGAACCTGTCATTGAACCAGAAGAAACTGGTGTATTACTTGACCGAGGCTGCCCAACAGGGCCGCGACATCTTGTTTGACCAGAACGGCAAGTACAACCTCTATGTCCGCAAGGTGCTCGAGGAGATTTACACCCGTTATGACGGCGACCGCACGAGCGAGGATTTTAAGGGCTTGGAGCTCTACCTGAAACAGGTGTGGTTCGGCAACGGCATCTACCATCACTATGGCATGGACAAGTTCGTTCCTCAGTTCTCAATCAACTTCTTTGTTGATGAGTACAACAAGCTCCCGCTGTCGGTACTGCCCATCAACACGTGTGACCGTTGCACCGAGGAGGGCAAGTGTGACAAGGCCACCAAGCTGCGCAAAGCACTCGAAAAGGTCATCTTTGACCCTGAGTTTATGCCCAAGAAGGTCAACCAAGCTGACGGCGAGGACCTGATTCTGACTTCGGCGACCAACCTCTATGAAGGCGTTACCCAGCAGGAGGTGGAAGACTTCTACAACGCGCTGAAGGACCCCAACGACACCACCCCAGTCATGCATGGTCTCAACTGCAAGGTCGTCAAGGAAGATGGCAAGGTGGTGGAGAAACCTTACAAGGTGGGCGGACTCTACTCTGAGGCCATCGTCAACATCATCTACTGGCTGCAGAAGGCCGCTAAGGTAGCTGAGAACAGCGCCCAGCGCGACTATATCAACAAACTCATCGAGTTCTATGAGACCGGTTCGCTGAAAACCTTTGACGAGTACTCTATCATGTGGGCCGAGGACACCAAGAGCCAGGTGGACTTCATCAACGGCTTCATCGAGAGTTATGGCGACCCGTTGGGCATGACCGGTTCGTGGGAGAGTATCGTCAACTTCCGCAACGACGAGGCTTCGCACCGAACTCAACTCATCAGCAGCAACGCCCAATGGTTCGAGGACCACTCACCCGTCGACCCGCGCTTCCGAAAGGAGACGGTGACCGGTGTGAGCGCCAAGGTCATCACCGCCGCCATGCTTGCCGGCGACAGCTATCCCTCGACTCCCATCGGCATCAACCTGCCCAACAGCGATTGGATTCGTGCAGCCCATGGTTCGAAATCGGTATCAATTGAGAACATCACTGATGCCTACGACGAGGTGGCGAACGGCTCGGGTTTGAACGAGGAATTCGCCATCAGCCAGGCCGAGGTCGACCTGATGAAGAACTACCTCACGCTTGCCGACAAGCTGCACACCGACCTGCATGAGTGTCTGGGCCATGCTAGCGGCCAATTGCTGCCTGGTGTCGACCCCGACGCACTGAAGGCCTATGGCTCCACGCTCGAGGAGGCTCGCGCCGACTTGTTCGCACTCTATTACCTGGCCGACCCGAAGTTGGTTGAATTAGGCATCTTCAAAAGTGCCGACACCTATAAGGCCGAGTACTATAAGTATCTTATGAACGGTCTGATGACCCAGCTCTACCGCATCGAGCCCGACAAGAACATCGAGGAGTCGCACATGCGCAACCGCAAACTCATCAGCGAATGGTGCTTGCAGAAGGGCAAGAAAGACAAGGTTATCGAGATGGTCAAGCGCAAAGGCAAGACCTATGTCAAGATCAACGACTACGAGAAACTGCGTGGGCTCTTCGGCGAGCTCCTTGCTGAGGTGCAGCGCATCAAGAGCGAAGGCGACTACGAAGCAGGTCGCAAGTTGGTTGAGACCTACGGTGTGAAGGTTGACCCGAAGCTGCACAAAGAGGTGCTGACTCGCTACAACACATTGGACATCGCGCCGTACAAGGGATTTGTCAACCCCACCTACAAGCCTGTGTATGATGCTGCCGGCAACATCACCGACGTGAAGGTCATCTATGGTGAGAACTATGTCGACCAGATGCTCCGCTACAGCCGCGACTATTCGCCGCTGACGAAGTAACACACAGTTCCCCTCCCCTTTCTCAAAGGGGAGGGGTGAGGGGTGGGGTTTGTCCCAATTCGAAATCTTTTGTTCGTATGATTTATGACCAAAGCACTGAAAGCAATCCGGTTGGCGTTGTTTGCACGGCGCAATGGCGTTGTGGCTGACGCGTTACGTGCTGCCGGTGACCCGCACGAATTGATCATGGGTTGCCCGTTGAGCGACATCATCGCTGTGGCGCGCGAGCGTGTTCCGTCAGCTGAACTTGCCGAGGCATTGTGGGCCGACACCAAGCACCGCGAATGCCGCCTGTTGGCTCCGATGCTCTACCCCATCGAAACTTGCGATGAGACTACTGCCCTGCGTTGGTGCCATGAGGTACAAACCGAGGAGGAGGCTGACGTACTGTGCCACCGCCTACTGCGCCACCTGGATTGCGCTATAGCAGTGATGGAGACCTTGTTAAAAGACTCAAACCCCATGCTTCGTTATACCGCTTTTCGCTTAATGCTCAACTTGCAGTTGTTAGGTCGTTTAGAGATAGATGGCAATTTACAACAGCTTATTACCAACGAGTTGTCACATTCACGCTCACTAACTCTTCGACAAATATTAAAGGCATTGATAGAGGAATGAAAAGCGACGTGATGCACATGTAACGCATCACGTCGCTTTTATAGTACAACCAAATATCTATCGCTTTTTGTTAATAATGATATTCCCATCAATCATGCAGCGATATACATCCATTTCTTTCCCATTCCAATTGGCGTAAAGAGATGTCATTGTATTTGGCGTTTCGGGTTGTGATTTGATTGTGATATCTTGATCAGTGACTTGAAAGAGTTCTTGTATCAGGTCTTTGTTATTTACATCACATAAAACTCCGAAATTTTTACCTTCAATTTTAATACAGCCCATAAAATGTTCAGGTTCAAGGGTTATGTCAAAATCAAAAGTCTGCATGTGAACTATATTCTCGTTCTTATAAATACCCAATAAGAACGAATGATGTGTCTTGTCTTTTTGAGCTAGCTTTTTTAGCAGGTCTTCAGCCGTGGCTATAAATGAATTATAGTTCATTGAGGCATTGAAATGCATCACTTTTAAAGTGGAAGTGCTATTTTGGCTCTCGTTAATTTGAATACGTTGACCATTGTTGCCAATAACGACAACTTCTTCTTTTGTATGATTAGTCGTTTGTGACGTGCAACTGAAAACACATAAGCACATGAAAATCAACAGTAATTGTTTGATTGATAGTTTCATAATAGTGTGATTTTGATTTCAAAAATATGATATGAAGTCAACAAAAGTAGAAAAATTTATCGAGATATCCAAGCGAAAATGTTTTTTTTTGTCAAAAATTTTTGCAGTTCAGAAAAAAGCAGTAATTTTGCAGCGCAATCCGGGGACAACCGGTGCGCAATTTTGACTAGGAAAGATGCCGGAGTGGTCGATCGGGGCGGTCTCGAAAACCGTTGTACGCTTTGCGTACCGTGGGTTCGAATCCCTCTCTTTCCGCAAATAATGAACTAGGATTGGTTGGGATTTATTCCAACCAATTGTTTTTACGGCAGTACAACATGAGCTTGCTCAATGATGTATTGCCGTAAAAAGCAATTGATAGAGCGATAGCGACAATCCTAGTCATTATTTGCAGCGGCCCCGCGGGAGCGCCAGGGATGCACGCCAGTGAATCCCTCTTTACGTAAAAGCGACTGTTTCGAAAAAACAGTCGCATTTTTTGCTTATATGAAAAACATTTCCTAATTTTGTGGCACAAAAACTATTGAATATGAACGGGAAGAAAACTTGTGATGCTTTGCGCAACATTAGGCAAAACATCGCCAATGTTAACGGCATAGAATATACGCCTGCCGAGTGTACCTATCAAGGTGACTGCCCCGGTACCTGTCCCCGATGCGAGAGTGAGATGCGCTACATCGAGCGGCAGCTGCGGCTGCGAGGTGCCCTGGGCAAGGCTGTCGTTGTGGCGGGCCTTACACTCAGTGCAACCTCGCTCACACCCATGCAAGCCCAGACGCAGCAGGTGGATACTGTGGCTCAACGACAGATCGATGTCCCATTGATAGATGCTGCTCCTGGTGACACCGCTGCTATCACCATTAGGGGCACAGTTATCGATCGGGACGACAAAGAACCGCTTATTGGCGTTACAGTGCTACTAGATGGCACTATACACGGTACTGCCACTAATTTTGATGGCAAGTTTGCCATCCGCATTCCTCGTGATAGCAAGTTGATATTTGCGTATGTCGGGTATGAAACCCAAGAGTTGATGGTCAAGGATTCCAACAACGACCTGAATGTGGCAATGAGTTTAATGCGTCAGATGATGGGAGATGTTTGCGCTCCCATCAAGATGCCCGATGTCGATGCTGACATCTATCGACCCAATGAATAAAACTGCCCCCCTGATTCACCATAAACCCTAGAATAATATGAAAAAAGGATTGTTTCTGATTGCTGCCGTAGTGCTGATGCTCACTGCATGCAGCCGACATGGCAGGTATGAGTCCGATGGCAATGTTGTACGCTACACTTACTGGACATTCAGTTTTGGTTGGCGGTATGATACCCTACCGGGCGTCGATGTCAAGACATTCAAGAGCGTGAACGAGTGGTTGGGCCGTGATGCCCAGCGCGTCTATTTCAAAAGCGAGCTAGTAGAGGGCGTTGATGCCGCTACGCTTAAGGCCGTGAAGTACCCGCTGTATCGTGACAAGAACGACTACTACTACAAAACCAACCCGATGCGAGTGGTCGACATGAACACCTTCAAGGTGGTCAAATGGCTCGATGACAGTTTTTGGGCAAAAGACTCGCAATGTGCCTATTTCGACACTACCCACATCGTCGGAGTCGACATAGCGACGTTTAAGGTCAAGGATTATACTTATGCTGTTGACAAAGATCATGTGTTCTACCTCGGCGATCTTCTCCCATTGGCCGACCCGAAAACCTATGAAGATAACTGGAAAGGGTTCTATAGCCGCGACAAGTCACACATCTGGTGCATGGGAGAACTGCTTGAAGATGTCGACTATGACTCCTTCGTCGTTGATGATGACTGGAGTGGCCATGACAAATATGGAGCGTTTGACCATCACAGACGTGTAGGAGCCGAAGCGACAGAAGAAGAAATTGAGTAAGAAACTTCTAAAAAAGTTTGTCAAATCAAAAAAGATTACATACCTTTGTCGTGTGATAACTCACAATTATTCACTTTAAAACCTTTCAAATTTTATGAAAAAGTACTTATTGATGCTTGTTGCATTGTGTTCACTTTCGTTCTTCAGCTGCACCGACAAGGCTGCTACCGACAACGCTAACACTAATGGCGAAGAGGCTCCCAACACCGAGAAGATGACCGAGGCTCCGAAGCCCACCGGTGATGCCGAGAAGGATGCAAAGGCCTGTGTTGACTACATGGTCCAGACCATCGAAGCAACTGACTTCACCGACAAGGCTGCTCAAGAGAATCTTGAGAAGACGATGAAATCGGTTCAAGAGGAATTTGAGGCCTACTACAAAGAAAAGGGCGAAGATGCCTACAAGGCTTTTGACGAGGCTGGCAAGAAGGCTTCCGAGAACATCAACCTTGAGGAGTTGATCATGAAGAAGGTGATGGAAGCCGTCAAGGCTGCCGGTGTAGACTTGAAGGACACCCCAAAAGAAAAGTAACGTACGTAACTAGCACAACTTGAAGCAAAGCGTCCGCCCCGAATATGGGACGGACGTTTTTGCGTTTCTCAAAAATTGAGTATCTTTGCAGTGCAAAAATCTGATCAATGAAGGAGATAAAAGGAGCATTGTTTGATCTGGATGGGGTTCTGCTCGACTCAGAGGGCATCTATACCCAATTCTGGAATGCCGTGGAGGAAAAGTATCCCACGGGCATCCCTAACTTTGCGCATGTCATCAAGGGATCGAACCTCTTCGAGATACTGCACGACCACTACCCTACTGAAACCATTCGCCAACAGGTGACCGAGATGCTCCTTGGTTTCCAGCGTACGATGAAGTATGAGTTCTTCGATGGTGCGATGGAGTTTGTCAACCGCCTCAACCAAGCCGGCATTCCTGCCTGCGTGGTAACCAGCAGTGACGATGACAAGATGGCGTCCCTCGCACGACAGCACCCTGACTTCAAGAGCCACTTCAAAACTATTGTGACGGGCGACATGGTTCGCCACGCCAAACCTGACCCCGAGTGCTTCTTGCTCGGTGCCCAACTCATCGGTGTCGACATCCACGACTGCTGGATTTTTGAGGACTCGCTCAAGGGCCTTGCCGCCGGACGTGCATCTGGAGCCACCGTCATCGGCCTGGCAACAACCTTATCCCGCGAGGTCATCCAAGACAAAGCCGACCTGGTTATCGACAACTTCAATCAATTGACCATTTAATTAACGATGGCGGCGAAGCCTCCGCCTGAAGCCATGTGGATGTTGAGTGTACTGCCAACTTTGACTGATTTGTATTGGTAGTCTTCAGCATTCTTTTCCACATTGGGTCCATCGGTGACCAATGTCATGGTCTTGCCTGCCAAGAACGAGAGGTCTAGTGTGAGGTCACGTGAATCCCAGTTTGTGATTCCGCCCAGATACCAAGTATCGCCTTTGCGTCGCGCCATGACGATGCATTGCTCCATCTCCGCCATGAGGACACGTGTCTCATCCCATGTGACGGGCAGTTGCGCAATGAAGTCAGTGCACTGTGGATTCGCCTCGTAGTTTGTCGGCGAGTCGCAAAGCATATTGAAGGGCGACTCCAGAATCATGTATAGCGCCAACTGACGTGCACGGGTCCCCTGACTCATCGGTCGGCTCCAGTTTGGGTGATAACTGCCACGATTGCAATTACGCATGGCACCCTGGGTGTAGTCCATTGGCCCAACCACCTGACGGATAAACGGGAGAATGGTCTCATGGTGAACTTCATCAAACTGTTCAGCACTCGCCCACTTCAGTTGCTCCATGCCATAGACAGCCTCAAAGTTCAGCACATTTGGGAAAGTGATAGTGAGTCCCTGTGGCACGGGCGCACCATGGAAATCGCAGAACAAGTGATACTTTGCGCACATCCGGGCAGCATCCTCAAGAAAGCGCATCACCTTTTGGTCATTGCGGTCCATGAAGTCGATTTTGAAGCCCTTGATGCCCATCTGGCTATAATGCTTGCACACGGCCTCCATATCCCTCACGAATGCCTTGTAACCGGCCCACAACACCAGACCCACATTGCGCTGGTTGGCATAACGAACCAGTCGCTCCAGGTCAATCTCAGGCACAACCTGCATCAGGTCGGCTTGCTTGTTCACCGCCCATCCCTCATCCAGGATGACATACTCAATGCCATGTTGCGACGCGAAATCAATGTAGTACTCATAGGTCTCGTTGTTCACGCCAGCCTTGAAATCCACGCCCTTGAGGTTCCAATCGTTCCACCAGTCCCACGCTACTTTGCCAGGCCTTACCCACGACCCGTCAACCTCGGGCGTATCGGCCAGTGTGTAGGGAATATCGCAATCCAGCATCTGCGCGTCGTTCTCGGCAAGGAGAATCATGCGCCATGGGAACTGGCGCTTGCCCGCTGTGCGTGCGATGTAGGGATACCATTCGTCAATGAGCAGCTGCAGGTTGTTATGTCCTCCTTGGTGTTCGCGCTTGGGCAATTGAGGGAAATAGGCCTTCAATGCGCCCTCTTCGTCGGGCAAGAAAAACATGCCAGGATAATCACGCACATTGTATTCGCCCAGGAGCATCTTTCCGCCTTTGGGCAAATCGACCAGCACGGGTGCCATACTCAGATGAGTGCGGGAAATCTGAGACAAGGGAGCGTGGACATAGGTGTTTTCAAACGAGCAGAATGTCTGAACACGAAAGTCATCACTCTTGACTCGGGAATTTGCTGGTGCGGCATACACGCTGAAGTCGTTTGGCAGACCAAATCGCGCGGTCTCGTCGGCCACATTGATAGAATCGCGTGATTGGGTGAAAAACCTATAAGCGATGCCATTATTATAAAGACGGAACTCCAAGGAGCAGTTCGCCCAACTAACCCGCAAGGTCGTATACGTCAAGTCAATCTGCGATTTCCGATAGTGGGTGGCGGCCGTAGTGAAGCGGTTCTGCTCGGTGCGCACCTTCTTCCAGGAACCTTTCGGCAGCACCGTCCCATCATCCAGGGTCATTGCTGCTTCGACGGCATCGAGCACCTGTTGTTGATGAAATAACACCGAGAAGGTGAACTTGTCGGTCATCCTATAATTCATCACCAGCTGACCATCAGGCGAGGTAGCTATTCCTGTGTTGGCTGCGAACAAAGCCTGGGCTATCCAAAGAACGGCCAATAGTACACATGATTTTCTCATATTAGCTGATTATTAGGCACAAAAGGGATATAATTATAATCATCTAATCAACTGATCAGATGCACAAGAAGGCAGAAAGTTGGAAACGAGGGCTTAGAACGCCTTGAAACTCATGTCGAGCGACTTGACCGAATGAGTCAATGCGCCGACAGAGATGTAATCCACGCCGCACTCGCCATAGTCGCGCAGGGTGTCAATGGTGATGCCGCCGCTCGACTCGGTCTCGACGCGGCCTGCAATGATCTCCACTGCCTTGCGCGTGTTCTCGGGTGTGAAATTGTCCAGCATGATGCGGTCCACGCCACCATGGTCAAGCACCTGCTGAAGCTCGTCGAAGTTGCGCACCTCAATCTCAATCTTCAGGTCCTTGCCGTTGGCTTCACACCACTCGTGTGCACGGTCGATGGCTGCTGTGATGCCACCTGCAAAGTCCACATGGTTGTCCTTGAGCAGAATCATGTCGAAAAGGCCAATGCGGTGGTTGCAACCGCCACCAATGCGCACGGCATCCTTCTCCATCAGTCGCATGCCCGGCGTGGTCTTGCGGGTGTCGAGCACACGCGTCTTCAGTCCCGCCAAACGCTCCTGATAACGTGCGGTGATAGTAGCGATGCCGCTCATGCGCTGCATGATGTTGAGCATCAGGCGCTCGGTCTGCAGCAGCGACTGCACCCTACCCTCGACGACAAAAGCGATGTCGCCCGGCTTGACATGCGCACCGTCCTCGATATAGGTAGTCATACGCAGCTCGGGATCAAACTTTTCAAACACGCGGCGTGCCATCTCTACACCGGCGATGATGCCCTCCTCTTTGATAATCAGCCTTGAGCGGCCCATCTCGTCGGCAGGAATACAACACAAGGTGGTGGCATCGCCATCACCGATATCCTCAGCAAATGCCAAGTCAATCAATTGGTCAATCAGTTCTTCTCTTGTCTTCATATTGTTAAGTGTTTATGGTTCAAAAGGCTCTAGAATGTCTAGATTTTAGACCATCTAGAATTTCTAGACAAAAGTAGTAATAAATTGGAAAATAAGCATTAAATTTGCACAGTTATTTTTCAAGAAACAATGAAAATCACTCTATTGGTGGTTGGCAAGACCACGACGGGATACTTGAAACCCGGCATTGACGACTACACCGCGCGCTTGGGACACTACGTGCCCTTTGACATCCAGTATGTGCAAGATGCCCGCAACACGCGCAACCAAAGCGAGGTCCAGCAGAAGCAAAGCGAGGGCCGCAGCATCCTGTCGAGTGTCGACAAGGGTGACTACGTGGTGCTGCTTGACGAACACGGACGCGAGATGACCTCCATGCAGTTCAGCGAGTATCTACAGAAGCGCATGTCCAGTGGTGTGCGCCGAGTGTTTTTTGTCATCGGCGGCCCTTACGGCTTTTCGCAGGAAGTCTATGATCGAGCCAACGAGAAAATCTCGCTCAGCAAGATGACTTTCTCGCACGAGATGGTGCGTGTCATCTTTGCCGAGCAGCTCTACCGCGCGTTCACCATCCTCAACCACGAGCCGTACCACCATGAATAGTTAAGAGTTGAGAGTTAAGAGTTGAGTTAGTCTTGCTTCTCGCTTCTTGCTTCTCGCTTGGCACAGGTGTTGCAGATTGTAACTGATATAAGAAAGAAGACATCTAACGATATATGATAAAATTTGATGAATTAGAGATGGCCAATGAGGCAGGTGCGCCACGCATGGTGCCCATTGTTGCCGAAGTTCAACAAGATATTGACGACGCTGATTTGCAGGCGAATACTCGCATGGAACTCGCCATCTTACCCTTGCGCAATGTCGTCTTATTTACGGGAATGACCATGCCCATCAGCATCGGTCGCGAGAAGAGCATGCGACTGATTAATGACGCCATGCGCAACCACAACCCTATCGGTGTGGTGTGTCAGATTGACAGTAAGGCAGACAATCCTGGTCAAAATGACCTGTACCAACAAGGCACAGTGGCATCCATCATTAAGTTGCTCGAACTGCCCGACGGAAGCACTAACGTGATTCTGCATGGCCGTTCTAGCTTTCTGCTCAACGAAATTACGCAAGAAGAGCCCTACCTGCGCGGTACAGTGACCCTCACCGATGTCGAGTTCCCCCGCAAGGGAGACAAGGAATTTGCTGTGGTCGTTGCCTCAATCAAGGAAATTACCAACAAGATGCTCGCCAACATGGGCGAGAACGGACAGGACATGGCGTTTGCCATGCGCAACATCGACAACCCATTCTTCTTGATTAACTATCTGGCGAACAACATCCCATTCGAAGCCAGCCAAAAGCAGCAGTTGCTTGAAGAACGCAACCTGCGTCAGCGAGCATTCATGCTCTACACGATGCTGCGCCAGGAGGAACAGTTTGTCGAGTTGCGCGCCGACATTCAGTCGCGTACGCGCGAAGACCTCTCACAGCAGCAGCGCGAGCACTTCCTGCAACAACAGATTCGCACCATCCAAGAAGAATTAGGCACCACCGATGAGGACCTGAACGGACTGGAGGCTCGTGCCGCCAAGAAGAAATGGAGCGAAGCCATCCAGGAGCAGTTTGACAAGGAAATGAAGAAACTAGAGCGCCTGAACCCGCAGTCACCCGACTACTCGGTGCAGTACAGCTATCTCGACACCTTCCTGAGTCTGCCCTGGGAGCATTACAGCAGGGACTACTTCAACCTTGTAAAAGTCGAGGAGAAGCTCAACAAGGACCACTATGGACTGGAAAAAGTCAAAGACCGCATCCTCGAGCATCTGTCGGTGCTGAAGCTGCGCGGCGACCTCAAGGCTCCCATCATCTGCCTCTATGGCCCTCCGGGCGTGGGCAAGACTTCGCTGGGACGATCGGTCGCCGAGGCGCTGCACCGCAAGTATGCCCGCATTTCGCTGGGCGGCCTGCACGACGAGGCTGAGATCCGAGGACACCGCCGCACCTACATCGGCGCAATGCCCGGCCGCATCATCCAGGCGATGGAGAAGACCGAGACTGGCAATCCCGTTATCGTGCTGGACGAGATTGACAAGGTGGGACAGGACTACAAGGGCGACCCGTCATCGGCCTTGCTCGAGGTCCTCGACCCGGAACAGAACAGCAAGTTCCACGACAACTATCTCGATGTGGACTACGACTTGTCTAAAGTCCTGTTCATCGCCACCGCCAACACATTGACCACCATCAGCCAACCCCTGCTCGACCGCATGGAACTGATTGAGATCAACGGCTACATCACCGAGGAGAAGGTTGAGATCGCCAAGCGCCACCTCCTGCCCAAGCAGTTGGTCGAGAACGGCTTTAAGAAGAGCGAGATCAAGATGGACGACGACGTGCTGACCCACATTGTCGAGAACTATACCCGCGAGAGCGGCGTGCGCGAACTGGAGAAGAAGATTGGCAAAGTGCTGCGCAAGATTGCCCGCCTCAAAGCTCGTGAGGAAGCCTACCCCAAGCGCATTACCATCGATATGCTGAACGAATACCTGGGCGTGCCCGACTACACGCGCGACAAGTATGAGGGCAACGACTTCATCGGTGTTGTCACTGGTCTGGCATGGACAGCAGCAGGTGGCGAAATCTTGTATGTTGAGTCTTCGTTGGCTCGTGGCAAGGGCGAGAAGCTCACACTCACGGGCAACTTGGGCGACGTGATGAAGGAGTCGGCAGTGATTGCGTTGCAGTACCTCAAGTCGCATTGCGACCTGCTGGGGCTGGACAGCGAGGAGATGGACAAGTATAATGTCCATGTGCATGTGCCCGAAGGCGCCATCCCAAAGGACGGCCCGTCGGCGGGTGTGACCATGGTGACCTCGTTGGCATCGTCATTCACGGGCCGCAAAGTGCGTGATCACCTGGCTATGACAGGCGAAATCACCCTGCGCGGCAAGGTCTTGCCAGTGGGAGGCATCAAGGAGAAAATCCTTGCCGCCAAGCGCGCCGGCATCACCGACATCATCCTCTGCCAAGAGAACAAAAAAGACATTGACCAAATCAAGGACATCTACCTCGAGGGACTGACGTTCCACTACGTTAACACCATCCAGGATGTCCTCAATCTGGCGCTTCTCCCTTCTTAATATTATGGGAAGTATAAAAAGACTATTCGCTGTTTGTGCAGGACTTACGATCGCTGCGGTTTTAATGTGCGGTTGCCGAAGTAATCGTGTTGTGGATTATCGTTCTGGCCACATCAATGGTATGGTGCATGACACTGTTTGGATGGCCAGTCTGCCTGTCGACACCTTGACGTTCAATCTCCCATGCCAGATAGTGAACATCCACCCCGAAAAGCCAGGAAAGGCATGGTTGGTGCTTTGGCTGCATGGCGGCGTGCGCGACCAGAAGATTCACAGTTACAACACGCACCGCAACCATTGGGACAACTGCGCTGCTGATGATTCGATCATCGGCTATTTGCGCTCGCATGGCATCAAGGCGGTGGCTCTGTTGCCCATGTGTCACAAGGCGGATGTTGACCACTGCATTTTCTGGCGCGACTGCTATACCGATGTGAAACAAATGATTGACCAGTTGGTTGACAAAGGACTTGTTGACCCCACCCGCATCTATGTGGCGGGATCATCCGACGGCGGGCGCGGCACGTGGGACTATGTTGCCCAACACCCCGACGTGTTTGCCGCAGCCATCTCGATGTCGTGTTCTGAGCCACAGATGACCAAGGTGCCGACCTATTTCTTCAATACACGCAGTGAATCCGACTGCACACAATTGGTGACGGATCTCAAGCGGCAAGGAGCGAACATTATCCGATATGAGTATTGTCCACAGTACAGCCATGGTGAAGATGCCGCCTTGTGCACCACCGAAATGCTCGACGAGTTCTTTTCTCACCGATTGGAGTAGGTAATCATGTAGAACAATAAACGCGGCACGCCGCATCCCATTAGAGGTGCAGCGTGCCGTAATGTTTTGTGCAGTTTGATCAGAGCAGGGCGTCTACTTTGGCCTTGAGGTCGTCGTAAGAAGAGGATCCTACCTGGCGGTCGACCATCTTCCCGTCTTTGAAAAAGAGGATGGTGGGGATGTTGCGCACACCGAAATCAACGGCGAGGTCGGTACCCTCATCCACATCATACTTGCCAATGAGGACACGGCCCTCATATTCGGTGGCTAGTTGGTCTACAATGGGTGCCACAGCCTTGCAGGGGCCACACCATTCTGCCCAAAAATCTACCACTACGGGACGACCCGACTCGATCTCTTGGGCTGCGTTTTCATCTGTAAATACGAATGCCATAAATGTTTTATTGATAATTTGTTTTTCTTTTTGGAATTTTTGAGAGTGCAAATTTAATATATAATTTTCAGAATTGGGCAAGAATTTTAGAAAACATTTACCTTAAATTTCAAAGAAAGTTCATTCAGGGTGTCAATGAGGCGCTTACTGAGCATGATGGGTTTCTTGGCCTTGAGGTCGACATGACGGTGGTGATCCACGTCCTGTACACGGAAATAAAGGTCGCAGGGTGCGCCTTCTTTGTCGGTCATGAATTGTTTCAGCAAATTGGCCTGCTCCAATTCGTCGTCATGGATAGAAATGCGGATGTTGTGCACGGTCTTTCCTTTCATGTCTTCGAGCAGCGAGATAGACTGTATGTTAAACCGAGCGTCCTTCTTGTCGCCACCATAGCGTGTTTGGTAGGCTCCACGAATCATGATGGGCGTGCCGATGATGCCATACTTGTTATAGTCAATGAATTGTTGGCCAAAGAGCATGAACTCGTAGGTGCCGGTGTAGTCCTCGACCCTGAGTATGCCAAACTGTCCGCGCTTGCCCATCCTGACGGTGTAGTCAACCACCAGTCCCGCGAGTTTGAGTTCCTGGTCCAACTTGTCATTTTTGTTTGGCAGTTCGGCCATCGTGGTGTTGCAGCCAAAGTTCACTTCCATATAGTAAGGATCAAGCGGATGTGCCGAGAGGTACATTCCCACTAGCTCTTTCTCTCGGCTCAGGCGCTCCATGATGTTCCAAGGATCGGCCTTGGGAATCTCGGGCTTGGCGACCTCCAACGGTTCAAGCTCACCAAACAGCGTGTTCTGCATTGACTGTTGCCCAGTCTGGAAGCGTTGCCCGAATTTGACAATGGTCTCGCTGAAGGTCATGCCGTCACGCGGATTCTTCTCGAAGAAGGCCTCGCGAGTGACTTCGCTGAACGAGTCGAATGCGCCGGCAAGTGCAAAGGCCTCGATGGCCTTGCGGTTGCATGAACCCAGGTTGACTCGTTCCACCAGGTCGAAGATGTCCTTGAACGGTCCACCTGCGTTGCGCTCCTCGACAACGGCATCGACGGCATTGCTGCCCACGCCCTTGATGCCGCCCAAGCCAAAGCGGATGTCACCTTGCTTGTTGGCGCTGAACGACTTGAAGCTCTCGTTGATATCAGGTCCCAGCACACGCAAGCCCATCGCCTTGCACTCGTCCATGAACTTTGAGAGTTTGTCCACGTCGTTGAGGTTTCGGCTCAGCACGGCTGCCATGTACTCGCTGGGATAGTTCGCCTTGAGATAGGCGGTCTGGTATGCGACCCAGCTATAGCAGGTGGCGTGCGACTTGTTGAAGGCATAAGAGGCAAACTTCTTCCAGTCCTCCCAAATCTTGTTGAGCGTGTCGTGGTCGAAGCCGTTCTTCTCGCCGCCCTCGTAGAAGAGTCCCTCCAGGTGGTTCATCTTCTCAATCTGCTTCTTGCCCATCGCCTTACGCAGGGTGTCGCTCTGGCCGCGGGTGAAGCCTGCCAACTGCCTCGAGAGCAACATCACCTGCTCCTGATAGACCGTGATGCCGTAGGTGTCCTTGAGGTACTTCTCCATGCAGGGGAAATCGTAGACGATGGGTTTCTCGCCCTTCTTGCGGGCGATGAAGTCGGGGATGTAGTCCATGGGACCCGGACGGTAGAGGGCGTTCATTGCGATGAGGTCCTCGAACGTGCTGGGCTGCAGTTCAATGAGATACTTCTGCATACCTGCCGACTCAAACTGGAAGGTACCCGTCGTGCGGCCTTCACTATATAGTTTGTAGGTTTTTGGGTCGTCGATGGGGATGGCCTCGATGTCCAGGTCGATTCCGCGCGTGATTTTGATGTTCTCGACCGCATCACGGATGATCGACAGGGTCTTCAGTCCCAGGAAGTCCATCTTGATGAGGCCCGTCTCCTCGATAACACTGCCCTCATATTGCGTGACCATCACCTTGGAACCGTCACTGTCGGTGGCAGTGCTCACTGGTACCCAGTCGGTAATGGGGTCACGTCCGATGATGACGCCACAGGCATGGACACCCGTGTTTCGCACATTCCCCTCGAGCTTTTCGGCCAGGCGTACGGTCTCGGATACCAGCGGGTCGGGACTGTGAAGCTCAGCAGCGAACTCAGGGAAACACTTGAGGCAGTTCTTAATGGAGATTTTGTACTTCTTGCCGGGCTTTTCCTCGGGCATGTCATTGGGGCGGCCGGGAATCATTCCGGCCAGACGGTTGCTCTCGTCAATCGACAGACCCTCGACGCGCGCCACATCCTTGATGGCCGATTTCGCCGCCATGGTGCCGTAGGTGATGATGTGCGCCACCTTGTCGGCGCCATACTTGTCTGTAACATATTGCAGCACCTTGGCGCGCCCGTCATCGTCAAAGTCCACATCGATATCGGGCAACGAGATGCGGTCGGGATTGAGGAAGCGCTCGAAAAGGAGGTCATACTTGATGGGGTCGATATTGGTGATACCCAGGCAGTAGGCTACGGCCGAGCCAGCCGCCGAGCCACGGCCCGGTCCTACTGAGCACCCCAGTGCGGGAGCCGCCTTGATATAGTCCTGCACAATGAGGAAATAGCCAGGAAATCCCATGTTCTTGATGGTCTCCAACTCGAAGTCCAAACGCTCGCGGTGCTCGTCATCCAGCTCGGGCCACCGTGTCTTGGCGCCCTCATAGACAAGGTAACGCAGGTAGTCGTCCTCATTGTCAAAGCCGTCGGGCAACGGGAAATCGGGCAAAATGGGGTCATGGTTGATGCTGTAGAACTCCACCTTGTCGAGAATCTCGTTGGTGTTTTGCAACGCCTCGGGAATGTCGGCAAACACCTCGTTCATCTCGGCTTGCGTCTTGAACCACTCCTGTTTGGTGTAGAGCATGATGTTGTCATCACTCATCTTCTTGCCAGTCGACACGCAGATGAGTCGCTCGTGCGCCTCGGCGTC
>JAFZAK010000010.1 GCA_017557285.1 Muribaculaceae bacterium
CATAATTCATAATTCATAATTCATAATGCCTGTCTGTCCCCCTAAGAGGGGAGTTCAATCTTGCTTCTTGCATCTTGCTTCTTTCCTTACCCAAGGTACTTCATAATCAGTTCGACACAGAAAAAGCCGACGGCAAAGCCCGCCAACACTTGCAGCACCGTGTGGCGCTTGAGCAATAGGCGCGATGTGCCCAGGATGCCTGCCAGAAGAATGGTGATACAGAATACCCAAAAAAGGTTGAATGCGCTGAGTCCTTGGATGTGAATCTGATAGACCAGTCCCACCACGCCGCCAATGCCCGTGGCGTGCGCGCTGATTTTCCACCAATGGTTCACGATGAGCACAATCAAGCACGCTAAGGCGCCACCTAGGGCGAACATAACAAACCATTGTGGCGAGTGAATATGGGCAAGGTATCCTGCTGCACCCAGGTAACATAGGATGCCAAAGGCATAGGGAATGGTACGCTCTTGCGGGTTTTCGAGGCGCTTGTCTCGGATGATGCCATAGTGGTGCAAAATGCCAATCAGAATCATTGGCAGTACGCAGGTAATGCCCAACACCATGATTAATACCATCACGCGCGTGCCATTGGGCAACAAACACAACACAGAAGTCCACAGCACCAATAAGGCGCCATAGGTGGGCATGAGTAGTGGGCTTAGCACTGTCGAGAAGAATCGTGCGCCAGCTACCAGAATGCGGCCTGTAGTGAGTCGTCCCATAGCTATAAGCGTGTGTTACGTTTCCGGCGTTTTTGCGCCGTATCAATCATCATTTGGTCGCGATACTTGGCCACCGTGCGGCGCGCAATTTGGAAGCCCTGCTCGCGTAGTAGTTCGCAAAGCCGATCGTCGCTCAATGGACTGGTAGGATTCTCGTTGTCAACCAGATGCTTCAATGCTTTCTTGATGGCAAGTGTGGCCACCTCCACCTCATTTCCCTCGGCATCTTTATGTTTCAGTCCTTCGCTGAAAAATGACTTAAGCGAGCGGATGCCCCAGGGGGTTTCGACATACTTGTTGTTGGTGGCGCGCGAAATGACCGAAATGTCAATTCCCGTATCTTCTGAAATTTCACGCAACACCATAGGCTTGAGGAGCAATTCGTCGCCCTGGTTGTGGAAGTAGTCGCTCTGTCTAACCATAATGGCGCGCATAATGCGATAGAGCGTGTTCTGACGCATCTTCAACAAGTTGATGTAGCCTGTGGCTTTGTCGACTTTCTGTTTGGTCACCTTTTGAAGACTCTTTTCGTAAGTGGTGACAGGTTTCTGACGCTCATAACCCGCTAGCACTTGGGCATAAGTTTGAGAAATCTGGAGCTCAGGGATGTTATTGCACAACGACAAAATCAGGTCCTCGCCATCCTCCTCGATGAGGAAGTCGGGGGTAATTTGCTGGCCGTGTTCTTCCTCCATTGATGAAGCGTACGGTGCCCCAGGTTTTGGGTCTAGGTGGCGAATGGTGCGTTCAATTTGCTGCATCGTGGCTTGGTCGATGCCTATCTTTGACCGAATCTCAGCATAGTTGTGCCGGGTGTACTGGTCGAAGTAATCACGTATCACACGCAATGCCAGTTGACCGATGGGGTTGTCATTACGCTCAAGTTGCAACAGGAGGCACTCTTGTAATGATTCAGCAGCTATGCCGGCTGGTTCAAGCTGTTTGACCAGTTCAAGCACTCTCTTAACATCGTCGGTCTCGACCGAAACACCCTCCTTGAATGTCACATCATCGGCAATCGAGGTGGCATTACGGCGCAGATAACCCCAATTATCAATATTGCCGATGATGTGGCGAGCAATCATCTCGTCTTGTTCGTTCAAGTCCTGTTCAGCTAGTTGGGGCCATAGGTGGTCCATCAATGTCTCATCGTTGACGATCACTGGCTCATAGCGGTCGCCCTCGTTGATGGTGCCTCCACCTCCGCGACTGCGTCTGAGCATCGTGCCCTCGGCCCACTCGTCGTTGCGTTGCAGCTCATCACTGCTCTCCTTGAATTTCTCCCCAACCTCGTCGGTCGAGTTCAAGCCATCGTCAGGAGTAATGACCTCTTCCAGAGCGGGATTCTCGTCCAGCTCTTTCCGCACGTCATCCTCCATTTCTAGGGTATTTTTTTCGACCATGCTGCCCAGTTGCCGCTGCAACTGAAGTTGCCGCTGCTTCTGTTCAGTCTTCTGTGTCAATCCTTGTCGTGTTGCCATAACGCTTTTTTTTCAATCTACAAAGGTAGTGCAAAATGAGCGCAATACAAAATAAAAGACGATGTTTTTTATTTTTATTGCTGAGATGTAGCCTACTTTCGCTGCATGCAAAGGTAGTGCAAATTGAGCGAAATGCCAAACAAAGTGCAAGGAGAATGCAATGATAATTTTTTTAGCATTGCTGAACTGCAACCTTTGTTCTCTAATTCTATTTGCGCATTATTGACAAAAATTGTGCCAAGCGAGTCTTGTGATGGCATTTGCTCTTGGATGGTATCATGGCTGAGCGATCATTTTGTCATAATCAATGTGGTCATATACGACGCGCTTGACTCCGGCAAACTGCTCGCTCAACGGGTCGCGGTCGGCATGATAATAGGATGTCTCAACCCCAGTCAAGTCAAAAATAATTTGGCACACATTGTCGTGCATGAATGGGTAGTGCCGCCCTCGCTCCAGTCTTGCAGCAGCATCGGGATGCTCTCTTAAGTAGCGGTTGCTGCACCACACCAACATGGGCACACTATTCTGATAGATGATGGCTTCGGGTGATTTGTTCGATGACTCATCGCGGCCGACAAAGTCGCGCCAATCATAGATTTCCTCGCCATGGTCAGCAAAGTAGATTACCACAGCATTCTGGTCGCGCCAGGCATCAAAGATGCGCCCAAGCACATGGTCATTGTAGCGCGTGGCGTTGTCATATTCGGCTATCTCGGCTCGTTTTTCGTGTGTGAGCCATGGACAATCCAACTTCACACTGTCGGCTGTAAAGTAGTCCCACTCACCACCGTGGGGATAGCGCTTATTGGCCTGGAAGTGCTGACCCATCAGATGGATCAGAACTAACTTCCTTGGAGACTGTCGCTTATGCCACTGACTGCAGAGGTAATCATCCACCAAGTCCTCGTCATACTCAAAGCAACTGTCGCCAACGGCTGAATAGCATTCTTGACGAAGACGGTCGTTATATAACAAACCATTCAGGGCAAAGCTGAACAATGCTCCTTTGAAGTAGTTCAATTGATTGTCCCAGGCGTAAACTTCATATCCGGCACGG
The DNA here is from genome assembly GCA_017557285.1 of Muribaculaceae bacterium. GTDB lineage: Bacteria > Bacteroidota > Bacteroidia > Bacteroidales > Muribaculaceae > Sodaliphilus. The sequence goes on from JAFZAK010000010.1 coordinate 3,267, forward strand.
CGCATCACGGCCATCAACAAAGGATAATCGCTCCAGCGTTCGTTATGACCGATGCTATTGCACGACAACGCATTCTTCAGACTGCTGCTGGTGTAATTGTAAGGTGAAATCACGTCCTCGAAAACCCATAAGTTGCCCTGTGCCGCCTCGCGCGACATACATGGAGTGGTGTCTAGACAGTAACCATAAAGCCCGCAGTGCGACTTGATGTAGGTCTCGCCAATAACTAGAACCACCGTGAGCGTATCGCTGGGGTCTGTCACGTACGAATGCCCACCCCTCAGTTCAGATTGATTGAGGTCGAGCGAATGCCGTATCTCGTGCATTCCCACTTGCAAAGTGTGAATTGAGTATGCATAGGTCGTAAAATTGTCGCCTCCCCAGAGGTCTGAACCATAAATCTCGCAGACTTCCAATTCCTCAACAGTGTGGCAACGCAGCATCTGAAC
>JAFZAK010000120.1 GCA_017557285.1 Muribaculaceae bacterium
CCAAGCCCCCCTACGGGGGGGGTGTACATGGTTGTTGTAAATCAGAACATTCCCCCTTTCGGGGGTTAGGGGGACTCTCCCCCCCCTTCAGGGGGGCTTGGGGGGACAACAGGGGAGAGGGGGACTGTAGGGACGCGGCCCCAGCCACGTCCGCAAGCGACACAAGAAAAACTGAAAACTGAAAACTGACGACTGACAACTAATTATGCATTGTGCATTGATTTAAAATATTGCCATATGAAAAAGACTCTACTCCTCCTCGTGGCGGCGCTTGCCACAACCACTATGTGGGCTGCGGACTATATCACCGATGTGATGGTCATTGGCGGTTCCAAAAGCGTGACTACCAACCTGAAGAACAAATACACGGGTCAGGGCTGGACGTTCATCGACAAAGACCTGAATGACGGCTGCGGATCCGGTAGTGACTACATCTACCTGCTCTACAAGACGGCAAGCGAGACCACTACTGGCGCCACCTTCATCACCAATTTCCTGGTCTCCACCGTAACCGGCACGATTCCCGACAGTTTTCAATCCAGTGATCGCACCTATCACCTTGTATCCTACGACGGCAGCGATTTTTTTAAAAACAACAAGGGAGACCTGAACAGTCATGCTGGTGGCGCCACTATCCATCTCTACTATACCAAGGAATATGATAGAGACGGAAGAGACTACGCTACCGTCAAATCCATCACCTTCAACGATACGCAGGACGGGGGTGTCACCGCTGTTGGCGAATCGATAGGCTATGACCTGAACAAGGGCTGCGGCTCCGGCAGCGACTATATCTACATGCACGCAGGCAAGGCACCGGGATGGATACTCTCGGTGAACACTGCTGGCACCCAGTGCTATGTCACCGGTTTTGAAGGGCCGAAGTCGCTTTTTACATCGATAATCATACCCACCGCCATCGACAATGCAACGGTGCTGGGCCTCTCTAACACGACCTTCAGCGGCTTCACAAACCTTGAGTCGATGACTTTCCCTGGCAGTTCTTCCATTGACCAGATGCCGTCGGTGCAGGGTTGCTCCAACTTCAAGCATGTCAACACACTTTCTGCGAGTGACCAAACTCCACCTTCCATGACGCGCATTCCAAGTTCTGCTTTCGTTGGCACAGCCATCGAGAAGATAACATTGGATTCTGTGACTTATGTGGGAAGCGATGCATTCAAGGGTTGCAGTCTGACCTCTGTCACCTTCAAGAAGTCACCTGTCCTGATTGAACATGATGCTTTTTCTGAAATCAGTAAAGCCTGCCAAGTATCCTATCCAGGCTCTATGGAAGACTGGAATCCCACGATGTATATGTATTCACATCCATTAGTGATTCATAATGGCAATTCGTGGTATTGCGGCTGGTGTGGCGGAGAAAGTCCAGATGAACATAATTACCTTTGCTGGACAATGGATTCTGTTGGACATATGAATATTGCCAGCTATACCGAAGCATGGGAATTGTCACCTAATTCTCAATACATCTCGGGTCATGAAATAGATGCAGATGAATATATATATGGATGGGACAAGAATCAAGTAAAATATCTCACTCTTGAGCATGTTGCTGGTATTAGAGATGGTCAATTTAAAGCATTTAATAATCTAATATCTGTGAATGTGAAATCAAATCTAAAGATAATAGGAAAAGAAGCTTTTAAAAATTGTTCTAATCTTCGAAAAATATATCTCCCCTCATGTCTCGATACCATAAAGTATGGAGCGATTGGTGAATATGAAGTTCTTTTAGACCTTTACTTCGATGGCTCAAAGACGCAGTGGGATTCAGTAGCAAAAGAGGATGAATGGTTTAATGGTTCATCAAATGATCTCAAGGAGCACTGGCACTGCATGGTCACCTTCGATCGCAACGGCCACGGCACGGCTCCCGCTGCACAGTACATTCAGTGGAGCAATGAGGGCAAGGCGACAGAGCCCACAGCCCCAACGGCAACGGGCTACACCTTCAAGGGCTGGTACACCGAGGCAGCATGTATCAATCAGTGGGATTTCACCTGGACTGTTCCTGGCGACATGAAGCTCTATGCCAAATGGGAGTCAAACTTGCAGCGGGGTGACATCAATGGTGACGGCAAGGTCGATGTGAGCGATGTCAACATCATCATCAACATCATGCTAGGCAAGGCGCAAGCCAGCAGTTACCCCGGCAATCCCGATCTCAACAACGACAACAAAGTCGACGTCACCGATGTCAATGCGGTGATTAATATTATGCTGGGGAAAGAGTAGGAGGCCTCACCCCCGACCCCGGCCTCACCCCCAACCCCTCTCCGGAAGGAGAGGGGGTCCCCCTAACCCCCTGAAGGGGGGACAACAGGGGTTAGGGGGACTGTAGGGACGCGGCTCTAGCCACGTCCGCAAGCGACACAAGAAATAACTGATAACTGATGACTGACAACTGACAACTAATCATGCATTGTGCATTGATTTAAAATACTGCCTTATGAAAAAGATATTACTACTCCTCACGGCAATGTTTGTGTTCGGGCTGGCTGCTATGGCACAGAAGCAGTATGTCAACATCATCGCCACGGGGCAGTCGGCGCGTGAGGGCATCAGTCTGAGCGGCGCCATCCCTGCCGGCATGCAGGACTACTACACCAGCTACTATGGCAATATCGTCACCTTGGGTGATGTTATCAACGAATTGGCGCAGAACGGATTTGTAGTCGAACGGATGAGCAGCGATTGCGCCTCGACGTCGAACGGCATGAACTACCGCGAGATTGTCATCATGTCGAAGGCTTCGGCCCCCGAAGAGGGTGCCCTACCGACCGTCTCGGCCACTGACCCCAACGCGACAGAAATAGCACACTACAACCTGCAAGGCCTCCCCGTCGATGCCAACGAGAAGGGCGTGCATATTGTCGTGTACTCGGACTACACCGCCCGCACGGTAGTGGTGGAGTAAGAGTTAATAGTTTATAGTTTATAGACTACAGTTGCCCCATCCGTCTCGATTTTGGTGAGATGGAGGGGGCAAAGGGTTTTTCCGCGAATTTACTCGACGGGGGTGAAGACCATCTCCTTGCCGTCGCTGTCAGTGAGCACCAAGCGGGTGTCGGTGAGTTCGGTGATGGTGAACCGCTCGTCGTCCCAGTCGAAGTTCTCGGCCAAGCCCGCTTTCAGCTGCTCTTTTTGTGCATCTAAAACTGGTTGCAGCAACTTGACCATCTCCTTTTGTTCGTCGGTCATTCCCTCGGTGTCGATTTCGGCAGTAATCTCGGCACAGTCGGTAAGCAGGATTACTGACAACTCATTGCCATCAACAGAATACACACCCGGTACCATATAAGTGAATGACATGGTTATTTCTTCATTGCCCTGAACCAAGAGCAAAGTCACTGCACACGCACCCTCAGGTTCAAACAACATCATCAAGCCGCCATCGGCATCGTCATCGCTCATATCGGTGAACCAGTTCACTCCTGTCAGGCTCTGCGCCTGTGCTGCCACCGCCACGGCGACCAACACGAATAATGCTAATAGTTTTTTCATTTTGATTTTTGTTAGACTAGATGTCCTAGAAATTATTGATGGTACAAAGTTAATATTTTTATATGAAACTAGCGGTAATATCATGACATTCTTGTGCGTTTTATCAAAAAGTCTTATCTTTGTACCTCCAAAATAACGTAGAAGCTATGACATTAGTAGAGACTTGTAACGACATATTCGAGCGTACTGTCGAGTTGTATCATGTGACGGACGATGTGGATGCGGTAGTGGCAAACCCCTACCCCGCCGGCACCATTGAGGCGAGCCTGTTCACCAAGAACTGGATCGACTCCGTGCAGTGGCATCTGGAGGACATCATCCGTGACCCGGCAATAGACCCCGTCGCCGCGTTGGCGCTGAAGCGCCGCATCGACCGCTCGAACCAAGACCGCACCGACCTGGTTGAGGAGATTGACACCTACTTCCGCGAGCTGTTCAAGGATGCGCAGGTGTTGCCCGACGCGACCCTGAACACCGAGAGCCCCGCCTGGGCGATTGACCGCTTGTCGATCCTGGCGCTGAAGATTTACCACATGCGTGAGCAGGTGGAACGTGCTGATGCCCCTGCCGAACACCGCGCTCGGTGCCAAGGCAAGTTGGACGTTCTGCTCGAGCAGCGCGTGGACTTGTCGACTTCCATCGGCCAACTGCTGGACGACATCGCCGCCGGCCGCAAGTATATGAAGGTGTACCGCCAGATGAAGATGTATAACGACCCGTCGACCAATCCTGTGCTTTATGGCAACAAATCGTGATATCAAGAATGTACTGGTAATCCGGTTTTCGGCGCTGGGCGATGTAGCTATTACCATTCCTGCGCTCTATTCGGTGTGCCAGGCGCATCCCGACAAGCGCTTTGTCATGGTCACGCGCCAGTGGTCGGCCGAACTGTTCATCAATTGCCCATCCAACTTGGTGGTACTTGGTGTCGACGTCAAGAACGAGTATGCCGGTGCGCGGGGCATGATACGTCTGGCTCGCAAACTGCGCAAGGAATACAAGATTGACGCTGTGGCCGACCTGCATAGTGTACTCCGGTCGTGGGTCATTGACAATACGCTGCGTCTGTGTGGCGTCAAGGTGGCACGCATCGACAAGGGTCGCAGCGAGAAACGGCAGTTGGTCAAGGGTAAGATTCGCCGCCAACTCCCCACCACAAACGAGCGTTATGCCGACGTGTTCCGCCGGCTGGGACTAGACTTCGACGAGACCTTCGAGGGCTTCACCGAAGCGCAGACGGCTTCTTTGCCCGCCAAGACTGCCGAGGAGCGCTGGATTGCCATTGCGCCGTTCTCGCAACATCGCGGCAAGGAATACCCGCTGGACAAGATGGAGGAGGTCATCGACCAGCTGCTCGAGCGCCCCGAGGTGCACATCATCCTGTTTGGCGGCGGCAACAAGGAGAAGAAACTGTTGGCGGGCGTCGCCCATCGCCATGAGCGCACCGTCTCGCTGGCAGGCATCAAACATGGTTTCACCGACGAGTATGCCATTCTGCGGCAGTGTGACGTGATGGTGTCGATGGACTCGGCAAACATGCACCTGGCGTCGCTCACGCGCACACCCGTGGTGAGTGTGTGGGGCGCGACGCATCCCTGGTGCGGCTTTATGGGTTGGAGACAAGACGCGTCGAACGCCGTGCAGCTCGACCTGCCCTGTCGTCCCTGCTCGGTATTCGGAGAGAAAGACTGCCGTTACGACGACTACCACTGCCTCGGCGAACTGCCCCCTGAGCAAATCGTCGAACGCATTGAGGCGTTGTTGTGATGTCCTCCTCAATCCCCCTAAAGGGGGACTTGTCTGAGACTTGTGTTAGGGATAAGTGGTGATGCCGCGCTCGTGGATGAGATGTTTCATCTCCTCGGGCGTGTTGGTGGTGATGAAGTCCAGGTCCATGTCTAGGATGTGGTCCACCAATCCACTATTTAGCGTAACATTTACCGTCCATGCGTTTGACTTCAGTCCCAACTGACGGCATTGAGAAGTCCAGTTTTTATTGGACAAAAACACATCGAAGTGATAGTCCATTCCTGCAGCGCCCATGTCTTTGAGTTCCTGAGGCGTGAGTTCGCCGTTCAGGTAGTAGACCTCGGTGCCCTGAGGAGCACGCTTGATGAGTTCCTTCATGCCAGGCAGCGAGAAGGTGATATAGGTCATGCGGTCTTGCAGGCCATATTTCTCCACCATCTTGATGATTTTCTTCACAGCCTTGGCTTCCTGTTTCTTGTTGTCATGGGGCTTGAGCTCGCACACCAATTGCAGTTTGGGCAGATTGACTGCCGTCTGTAGCAGTTGTTCGAGCGTGGGAATGAATTCGCCGTTGCTCAGTTTCTGCTTGGCGATGTCGCGTGACTTCGATTTTTGAATCACGACCCCGTTGATGTCTTCGTCATGGTTGACATAGAGTGTACCATCCTTCGACATCCACACGTCAAACTCACTGCCCCAGCAACGGATGGAGTCAGCCTTGATGAGCGAACGGATAGAGTTTTGTGCCGACCCTTCGGCCTGCCAATACCCGCGGTGGGCGATGACTTTTGTTCGCGCCCCTCTTCTTTGAGCGCTGGCACCGAATGTCACAAGCAACATCAGTGCAATGATTGTTATTTTCCTGAACATAAGCAACAAATCTATTTTCAGGACAAAGGTAGTGATTATTTCCCATTCTAGCAAGCATGATACCACACATCCGTTAAATATCTTCAAAAATTGGTTCAGTAGCGAGGAAATTTGTATCTTTGTGGCTTGTAGCACAACGAAGAAATGCTTGAAAAGCAGACATACGACATCATCGTGATAGGCGGCGGTGTGACCGGGGCCGGTGTGGCGCGCGACTGCGCGTTGCGCGGGCTGCACGTGCTGCTGCTCGAGCAGGGCGACTACAACCACGGTGCCAGCGGGCGCAACCACGGTCTGATGCATAGCGGTGCACGCTACGCGGTGACCGACCCCGAGAGTGCGCGTGAGTGCGCCGAGGAGAACGCCATTCTGCGCCGCATTGCCAGCCACTGCATTGAGCCTACCGACGGGTTGTTTGTCACACTGCCTGATGACGACTTGAGCTACCAGCAGACCTTCGTCAAGGCTTGCCGCGCTGCGGGCA
>JAFZAK010000011.1 GCA_017557285.1 Muribaculaceae bacterium
ATGCCAATCTGAGCCCAGAACTCGATGTTCGCTTCGCTGGCTACCGAAGGGAGAAACGCTATGTGTGGACTGGCGATAAAGCCAGCCACGATGTAACCCAACACCACCGGCTGTTTCAATTTCTTGAACAGGATGGTAGCGATTGCCCCCAGCACCAAGATCAGCGCCAAGTCCGTAATCAGGCTTTCTATGTTTAGCGTTTCCACTTTTTTAACCTTTAGCTCGCCAAAGTCTGCGCTTGCTTGTCGGCGAAGCCGGGGCAAGCTATCAAGCAGACCTTTGGCAATTGAGAATGGAAAATTGAGAATTGAAAATTGGCAATGGAGAATTATTCATTATACATTATTCATTCTTCATTCTTCATTATTCATTGTGCATTGTGCATTGATTTATTCCCACTCGATGGTTGCGGGGGGCTTAGAGGAGATATCATAGCAGACGCGGTTCACGCCACGCACCTTGTTGATGATCTCGTTGCTCACCTTGGCGAGGAAATCATAGGGCAGGTGTGCCCAGTCGGCAGTCATCGCGTCGGTACTGGTTACGGCACGCAATGCCACAGGATGCTCATAGGTGCGCTCGTCGCCCATCACCCCCACACTACGCACGGTGCTCAGCAAGATGGCTCCTGCCTGCCACACCTTGTCGTAGAGACGTTCGCCATCATCACAAACATATGCGAGCATGTTCTCAATGTAGATATCATCGGCTTCCTGGAGTATGCGGACTCGCTCGCGGGTGATATCGCCAAGGATGCGCACCGCCAGACCCGGGCCAGGGAATGGATGTCGCTTGATGAGACGGTCGGGCATGCCCAACTCGCGACCCACACGGCGCACCTCGTCCTTGAACAGCCATTGAAGCGGCTCGCACAACTGCAGGTGCATTTCCTTGGGCAGTCCGCCCACATTATGATGACTCTTGATAGTCATGCCTGTGATGGACAGGCTCTCGATGCGGTCGGGGTAGATGGTTCCCTGTGCCAGCCAACGGGCATCCGTGATTTTGTGCGCCTCGGCATTGAACACCTCGACAAAGTCGCGTCCGATGATTTTGCGTTTCTGCTCGGGGTCGGTCACACCCGCCAGGTCGGCAAAGAACTTGTCGCTGGCATCTACGCCAATCACGTTCAGCCCTAGGCCCTGATACGCCTCCATGACTTTCTGGAACTCGTTTTTGCGGAGCATGCCGTGGTCCACGAAGATGCAAGTCAGACGGTCGCCGATGGCACGGTTAAGCAGCACACCGCATACACTGGAGTCCACACCGCCGCTCAGCCCTAAGATGACACGGTCGTTGCCCAACTGCTCCTTGAGTTCTCGCACGGTAGTGTCGACAAAAGAGGCAGGGCTCCACTGCTGCTGGCTGCCACAGATATCGACAACGAAGTTCTTCAGCAACTGCTTGCCTTGCAGCGTGTGATAGACCTCGGGGTGGAACTGTACCGCCCACAAGGGGTAACGGTCGCTGGCATAGGCGGCATTCAGCACATCACCCGTTGAGGCAATCGCGTGGCAACCCTCAGGGAGAGCCGTGATGGTGTCACCGTGGCTCATCCACACCTGTGAGTCTTTGTCAAAACCGCGAAACAAGGGGTTCTGGGTGTCGACCATCGCCAGATGAGCACGCCCATACTCACGACTATCGGCACACTCCACACGGCCACCGCCAGTGTGTGCAATGTATTGGGCTCCATAACAGATGCCCAGTACAGGATATTTCCCCATGAACTGGCTCAAATCCACCCGAAAGGCATTGGGGTCGTGAACCGAGTACGGCGAACCGCTCAGGATTACGCCAATCACACTAGGGTCATCAGCGGGAAACTTGTTGTAGGGGAGTATTTCACAAAAAGTGTCCAGTTCGCGCACCCGACGCCCGATCAGCTGCGTCGTCTGAGACCCAAAGTCTAGGATGATAATCTTTTGTTGCATGCTGCAAATACCAGGTTTTTATTTCAGTTTGCAAAGGTAGTGCTTTTTTTCGTTTAAATAAAATGCTTTCGCTCGACAATGATTAAAAAAGGAGGGGGAGAGATTTTTTTTAATCATTGTACTCGCTTAATCGCATTTTTGGTTGCGCCTCGGTGAAAAAAATGTGAAATTTCGTATTTCATTTTGTTTTGCGCTCAACTTGCACAAATTTTGTAGTAAATTTGCACCGCTGAAGCAGACCATAATAAAAACCAAACATAAAACTTTTGACCAAATGATGACAAGAGAAGAATTTATGGCCGATATCCGGGCCGGCATACCCGATGTGCTGCCCGAGCCGATGCCATATGACACCGAGATTAACCATGCCCCCAAACGCAAGGACATCCTCACACCCGAACAAAAGCGCCTGGCGCTGCGTAATGCGTTGCGCTACTTCCCCGCAAAACACCATGCGACCCTGTTGCCTGAATTCGCCGAGGAACTTCGCCGCTACGGCCGCATCTACATGTACCGTCTGCGCCCCCGCTATGAGATGAAAGCTCGCCCCATCGACGAGTACCCGCACAACAGCCGCCAGGCTGCAGCCATCATGATGATGATCCAGAACAATCTGGACAAGGCAGTGGCTCAGCACCCGCACGAACTAATCACCTACGGTGGCAATGGCGCCGTGTTCCAGAACTGGGCACAGTACCGCCTGGTGATGAAATACCTAAGCGAGATGACCGACGAGCAAACTCTGGTGATGTACAGCGGTCACCCGCTGGGACTCTTCCCCTCGCACAAGGACGCACCGCGCGTGGTGGTCACTAACGGTATGGTCATCCCCAACTATAGCAAGCCCGATGACTGGGAGCGCATGAACGCCCTCGGCGTGAGCCAGTATGGCCAAATGACCGCCGGCAGTTACATGTATATCGGTCCGCAGGGCATCGTTCATGGCACTACCATCACCGTACTCAACGCCGCCCGCAAGGTAATGGGCGCCGAGCGTGAAAAGCGTATCCCGCTATTCGTCACTGCCGGATTGGGCGGTATGAGTGGCGCACAGCCCAAGGCCGGCAACATCGCCGGTGTGGTGAGTGTCACCGCCGAAATCAACCCGCTGGCTGCACGCAAACGCTACGACCAGGGCTGGGTTGACGAACTGCACGAGAACCTTGACGAACTGATTCCTGCCATCCGCAAGGCCGTTGCTGAGCGCCGCGTGGTGTCAATGGCCTATGTTGGCAATATTGTCGACCTGTGGGAGCGCCTCGCCGACGAGGATATCCATGTGGACTTGGGAAGCGACCAAACCTCGTTGCACAACCCGTACGCCGGAGGCTACTATCCCGTAGGGTTGACGCTCGAGGAGTCGAAGGTAATGATGGCCGAGCAACCCGAGCAGTTCAAGGAAGCCGTGTTTGCCTCGCTGCGCCGTCAGGTGGCCGCCATCAACCGTCTCACCGCCAAGGGCATGTACTTCTTTGACTATGGCAACGCCTTTATGCTCATGGCGAGCCGTGCCGGTGCCGACATCATGAAGGACGAGACGCACTTCCGCTATCCGAGCTATGTGCAGGACATCATGGGCCCGATGTTCTTTGACTACGGCTTCGGCCCGTTCCGCTGGGTATGCACCTCGTGCGACCCGCACGACTTGGAGGTGAGCGACCGCCTAGCCGCCGAAGTGCTCGATGACATGCTGCAGAGTGCTCCCGACGACATTAAGGGGCAGTTGGCCGATAACCTTCACTGGATTCGCGAGGCAGGCAAGAACCACTTGGTGGTGGGTTCGCAGGCGCGCATCCTCTATGCCGACAGCGAGGGGCGCACGCGCATCGCACTGGCGTTTAACGACGCCATCCGCCGCGGCGAAATCAGTCGTCCCATCGTGTTGGGCCGCGACCACCATGATGTCAGCGGTACCGACTCGCCATTCCGTGAGACCAGCAACATCTACGACGGCAGCCAGTTCTGCGCCGACATGGCAGTGCAGAATGTCATTGGCGACTCGTTCCGTGGCGCCACCTGGGTAAGCATCCACAATGGTGGTGGCGTAGGATGGGGCGAGGTCATCAATGGTGGCTTCGGTATGGTAATCGATGGCAGCGAGGCAGCCGACCGCCGCATCCGCCAGATGCTGCTGTGGGATGTGAACAATGGCATCGCCCGCCGTTCGTGGGCACGAAACAAGGGTTCGATGGATGCCATCCGCCGCGAGATGGAGCGCACTCCCGGCCTGCAAGTCACTATGCCCAACTTGGTCGATGATGACCTTCTTGACAGCGCATCAATCTAACTCTCATCCAAGAACCGACTAATTAACATAACCCTATGATTCATGAGATTAGTGCCGAGCATCTGAGCGTGGAGCGTGTCGGCGAAATTATCGAGAAAAATATGAAGTTGCGGCTGAGCGACGATGCCCGTGCGCGCATCATCCGTTGCCGCCAGTATCTGGACGAGAAAATCGCCAACAGCCCTGTGCCAGTCTATGGCGTGACCACGGGCTTCGGCTCGTTGTGCAAGGTGAGTGTAAGTCAGGACCAACTTTCCCAGTTGCAAATCAACCTGATGAAGTCGCACGCCTGCGGCGTGGGCGAACGCGTACCCAACGAGATAGTGCGCATCATGCTTCTGCTCAAGGTGCAATCGCTCAGCTATGGCTACTCGGGCTGCAAACTCGACACGGTGGAGCGACTGATTGACTTCTTCAACGAGGGCATCTGCCCCGTCGTCTATCGTCAGGGCTCACTGGGTGCCTCGGGTGACTTGGTGCCGTTGGCGCACTTGTGCCTGCCGCTGGTCGGCCTGGGCGAAGTGGAGATGGACGGCAAGATCATCACCGGTGCCGAAATGCTTCAGGCCAAAGGCTGGGAACCCATCCATTTGGCCAGCAAGGAGGGATTGGCACTGCTCAATGGCACGCAAAACATGGGTGCCTTTGCCGTGTGGGCTGTGCTTCGCGCACAGGAATTGAGCGACTGGGCCGACAAGATTGGTACCATGTCGCTCGAGGCCTACGATGGCCGCATCGAGCCATTCACCGAGGCCGTTCACCTGGTACGCCCGCACAAGGGCCAACTTGAGACCGCCGCACACATCAAGGAACTGTTGCAGGGCAGCGAACTCATCAAACAACCCAAGGTGCATGTGCAGGACCCCTACTCGTTCCGATGCATGCCGCAGGTGCATGGTGCCGCCAAAGACACTATCCGCTATGTCAAGAGCGTGATTGAGACCGAAATCAACAGTGCTACCGACAATCCCACCGTTTGTCCCGATGAGGATCTCATCATCAGCGCCGGCAACTTCCATGGCGAGCCCATCGCCCTGCCTATGGATTTCCTGGCGATGGCATTGAGCGAACTGGCGAACATCAGCGAGCGCCGCATCTACCGCTTGGTAAGCGGCACGCGCGGATTGCCCGACTTCCTGGTCGCCAATCCGGGTCTGAACAGCGGTTTCATGATCACGCAATATACTGCTGCTAGCGTGGTGAGCCTGAACAAGTCGCTCGCCATGCCGTCGAGCACCGACAGCATCCCATCGTGCCAAGACCAGGAAGACTTGGTGAGTATGGGCGCTAATGCTGCCATCAAGCTCTACAAGGTGGTGTTCAATACCGAACGCGTGCTGGCTATCGAGTTGTTCAACGCCGCTCAGGCTTTAGAGTTCCGCCGTCCGCTCAAGTCATCGCCTATCATTGAGCAGTTGCACGCCGACTTCCGCAAGGTGGTGCCGTTCATCCTCGACGACGACGTGATGTATCCTCACATTGAAGCCGCCATCCAATTCCTGCGCAAATGAAACTGCTAGTCAAGAATATCGCTACTCTGGCGGGAATCGACTATGAACCGATTGCTCGCCGGCAAGGAGCGCAGATGCGTGAATTGAACTGCATCGACCATGCTTATCTGCTGGTCGAGGACGGTGTTATCGCCGACTTCGGCGCCGAGGCTGACATGCCTGCCATCAATGGCGACATGACCGTAGTCGACGCCAAGGGCGGCACAGTGCTGCCCAGTTGGTGCGACTCGCATACCCACATCGTCTACGCAGGCAGCCGCGAACAGGAGTTTGTCGACAAAATCAATGGCTTGAGCTATGCCGAGATAGCCCGCCGTGGTGGTGGCATTCTCAACAGTGCTGACCGCTTGCACGCCCTGACCGAGGACGAGCTATACGAACAGGCCATGTGCCGTGTGCGTGAGGTCATCGCCAAAGGCACTGGTGCCATAGAAATCAAGAGCGGATATGGGCTGAATACCGAGGATGAGCTGAAGATGCTGCGCGTCATTCGCCGCATCCAAGAGAGCACCCGCCTGCGTGTTGTGAGTACCTTCCTGGGCGCACATGCTGTGGGTCGTGCCTATTCTGGACGGCAGGCCGAGTATGTGGACATGCTCATCAACGAGATGTTGCCCGCCGTGGCTCAAGAGCACCTTGCCGACTATGTGGACGTGTTCTGCGACGAGGGATTTTTCACGCCCGAAGAGACAGGGCGCATCTTGGAGAAGGCGCTGGACTATGGTATGCGGGGAAAGATTCACGGGCAGGAACTCGCCGACAGTGGCGGCGTGGAGGTAGCGGTCAAACACTGCGCCCTCTCGGTCGACCACCTAGAGGCAATGACTGACCGCGACATTGAACTGCTGCGCGGCAGCGAGACAATGCCCACAGCATTGCCAGGCACGTCGTTCTTCCTGAACATGCCGTTCGCCCCTGCTCGTAAAATGATCGAAGCTGGTCTGGGCGTCGCCATCGCCAGTGACTATAACCCTGGCTCGACCCCCTCGGGCGACATGAAGTTTGCCGTCTCGTTGGCATGCATCAAGATGCGTCTGCAGCCAGCCGAAGCCATCAACGCGGCTACCATCAACACGGCCTACGCGATGGGAATCAGTGACAGTTATGGAAGCATCTCCGTTGGAAAAGTGGCGAACTTCTTTATCACTCAACCCATCCCTAGCATTGACTTCATCCCCTACGCTTACACCACGCCCATCATCCGCCGCGTGTTCCTCGCTGGCGAAGAACAATAGAACCAACTAATCGAGCTGGTCGAAGAGGGTTGGCTGCGGTAAGAGGGTGAATGAACGGCGATGGTGAGGGGTGATGCCCTGGCGGCGAATGGCGTCGCGGTGGTCGCGCGTGGGGTATCCTTTGTTGCCCTCCCAGCCATAGCCAGGGAATTCCTGTGCCAGTTGCCGCATTACCTCGTCACGGTGGGTCTTCGCCAGGATGCTTGCCGCAGCAATGCTCAACATCTTACCGTCGCCCTTGACGATGGTGGTGTGTGGTATGCCCGGATAAGGGTTGAACCGATTCCCATCAATCAACAAGGCCTCAGGTCGCACTTGCAGTTGGTCAATGGCGCGATGCATCGCCAGGATGCTCGCCCGCAAGATATTGATTCGGTCTATCTCGGCAGGAGAGACGTGCGCCACTGCCCACGCCAATGCTTCACGCTCAATGACCGGGCGCAGCGCCTCGCGCTGTCGCTCGGTCAGCTGTTTGCTGTCGTTAATGAGTTCACTGGCAAATTCCGCCGGCAGGATAACCGCTGCCGCAGTCACTGGCCCTGCCAGACATCCACGCCCAGCCTCGTCACAACCGGCCTCTACCCGACCTTCAATCAAATAACGCTGTAGCATTTGTCAACACTAGAAGATGAAAGTTCGCAACACCCAGTAGCATGCCATGCCAGCAAAGTAGCCCACCAGGGCGATGGGAGTGATGCGCCGCAGATACCATCCGAATGTTATCTTCTCCAATCCCATGACCACCACACCTGCTGCACTGCCGATGATGAGCATTGAGCCACCCACGCCAGCACAATAGGCCAACAGTTGCCAGAAAATGCCGTCTACCGCCATGTCGCCCGTCGGTGCCAGTGGGTACATGCCCATACAGCCTGCTACCAGCGGCACGTTGTCGACGATACTCGAGATGATGCCGATGGCACCCGTCACCAGGTAGTGGTTGCCGTTACTCACATCGTTGAGCCATCCACCCATCAGATGCAGCACTCCTACCTCCTGAAGGCAACCTACCGCCATGAGGATGCCCAAGAAGAACAAGATAGTGGCCATATCGATGCGCGAGAGCAACATGCTCACACGCTTCTGCATGTGGTCGCCACCACGTTGCTTGGGCAAGTGGGCATAGAACATCTCGGTAGTGAGCCACATCATGCCCAGCACCAACAAGATGCCGATGAATGGTGGCAAGTTGGTCAGGTAGCGGAAAATAGGCACAAACACCAATCCACCTACACCCAAGAAAAAGATTGCTTTGCGCTCATGACTCGTGAGCTCGGTTTCCTCATCGATTACACCTGTGGCGTCTCTCGTTTCCAAGGTGCCACGCAGCGTGAGCTGCAACAAAGCCACTGGCACAATCATCGACACCAGCGACGGAATGAATATCTCCAAAATTACCCCAGAGGCGGTAATGAACGATGCATTCCACAACATGATGGTGGTGACATCACCGATGGGCGAGAACGCGCCGCCCGAATTGGCTGCCAGCACTACTGCCGATGCGTAAATCAGTCGGTCGCTACGCTGCTCGACCAATTTCTGCAGGACCATAATCATGACGATGCTCGTGGTGAGGTTGTCCAATATCGCACTCAGGAAAAATGTCATGAATGCGATGCTCCACAATAGTCTGCGTTTGTTGGTGGTGCGCAACGCGTTGCGTACAAAGTTGAAACCGCCGTTTTGGTCCACAATCTCGACAATGGTCATCGCACCCATGAGGAAAAACAGTGTGGTGCCCGTTTCACCTAGATGTAACTGAATCAGGTGGTCAACCTCGTTGAATAAGGCATCTCCGCTCAGACCTGAGATATACTCTCCCGGGTTGAGCATGAACAGAGTCCAGCAGGCAACCATCATGAGCAGGGCGATGGCTGCCTTGTTGATGTGTGTGAGGGTCTCGGCGGCAATGCAGACATAGCCGATGACAAAGGCAATGACGATGGCCAAAGTTAGTAGAGACATGGAGTAGTCAGTGTTTGGTTTTCAGTATATATCCTAAAAGCGTCGCAAAGGTACAATTTTTATTTAAGGTGGATATTAATTATTGAGAAAAATAAAAAAAGAATTGCAGCCTGGCGGTTTCCACCGGGCTGCAATTCCTAATGTGTCTAGGATGCTGTGCTATTATTTGCCTAGCATCTTGTTGATGACTGCGTTGACGTCACTGATGTCAATCTTCCCATCTTCATTCATGTCGCAGATGGGGTTCATTGCCTCCTTGCCAAGCATCATGTTGATGACTGCGTTGACATCACTGATATCAACCTTGCCGTCGCCGTTGGAGTCACCTGGCACGCCAGGAGGAACATCACCACCAACCTTAGTAATTTCGACAGGATAAATCTCCAGCTCTTGCTTGTAGACAGTCAAGAAGCACTTCACGTCATACTGTGCGTCCTCCTCGATGCCAGTCAGATCAATGCCGAACTGGTTGAACATCTTCATTGTCATCGTTTCATCGGTGATGGTCGAATCGGTAAGCGCAGCGTTCTTGACAAGGAAATAGGTGTGGACCATGTCCTGACCCATATCCTCGAGTACTGACTCAACAGGCTCGACGGGCGTTCCCTTCTCAGCTAGGACAAAGGTTGAGTCAACGGGCACGAGCTGCTTGGCACCCTGATACTCGCTCCAGCTAGCCACAGCGTCACGGATGATGTCGCCATTCTCGAAGGTCTCGGTCAGTGCACCATAAACCAGCGTGAAGGTATCATTGTTCTTTACATACATGCGGCTGCCTTTCTGATAGATGGCTACCAGGTCGCTCTTGATGCGAGCGTTGGTTCCCTTGGTCAAGTTGAACAATGCTTCAACATCATCCACCTCGGGCAACTCAATCACGCCGCCATCGGCGGGCTCAATCTTGGTGGGGAGTAACTGGTAGTCCACGTTTTCGCCGTTCTTGTGAGAACCAACGATACCATAGATGTTATACTCCTTGGTCAAGTCAGAGGGGTTCGATTGACCCATGTTGTGGTAATAGAGAATAGAACCGCCGTCCGCGTCAGTAATGGCGCTCTCGCCGATAATAGCGTTCTTCACGACCACATAATGACCAAAGTTCTCGTGCTTGAAGAATGCAGCCTTCACCTCCTCGGCAGTTACTGTAGTGCTCTCGGTCGATGCCGCAAAGTTCTTGGGATTCTTCAGTTCGGGCTCGCCATCCCAAGTCGTCTTTTGACCACTGAAACCAGCAGGGATGATGGCACCCTGAGCATAGGTCTTGCCGACACTGCCGTAAACAAGCATATAGCCGGTATCATCCTTGACAAACAAGCGTGAACCGCTCTGCGCCAGCACCGTCACAGCATTAAACGCCTCAGTGTCGGTTCCGTCGGCCAGTGCCTGGAAGTCAGCGATGGTGATGCCGTTACCCACGGGAGGCTCAACAGTACCTGATTCAACCAACTTAACGGGGAGAACCTGGAAGATGGTTTCGGTAGCAGTCTGGGGGCGATACGAACCGATGATGGCATAGCAGTCCCACACCTTTGTGGTATCAGTCGAGCTGCCATAGCCGCCCATGCCGGTGTGGATGGGAGCCGATCCGCTAGCATCGGTGATGGTCTTGCCAGTGTAGCTCAGGTGCACACCCTTGATGAGTACATAGTGTCCCCACAGGTCGCCACTGACGTCCTCGCACTGGATTTCTTCAGGATCCACAGCGGGGCCGTCAACACCGGCCTGGAAGGTCGAACTCACAAGATCCTTCAACTCGGGCATGCCATTATACGTGACTTTCTTTCCGACGAAACCAGCGGGGATCGTCTGGCCGTTCTTGTAATTTGGCGTTGAGCCGTAGATGAGGGCATAACCACTGTCATCCTTGACATAGAGGTTGTTGCTGTTCTTTGCCAAAGCAATGACAGGATTTGAGAACTGAACCATCGTGCTGTCCTCAACTGCGTTGTAAGCAGCGATGTTAGCGACAGGCGTTGCCGTTGCAAAGGTATAGACAGCCTCAGCAATCTCACTCTGCTTCTCGCCCTTGATGGCGATAGCCTTGATGGTGGTGGTCTCGCTCAATGCGATGGCCTCACTATAAGCAGTCGAACTGGCGCTGGGGTCTGTACCATCGGTGGTGTAATAGATGTTGGCATCAGCAGTGCCACAGACAATCGCCACGTTGATGGGACTGTAGTAGGTGCCTGCAGCCGGGTTGAACGACGGCTTGGCAACAGTCTCTTCGACAGTACCGGCAATGGTTACCTCAATCTTGCTCATACGCACCTGACTACCTGCTGCAGTAAAGACAACAGAAGCAGCGTTTCCAACCCATGTGCCCACTTTTTCAGCGGTGGTATAGGTGCCATCTGTTACTGTAAAGTTGCCAGGACCATACTGCTCAGTTCCGGCGGCAGTACAGGTAATCGCAATCTTAGTGATGTTGCCCACCGTTGACGTAATGGTCATCGTTGCGTTTTTATAGCAGCGATACTGGTCAGTGAGGTTCATGCAACCATTTGACACGGCTACAGTCACACCGTTTTTGGTGACCTGGTCGGCACCGGGGTTGCTCGAGGTGAGCGTGCCCTTGTCGACACTTGCGTCAAACGTGATGGTGGTCTCGGCCATCGCCATGCTGGCCATGAGCACACACATCGTGAGTAGTGTAAAGAATTTCTTCATTGTTTTTTTGATGTTTTTATTGGGTTAATATATAATGGTTTGCAATATCGCAGATTATCCAACGGACAAAGATACGAAATAGTTTTCAGTTATCAGTTGTCGGTTTTCAGTTTTTTTCGAGCCGTCCGTCATTTTTAACAATTGAACTTGGCGATGGGGTGGCGTGATGGCCGATGCCATCGTAGTTTTGCAGGAAAACTATTTTTGCTATGGAAAACTCTAATCTGTTCTTTGACCTGAGCGAGCAAGAGATGCTCGCATTGTACAAAACAATGACGCACCTGACCGAGGTGCGCCGCGACTGCGTGGTGGAACGTGACGATGGCATCGACCTGGATAACTGGCTCACACTGCTTCTGCAACAATGGTATGCCGAGTTGTTGACCACCGCACCTGCCGAGTGGCTTCCCGTTGAGGACGTGAGTGCTGACGTGACGATGACTGTCGACGCACATGGCGTGGTGACAGCAACAGTGCCACCACAATGCGTAAGACCTGTGGAGTGGCGGTTGGAGGGCTGGCACACAAGTGTGACACGTTTCTTGAGTCCGCAAGATCCGCTGGTCAAGCTACAATTGAACCCCTGGACTCGCGGCAACGCCTGTCGCCCGGCAGCCATCGACCATGGCGACCATCTGGTGCTCTACAGTGTGCCACCCGAAAGTGTCCCCGTTGTCACATTAACGTGAGTTCGACGAAAAATAATTAGTTGAAAATTAGGAAACTAGCGATATTTTTAGTAATTTTGTAGTGCAAAAAGAAATCAAAAAAACACCGCTATGTTTCCTGACGACAAAATTACTGAAATTTTCTTTATGTGCGACGAATTCAGCAAGGTTTTTGACCAACATATTGCATCGACTCGCAAATTACAACCCTCCGAAGGCCTCCGTAAGCGCAACTATCACCGCGACTGCCGCATGACCGACTCTGAGGTGATGA
>JAFZAK010000121.1 GCA_017557285.1 Muribaculaceae bacterium
CATGCTTCTCCTCCACGAACTTTGAACAAACGGACAGCTTCCATGTCCCCTCATACCTCGCTGCCGGCATCACCAGCTACCTGGGCGGTCGATACGAGGGCGACGATGTGGTCGAGGACGTTCCGTTCTTCTACCCCATCATCGGTACCATCCGCTACAACCTGCTCAAGAACCTTTGCAACGAGGTCATCCAACGCGCCCGCACACAGTCATAAATAATCTTCTTCTAGGGGCTCTAGAAATTCTAGAATCTTTAGATGATCTAGTGATAGAAAGCAATGAAAAAACTCATCATTTCATGCTTGGCATGCCTAGCGATGCTGGCTGCCATGGCACAAAACGACAGCACGGCCCTGACGCCCACGCAGTGGCAACATGCATTGGCGGTCATCGCCCAATATGAGGTTCTCAATGCCGGTTATGGCCAGAAGTCTGAGATTTTTGAGTCCCAGGCACCGCAGGGCTACACCCTTGATGACCTGGATGCCACCTACCGTTCGCAGGCCAAGTGGCAAAACGTATATAACCGTTTGAAGGCATTGGAAAACGATGGCGGCACGATGGCGCGCATCAAGGAGTTGGCTGGCTCATTGGCACCGCATGTCGAGCGCGACATGAGTGTTTTTCTCAAGAAACAACCCGCTGTAGAACCAGAAGTGGCAGCCGTCGACACGGCAGCACCTGTGCCCGACACCCTCGCCGTGGCTGATGTGCCGCAAGAGCCCGTTGACGAACAGAAGGGTGGTTTCAACGCCCACCTGCTATTCGACCTCCTGTTGACTCTGCTGGCACTGGGCGGACTGGCGCTGGCATGGTTTACCCGCAGCGAGCTGAACAAGTTGCGTCGCGCCACCCGCAGCGAGTTGGAAACCACCAACGAGAACATGCAGCAACTGGCTAACGATGTGTCGCAACACGTCAAAGCATTGCTGCAACGCGTGGGCAACATCGAGGCGAACCAGCGTGTGATGAAACCGCGACAAGTGACACGACAAGACGAACAGCGAGTTGAAGCAGTTGCCAAACGCGAGGATCAACCTGCCGAGCGAACTTACTACCTGTCGAAACCTGATGACAACGACTGCTTCAACCGCGTCAGCGATGAGTTTGAACTGGGCAATTCATTGTTTGTGCTCACCACCACCGATGGCGTACACGGCACCTATCAGGTGATTGACAACCGCGATGTACACCGCTTTGCACTGATGATGCCCTCCGAGAACCTGACCCGCGCCTGTTCGGGCAACGCCATCCAGATGTCGGCAGGCATGACTCGCATCATCACCGACCGTCCCGGCGAAGCCCTGTTTGACAATGGTCAGTGGCGCGTCATTGTCAAGGCGATTATCCATTACGAAGCGTAGGGAGCCCCCTAAATCCCCCCTAAAGGGGGGAAGCTCAACGAAGCCGCCAAGCGATGATTCTCAATTCGCAATTAATCAGATTTGAACTGGAAGTGTCCTAATTGTGGTAAGCGGGTGGAATTCTCCACCGAGCAACTAAATGAGACACGCGGCGTTGTCGTGTGCCCTCAGTGCCTGTCGAGCGACAAGGTGCCGGGTTATGATGCGCCCCGTCCGAAACCATCTGCCAAACCACAAGAGTCGCCCAAACCCATACAACAAAAGCCATCTGCCATGACCACACCACCAGCACATAAGACAAAGCCTACCCCGCCCCCGCATCGGTCGAAAATCTCGTTTAGCGAGAAATCGACAACCAGCGACACATCTCCCACCAAACCCAAGAAGTCGAGCGGGAAAAAGAAGAAAAGCAAGAAATCTTCAAAAGGTTTTTTTGCGCCCAAGTCAGCCTTGGGTTGCCTGTGGCGGTCGGTGGTGTACACGTTGCTGTTTCTTATCATCTACATCATCTTCGGGTTGCTGCTGCAAGGGCTTTAACTGTTGAGTCCCCCCTAAATCCCCCCTGAAGAGGGGGACTTTAAAAAGTGCAAGGTTGCAGAAATTCTGCAACCCTTTTTTTGTATACTATCTTTGCATCGTCAACAAGGACAAACAATGTTTAACTCAATAAAACAAACGACGATGAAGACAAAGATTTTTAATGTAATGATTCTGGACAAGAGCGGCTCAATGAGCAGCATCGCTCGCCAGGCAGTGACCGGTGTGAACGAGACATTGGCTAGCATCCGCAGCCAGCAGTTGAAGAACCCTGAGCAGGACAACTATGTGACGCTTGTCGCCTTCTGCGGCTGTGAGCTGAAGACCATCTACGACCAGGTGCCCATTGCCGAGGCGAAGGACCTCACAGATCGCGACTACCGTCCCTGCTGCATGACCCCGCTGTACGATGCCATCGGCACGACCATTACCCGCATCCATCAATTGGCTTCGGCCGAGGACACCGCAGTGGCAGTGAGCATCATCACCGACGGCTATGAGAACGCCTCGCGTGAGTACACGCACCAGGCCATCCAGTCGCTCATCGGAACCTACAAGGAAGAAGGCTGGCTCTTTGCCTACATCGGTGCCGACCACGATGTCGAGGCAGTCGCTTACGGCCTGCACATCGACAACGCAATGCGTTTCGAGAAAACCGAGGAGGGTACTAAGCGCATGTTCGCCAAGAATAGCCGTTCTCTGCACAACTGGGCAGGCCGCGTCATGGCATGCATGGAAGAACCTTGCGGTTCAATTGCCGAGAAGCGCTCGCGCCTCAAGAGTGCGTCTTCAGACTTCTTCACAGACGATAACGAAGACGACGCATAGTCCTCACAACATTTTAGAATGGAGAATTGAGAATTGAGAATTAAACTTAATGACCACTTGAAAGACACACGCTCTTAGCAAAAACACACGCAAGCCGCGCCCGGAACCTGAACTGCACCCCAAAAGTTAGACAAAAAACTTTTGGGGTGCATTATGTATCGAAAACATTCATTTGAAGAGAAACTTAATCTCGTTAACCAAGTATTATCTGGTACGTCATTGAAGGGCCTATGCAGAGGTTATGGCATAGACAAAGAATTAGTCAAGCAATGGGTGCTTAGGTATAAGAGGTATGGAGAGGTGGGGTTGCGGACAAAAACCGCAGGTTATGGGATGCCCCCCGCAGAAAAAGAGCAAATAGTGCGCGAATATCTTGAAATTGGCGTACCTTTGCATGGGTTGTGCCTAAAATATGACGTAAACCGGTCATCAATAAAGAGATGGGTTAGAGATGTCAGGGAACATGGCTATGCATCTTTAGGTATCGCCAGGCAACGAGGCAGACCTTCAAATGGCATGGGAAGACCGAAGAAGAAAGAACCTCAGACAGAACTTGAGAGGCTTCAGGCGGAGAATCTCCGCTTGAGGGCGGAAAACGCGTTGCTAAAAAAAGTGAAGGCCTTAGTCGAGGAAGAACAGAAAGCCCGAGCACGTCTCAATGGGCAAAAGCCATCGATGAACTAAGGCTGGAATATCCGCTTGACTTATTGTTGCAGTTGAGGAAGATGGCTCGTTCCGTATTCTATTATCACCTGAAGCGGCTAAGGAACGGCGACAAATATGCTCAGGAAAAAGAGAGTATAAGACTGATCTTTCATGAGCATAAAGGCCGTTATGGCTATCGCCGCGTCACTGCTGAAATGCGGAATCGGGGGTTCGTTATAAACCACAAAACAGTGCAGCGCTTAATGGGTGGAATGGGTCTTAAGAGCAGGATCCGTCAAGTCCGTTACCGCTCGTACAAAGGTGATGTCGGCGTGACTGCTCCCAATATAATCGACAGAGACTTCTCGGCCGATGCACCCAATCGCAAATGGGCGACGGATGTGACACAGATAAATATCGGCGCCGTCAAACTGTATCTGTCCCCGATATTGGATATGTTCAACGGAGAGATCATCTCTTACAACATCTCCACAAGCCCAAATCTGGAACAGGTATATGATATGCTGGACAAGGCATTTGCCAGGTTCGACAATCTTGACGGCCTCATCCTGCACTCGGATCAAGGCTGGCAATACCAGCACTTTGGCTATCGACAGCGGCTGGCGAAACATCATATTACGCAAAGCATGTCCCGCAAAGGGAATTGCCTCGATAACGCCATGGCCGAGAACTTTTTCGGAATCATGAAATCCGAACTCCTGTATGCCGAGACTTTTGAATCGGCCGAAGCCTTCATGAAGGCTTTAGATGAATATATAGACTACTATAACAATAAAAGAATTAAATCCAGGTTAAAAGGAAAGAGCCCGGTGCAATACCGAACTCTTTCTCTTAGACAATAATATTTAACCCGTCCAACTTTTTGGGGTCACTTCAGAGTGAGCTGCGGCTTTTGTTGTGGATTGTGCCTTGATTAGCGGCGGGGACCACGGTTGTTGTTGCCGTTGTCACGGCGGGGAGGACGGTTGCCCCCACCATTGCCTTCGCGGCGGGTTCCGCCGTTGCTACCGTTACCGCCATTGCGCGAACCGCGGTTCTCGCGGCGACGCTCCTCGTAGCCCTCGGGCTTCTCCTGGAGTGCGCGCATCGACAGGCGGAACTTGCCGGTCTTCTTGTCAATCTCGATGAGCTTGACATTGACCATGTCGCCCTCATGCAAGCCACTAGCCTCCATGTTGTCGAGGCGATCCCAACTGATTTCGCTGATGTGCAGCAGTCCGTCGCGGCCGGGCATGAACTCGACAAATGCTCCGAAATCGAGGATAGAGACGACCTTGCCGGTGTACTCCTTGCCTTCTTCGGGCACAGCGATGATGGCCTTGATGCGCTCGACGGCAGCGTTGATGCTGTCGACATTAGCAGCCGAAATCTCGATCTCGCCCTTGCCGTCAATCTCGTCGATGGTAATAACTGCACCGGTCTCCTCCTGGATTTTCTGGATGACCTCTCCACCCTTGCCAATGATGGCACCGATGAACTCTTTGTCGACGGTCATAGCAACGATGCGCGGCACGTGCGGCTTGTAGTCCTCACGCGGTGCTGGGATAGCCTGGTTGATGAGGTTGAGGATGTGCAGACGTCCTTCCTTGGCCTGACGCAGTGCCTGCTCGAGGACCTCGTAGGGCAGTCCGTCGCACTTGATGTCCATCTGCGTGGCGGTGATACCGTCAACGGTACCAGTGACCTTGAAGTCCATGTCGCCCAGGTGGTCCTCGTCACCGAGGATGTCGCTGAGCACGGCGTGCTTGACGTTGCCCTCGTCGGTAATCAGACCCATAGCGATACCCGCGACGGGCTTCTTCATCTTGATGCCTGCGTCGAGCATGGCCATGCAGCCTGCGCAGACAGTGGCCATCGACGACGAGCCGTTGCTCTCGAGGATGTCGCTGACGATGCGTACGCAATAGGGGAAGTCATCGGGGAACATGCGCTTGAGTGCGCGATGTGCCAGGTTGCCATGTCCCACCTCACGACGGCTGACGCCGCGCGGTGCGCGTGCCTCGCCTGTGGAGAATGCGGGGAAATTGTAGTGGAGCAAGAAGCGCTCGTTCTCGTGACGAAGCACGTCATCGACGAGCTTCTCGTCGAGCTTGGTGCCCAGGGTGACGGTTGCCAACGCCTGGGTCTCGCCACGGGTGAAGAGTGCCGATCCGTGAGGATAGGTCAGGTAGTCGGGCTCGCAGCTGATAGGACGAATCTCGTCGGTGCGGCGGCCATCGAGGCGGATGTGCTCGTCGAGGATGCAACGGCGCACGGCATCACGCTGCACGTCGTGGAAGTAGCGGTCAATCATCGGCTTCTTCTCTTCGCGCTCCTCCTCGGGAATGGTCTCCATGAACTCCTCGTATGCCTTGTCGAACTGCTCGTTACGCCACTGCTTGTCGGCGCTTCCAGCCTTAGCCACGGCGTAGCACTTGGGATAGACCTCCTCGCGGAGACGAGCCTTGATGTCCTCGTCGTCGACCTCGTGGCAATACTCGCGCTTGGTGACACCGAGTTCGGCGGCGAGTTCCTTCTGGATGAGGCACATGGGCTTGATTGCCTCGTGCGCTGCCTTGAGTGCTGCGATGAGTTCGTCCTCGCTGACCTCGTTCATCTCGCCCTCGACCATCATGATATTATCATACGTAGCACCTACCATCAATTCCATGTCGGCTTTTTCGATCTGTTCGAAGGTCGGGTCGATAACAAACTGTCCGTCAACACGTGCGACACGCACTTCTGCGATGGGCTCCTCAAATGGCACGTCGCTGACTGCGATTGCCGCCGATGCAGCAAGTCCTGCCAATGCGTCGGGTGCGTCCACTCCGTCGCTCGAGAACATAATGATGTGCACGATGGTGTTGGCGTGGTAATTCGATGGGAACAATGGACGCAGTACGCGGTCAACCAGACGTGCTGTAAGGATTTCGTAGTCGCTGGCACGGCCTTCACGCTTGGTGAAGCCACCAGGGAATCGGCCAAATGCCGAGAATTTCTCTTTGTATTCAACAGTGAGTGGCATGAAGTCCACTCCTTCATCGGCCTCCTTGGCCGATGTGACTGTGGCAAGGATCATCGTGTTGCCCAGTCTCAGCTCAACAGCTCCATCGGCTTGCTTCGCAAGCTTTCCGGTCTCGAGGGTGATTTCTCTCCCGTCGCCCAGTACGATGGTTTTTTTAGTAGGTGTAAACATATAATATTTTTAAAACTTGTAAAAAATCGGGCAAAGGTAGTAAATAATTGAGAATTGAGAATTGAGAATTGAGAATTATTCTATAATAAGGTGTGTTTTTGTGATTTTTTAAGATGATGCGGGCAACAAGAAAAGAAAAGGCCGCGGCAAAACCGCGGCATACTGAACCGATGGGACGGCCACGACGGGAGTCGTGGCATAGTCAACCTCGGGTTTAGTCTTTCTCGAGGTAGGTGTAGCCGTAGAGGCCTGAGCGGTAGTTGCGGACGAAGTCGTTGCCCTCTTCGCTGGTGATTTTGCCTGCACGGACCGACTCGTTGACCCATGACTCAACGTTGCGCACGAGCTGTTTGGGGCTGAACTGGACATAGTCAAGGACCTCAGCAACAGTCTCTCCATCAATCACTTGGTCAATCTCATAGTGGTCCTTATAGACATCGATGTGGACAGCGTTGGTGTCACCAAAGAGGTTGTGTAGGTCGCCGAGGATTTCCTGGTAAGCACCGACCAGGAACACGCCCAAATAGTAATGTTCACCAGGTTTGATGCGATGCACGGGCAGCGAGTGCGCCACGCCCTGCTGCGAGATGAAGTTGGCAATCTTTCCGTCGCTGTCGCAGGTGATGTCCTGGATGGTCGCCAGGCGGTCGGGTCGCTCGCCCAACCGCTGCAAGGGCACGACGGGGAAGACCTGGTCGATGGCCCATGAGTCGGGCAGTGACTGGAAGAGCGAGAAGTTGCAGAAGTACTTCTCGGGCAGCATCTTGGTGACTGCGCGCAGTTCTTCGGGGGCGTGTTTCATGTTTGAGACGATGTCGTTGACATCGCGCGCCACGCTCCAGAACAGCTTCTCGACGAGTGCGCGCGTGCGCAGGTCAATCAGCCCCAGGCTGAATCGGTCAAGGGCCTCCTCGCGGATCTGAAGAGCGTCGTGCCAGTACTCGATGAGTCGGGTCTGGTTGATCTTGTCCCAAATTTCATAGAGGTCGCGCACCAACTCGTCGTCATCGGGAGTTACCTTGTCGACATCGTCGTCCCACTGCGGCAGTCCCGCCGTCTCGAGTACGTCGAGGACTAGCACCGAGTGGTGTGCCGTGAGCGAGCGTCCGCTCTCGTTAATGATGTTTGGGTGCTTGAGGTCGTTCTTGTTGCTGGCGTCGACAAAGGTGTAAACGGCATCGTTGACATACTCCTGAATGCTGTAGTTCATCGAGTGGCTGCTGGCGCTGTTGCGTGTTCCGTCATAGTCCACGCCGAGTCCGCCTCCGATGTCAACCAGTTCGATGTCATAGCCCATCTTGCACAGCTGCACATAGAACTGGGCCGCCTCGCGCAGGGCATTCTTGATGCGGCGAATCATGGTCACTTGGCTGCCGATGTGGAAATGGATGAGCTTGAGGCAGTCGACCATGTCGTTCTCTTTGAGATAGTCGAGGGCGGTGAAGAGTTCGCTGGTGTTGAGTCCGAACTTGCTTCGGTCTCCCCCACTCTCTTCCCATTTACCGCTGCCGCTGCTGGAGAGCTTGATGCGTATGCCTATGTTGGGTTTGATGTCCAGGCGTTTAGCTATCTCGTTGATGAGAACCAGCTCGTTAAACTTCTCCACGACGAGGAAGATGCGCCGTCCCATCTTCTGTGCGAGCAGGGCGAGTTCGATGTATCCTCGGTCCTTGTATCCGTTGCAGATGATGGGTGAGTTTGCCTTGATGTCAGCCATGTTGATGGCGAGGACGGCATGTAGTTCGGGCTTGGAGCCTGCCTCCAGACCGATGTTGAATCGTCGGCCGTGTGTCACGAGCTCCTCGACGACGGGCTGCATCTGGTTGACCTTGATGGGATAGATGATGAAGTTCTCGCCTTGGTACTCATATTCCTTGGCTGCCTTCTTGAAGCATCCTGCTAGTTGCTCGATGCGGTTGTCGAGTATGTCGGGAAAACGCAGCAGCGCTGGTGCCGAGATGTTGCGTGAGCGTAGCTCTTCCATCACCTCTCGCAGGTCGACCGAAACGCTGCTCTGCTTGGGTGTGACGGTGATGTGTCCCTGCTCGTTGATGGAGAAGTACTTGAGCCCCCATCCTTTGATGTTGTAAAGTTCGGCGCTGTCGTCGATGCGCCATTTGTTCATGCCAGTCAACTTAGTATGCTATTTTAGAGTTTAACAAAGTTTGAAACTACAAAAATAGTGCAAGTTGAGCGAAGTACAAAACAAAAAACAAAGTTTTTTATTTTTACTTCCGAAACGACGCCTATTTTATCTAAAATTAGTGTTTTTTTCGCAATTTCGGCGGTTTTTTGCTTTGGAATTGTTTTTTTTCGCTATTTTTGCGGTGGCAAGAGACAGTAGAAACACTAGAGATACTAGAGGCCGCGCCGATTGCGCGGCAGAGCTGACCGTGATTGCGATTATTAATTCATAATTCATTATTCATATTTCTTAATTCATAATTCTTAATTCTTAATTCATAACTCTTAACTCATAACTCTTAACTTTTAATTGTCATTTGCGTTACTTCATGCGACTGAGCTACCGTGGGGCGGGTTACCACGGCTGGCAGATCCAACCACATGACCCGAGCGTACAGGAGACCATCGAGCGTGCGATGGCCACCGTGCTGCGCCACCCTGTGTCGCTTACCGGCGCGGGCCGCACCGACACGGGCGTGAACGCCCGAATGATGGTGGCACACTTTGATGTGGACACACCCATCGCCGACCCGGCACTGCTGTGCCACAAACTGAATGGCATCGTGGGCCGTGACATCGCCATCCATGCCATCTTTCCGGTGCATGACGACGCGCACGCGCGCTTCGACGCCACGAGCCGCACCTATAAATATTTTGCGCACACATGCAAGTCGCCTTTCCTCTATCCGCTGAGTTGGCGTTGCCATGCTGACCTGGACTTCGCGCTGATGAACGAGGCTGCGGCGCGGCTACTGGAGTACAGCGATTTCACTTCGTTCAGCAAGCTGCACACCGATGTGAAGACCAACATTTGTCATATCACGCGCGCGCGATGGGAGCGGGAGGGCGAGCAGTGGGTGTTTACCATCACCGCCGACCGTTTTCTGCGCAACATGGTACGTGCCATTGTGGGCACGTTGGTCGAGGTGGGTATGCACAAGATTACGGTGGAAGAGTTTTGCCGCATCATTGAGGAGCGTGACCGTTGCAAGGCTGGTGAGTCAATGCCGGGGCATGCGTTGTTCTTGTGGGAAATCACTTATTCCAATGCACAATGCACAATGCATAATGCACAATGAATAATTCATAATTCATAATTTAATCGCCTAGTGGTATTACACAGCCCTGTGCTGGGGGGGAATGAGATTTCATGCGGAGTGGAAATGCGACCGAATGGGGTGGTTTGTACACCTGTTTTAGGGGGGAATATCAAAAATCAAGAAATTTTGAAAAAAAGATAGCATTTTTTCAAGGAAAGCTTTGCAGTATAAAATAAAAGTCGTACATTTGTCGGCGAAAAGTAACCTTTTTGTTTAACTCTTTAATTTAATCTATTTTTATGAAGAAGATTACATTATTGGCTGTTTTGTTGGCAGGTGCTCTGTGCGCAAGCGCTGTTACACCCATCAGCAAGACTGTGAAGAACTTGCCTAAGAGCAAGAGCAAAACCGAGGTGGTTGCCCGCGTGGCTACTCCTGGCACTGTTTCGACAACCTACACCGTGATTAAAAACCGCGACGACG
>JAFZAK010000122.1 GCA_017557285.1 Muribaculaceae bacterium
ACCTTGTCAGCGCCATATTTGTCGGTGACATATTGCAGCACCTTAGCACGTCCGTCATCGTCGAAGTCTACATCGATATCGGGCAACGAGATGCGGTCGGGATTGAGGAAGCGCTCGAAAAGGAGGTCATACTTGATGGGGTCGATATTGGTGATACCCAGGCAGTAGGCCACCGCCGAGCCAGCCGCTGAGCCACGGCCCGGCCCTACCGAGCACCCCAGTGCGGGAGCCGCCTTGATGTAGTCCTGCACGATGAGGAAGTAGCCCGGGAATCCCATGTTCTTGATGGTCTCCAACTCGAAGTCCAATCGCTCGCGGTGCTCGTCATCCAGGTCGGGCCAACGCGTCTTGGCGCCCTCATAGACAAGGTATCGCAGATAGTCGTCCTCATTGTCAAAGCCGTCGGGCAACGGGAAGTCGGGCAAAATGGGGTCATGGTTGATGCTGTAGAACTCCACCTTGTCGAGAATCTCGTTGGTGTTCTGCAACGCCTCGGGGATATCGGCAAATACCTCGTTCATCTCGGCTTGCGTCTTGAACCACTCCTGTTTGGTGTAGAGCATGATGTTGTCATCACTCATCTTCTTGCCAGTCGACACGCAGATGAGTCGCTCGTGCGCCTCGGCGTCGTCCTCGTTGATGAAGTGCGAGTCGTTGGTGCAAACGACTTTGATACCCAGTTCGCGAGAAAACTGCATCAGCACGGCATTCACTTCTTGCTGCTTTGGGAAGGTGTCATGGGCGGCACGCTCGACAGTGGCCTTGTGGCGCTGCAGCTCGAGGTAATAGTCGTCGCCAAACACATCCTTAAACCACATGACCACCTCTCGTGCCTTGTCAATCTGTCCGTTCATGATCAACTGAGGCACCTCGCCGCCCAAGCATGCCGAGCAGCAGATGATGCCCTCGTGATACTTCTCCAACTGGCTCTTGTCGGTGCGGGGATGACTGTAGAAACCCTCGGTCCAACCGTTCGACACGATTTTGATGAGGTTCTTGTAGCCTTGCAGGTTCTTGGCGAGCAGGATAAGGTGGCGGCCGATGTCGCGCTTATCAATATGCTCGTGCATGTCGGTCATGGCCACATAGACCTCGCACCCGAAGATAGGTTTGAATTTGTCCTTCTCTTCAAGGTCGCTGTTGATTTTCTTGCAGTAGTCGTGCAGCTCTTTGATGCCGAACATATTGCCGTGGTCGGTGAGCGCCATGCCGCGCATACCGTCGGCCCTGGCTTTGTCTACCATCCCCTTGATGGACGCTTGGCCGTCGAGGATAGAGTATTGAGAGTGCACATGGAGGTGAACGAAGGGAAGCATTATCAAATTGAGAATTAAGAATTAAGAGTCCCCCCAAGCCCCCCTAAGGGGGGGTGTACAGGTTGGCTGTAGAACAGAACATTCCCCCTTTAGGGGGTTAGGGGGACAACCCCTTTAGGGGGTTAGGGGGACTTGCTGGGACTACAAAGTTACTACAATTTCCCCACTCCACCTCCAAAAACATCTAACAAAAGTTATTAACAAGTAAGGGGCTGAGGGTTAACGTAGGTGTCGTCGTCGCGGTGGATGAGGTATCCCTCGTCGACAAGGAATGCTACCATGCCCATAATCTCGTCTTTGGGATAAGCTAGAGTGTTCAGGAAGTCTTCCAGTCGGCGAGGCTTGACCTGCGCCATATAGAGGATGCCGCACTGCACGTCGGCTGGCTGGATGTTCTCGCGCTTGCGGCGGTCGATGCACACGTCACAGTGTCCGCAGTGGTCGCTACCCTCTTCTCCGAAATATCGCAGCATGCGTGCCTCGCGGCACTGCTGGCCGTTGAAGGCATAGTCCAGCACGGCCTCGACGCGCTGCTCCATGCGCTGCTTGAGGTCCTCGTAGACCGCTGTGGGCAGGAGCACGTGGCGGGCCTCCTCGCGCGAACTAGTATATATGATATAAGGTGTGCGTTTGCGGGGGATATAGTGCAGGATGTGCATGCGTGTCAACTCGAGCAACGAGTTGTAGATGGTATCGGGCGAGAGGCCCGTCTTGAAGCGAATCACATCCTCGTTGATGAACACATAGTCGGCAAACAACCCCGTATATTGCCGCAAAAGGGCTTGCAGCACGCGATCGGCACCGGGTGTGGATGTATGCAGGTCGTACAACTCTTCTTTCTTGGCAAGAATCATGACGCGGGACTGTGCCTCGATCTCCTCGACAAACTCGATATATTCAGCCGAGGTGAGCAGTTGCAGCGCGCTGTGGGTGGGCAACACCGGCAGGCCATAGGTGCTGCAGAACAGGTTGAAGTTGAAATCATACATCTTTTGATAGCCCTCCCCCACTGCCACATGGAGGAAATCGCCCGCTAACTCGTAGACCTTCTTGATGAAATCGCGAGGCGGGAAGGCATCGCTGATGTGTTTGTGAAGTGTTCGCTTGTCGGTGGGCGTTGTCAGGAGCACCGCATAGGACCGCTTGCCATCGCGACCGGCGCGCCCCGCTTCCTGGTAGTACTCCTCGAGCGAGTCGGGGATGTCGACATGGATGACGATGCGCACATCGGGTTTGTCGATTCCCATGCCGAAGGCGTTGGTCGCCACGATGACGCGGCACTCGTCGCACTTCCATTTGTTCTGCTTGTCTTCCTTGTCCTCGACGGCGAGTCCTGCATGGTAGTAATCGGCAGCGATGCCGTGGCGGTTAAGTTCGTCGCTGATGAGCTTGGTGCGCTTGCGGCTACGCACATAGACGATGGCAGTGCCTGCCACCGAGCGCAGGATATGCACCAATTCGGTCAGTTTCTCACTGCAGGGACGCACGACATAGGTGATGTTGTCGCGGGCGAAGCTCTTGCGCAGCACATTGGTCTGGCGAAACTCCAGACGCTGCATGATGTCGTTGACCACCGTCGGTGTGGCGGTAGCCGTCAATGCCAATAAGGGTACGTCGGGAAAGAGTTTGCGCACCTGGGCGATGCGCAGGAACGACGGGCGGAAGTCGTAGCCCCACTGCGAGATGCAGTGCGCCTCGTCGACAACGATGAGGCGCACGGGCATGTGCTTGAGATGGTCAAGGAAACCCGCCGAACCCAAACGCTCGGGCGAGACGTAAAGGAACTTGCAGTTGCCATAGAGGCACTTGTCGTAGGTGCGTCGCACCTCGGCGGCAGTTAGTCCGGCATGGAGGTAGGTCGCCTTGATGTGTCGCTCGAGCAGGTGGTCGACCTGGTCCTTCATCAGCGAGATGATGGGTGTCACCACCAGCGCCATGCCGTCAAGCGCCATTGTAGGCACTTGAAAGGTGATGCTCTTGCCGCCGCCGGTGGGCATCAGCCCCAGCGTGTCGCGGCCGTCGAGCACCGACAAGATGATGTCTTCCTGCAGTGGCCGGAACTCGTCATACCCCCAGTAGCGCTGGAGGATGTCACGAACCTGGCTGCTGAGCGGATGCATCGTCGTGTGTCCTGATGCCCTTGATGAGCAGTTGTACCGACCCGCTGTTGCGGTGGCGGTTCTCCTCGATGGTGTAGCAGATGTCGAACGGTTTGCGCGCCTTGATGTGCTCATAGTACTGCGCCATGCCGAAGGCGATGCCGTTCATGATGCGCTTGCTGTGGTTGTCGACCATCTCGAGCTTGATGTGCTCGCTCGTGCGGCCCACCAACTTGCTGGTGCCGAAGTCCAGCACATTGCGCGTGATGAACACCGGCTTCTGGTTCTCGGGACCGAACGGGTTGAACTGCTTCATGCAGCGCAGAAAGTCGCTGTTGATGTCTTCAAACATCAGTTCGCAGTCGATGTCCATCGTCGGCGTCACCTGCTCGTCGTGGATATGCTCTTCGACATACTCGGTGAGTCGACGCCGGAACTCAGAGATGTTCTCCACCTTCATCGACAGGCCCACGGCATTGGTGTGGCCACCGAAGTTCTCAAGCAGGTCGCGGCACGACTTGATGGCGGCATACACATCAAATCCGCGTACCGACCGCGACGACCCCGTCGCCAGGCCGTTACTCAACGTGAGCACGACCGACGGGCGGAAGTGCAGCTCGGCCAGGCGCGAGGCGACAATGCCAATCACGCCCTTGTGCCAACTCTGGTCATAGATGACGATGGGTTTCTTGCCTTCCAGCGCATGAGCGTGGCGCTCGACAATCTCGTTGGCCTCGACCGTGATTTGACGGTCAAGTTCCTTGCGGTTGCGGTTGTAGTTGTCGATGCGTTTGCTGATTTCGTTCGCCTCGATAGGATTGCGTGTGACGAGCAATTCAACCGACTCCTGGCCGCTCTCCATGCGCCCCGAAGCGTTGATGCGCGGTCCAATCTTGAAGATGATGTCGCTGATGGTCAACACCTTACCAGTGAGTCCGCACAACTTGATGATGCTCTTCAAGCCCACGCAGGGGTTGTTGTTCAGGCGTCGCAGTCCAAAGTAGGTCATCACACGGTTCTCACCAGTGAGCGGCACAATGTCGGCTGCGATGCTCACGGCCACCAGGTCGAGCATCGTCTCCAGTTCGTGGGTCGACAGACCGTTGCTCTGGGCGAAACCTTGCATGAACTTGTACCCCACTCCGCATCCCGAGAGTCCCTTGTAGGGATATTCGTCGTCGGGACGCTTGGGGTTGAGGATAGCTGCTGCGTCGGGCAAAACGTCATCGGGCACGTGATGGTCGCACACGATGAAATCGATGCCCTTGCTCTTGGCATAGGCAATCTCTTCGATCGCCTTGATGCCGCAGTCCAGCACAATGATCAACGATACTCCGATGCTTGCGGCATAGTCAATGCTCTGCAGTGAGATGCCATATCCCTCGTCCTCTCGTGTCGGGATATAGTACTCCAAGCGGGAGTAATAATTCTGTAAATAACGGTATACTAGCGCCACTGCTGTGGTGCCGTCGACATCATAGTCGCCATATACCATAATTTTCTCTTTGCCACCTAGTGCCGAATTCAATCGGTCGACCGCCTTGTCCATGTCCTTCATCAGGAAGGGATCGTGCATTTGGCTGAGCGAGGGACTGAAGAATGCACGGACATCGTCGTAGCTCTTCATTCCACGCAACACCAAAAGGCGTGCGACAGAGGGGCATTTGGGGAATTTTTCCGCCAACTGCGCCTCGATCTGGGATTCTTCGGATGTAAGTGGTAAGTAATTCCATTTACTTATCATTTATGTTATTTTTTAATATGCAGAGCTACGACTGCCGCCCTCTGGCGCACAGTACTGGGTGGATGTGCTACGGGCGCACCTTATCATGGATGACCATTAGGTCTCCAAATGGCGCGCATTGGTATGAAAATCAGTCACTTGCCGCCGACCGCACATCCGCAAATCAGGGCATTTGGTTGATTGATATCTTAAATTCCTACAAAGTTATTACAAAATTATGGCTTTTCAAAATATTTCTTGACAAATCGTCATTATTTTTGAAAAATTAGCATTTTGTAACCCACGTTGTCAAGCCTGGCATGAGCAAAAATGCGAAAAATTTGGCGGGGAATCGTTTTTTTTGTAATTTCGCAGTCCAAACACGTGTGAAGCATGAAATTACTGAACATACTGTTGCAAGTTCCGGCTGTTCAGGACACGATAGCCGCCAGCAAAATCCAGAACCTCACCAACACCGCCAAGGCGCAAGTCGATGCCATCGCCAACCCCGATTCCATCGCCGCCTTGACACCCGATAAAGTTTGGGGCGGCATACGCAATTTTGACTGGAGTGGAGTCGTCACCAGCCTGTCAAGCCAACTCATCTCGTTGGGCCTGCGTGTGTTGGCAGCCATCTTGATTTTTTATGTCGGCAAGCTGATTATCAACAAGCTGCACTCCGTCTTGTTGGCTGTATTCGTCAAGAAGGATGTCGACCGCTCGTTGAGTACGTTCTTGCTGAGTTTCCTCAAGATCACTCTATTGTTCCTGCTCATCATCACTGTTATTGGCGTGATGGGCATCGAGACGAGTTCGTTCATCGCCATCTTTGCTTCGGCGGGAGTCGCCATCGGCATGGCGTTAAGCGGCACGTTGCAGAATTTTGCCGGTGGCGTGCTGATTTTGCTAATCAAGCCTTACAAGGTGGGTGACTTCATCGAGTTTGGGACCTATAAGGGCACGGTGAAGGAAATCCAGATTTTCCACACCATCATCACCACTATTAACAACGAGCGCATCATCATCCCTAACGGCGGCCTGTCGACGGGTACTATCAACAATTACTCTGCCGAGGGCTACCGCCGCATCGAGTGGCGTGTGGCGGTGTCGTACGGCGATGACGTGAAGGCGGCCCGCACCGCCATTATGGACATCATTCATGGCGACAGTCGCATTGTCAAGAATGCCTCTGAAGTGCATGAGACCGAGGTAGAGACCGACACCCAAGAGGACTCAATTACCGAAGAGAAACGCGAGTCGTGGTGGCGTCGCCTGTTCCGCCGCTCTCGTCGCAAGACCGCTGAGTGGCGTGCCACACAAGCCGCACAAATCCAAAGTAAGTTGCCCAAACCCGATTATACCCCATCGGTTCAGGTCGAGGAACTCGCCGACAGTAGCGTGGTCTTGCTCGTGCGAGCCTGGGCAGAAAGTGCTGACTACTGGCCCGTGCTTTATGCCATCAATGAGCAGATTTACGAGCAGTTGCCCAAGCATGGCCTCCATTTCCCGTTCCCACAGTTGGATGTGCACATGGCGCCCCCCCTCAGTCCCCCCTAAAGGGGGGAAGCTTAGCCTAGCTGAAATTTTCAATAATCCATTCTCAATTGAATAAGTCGTGACCTATCAAATTAATACCCCCTTCTGCATTCTGCCCGAAGGATGCTATTCGTCGCCTGACATCGGCTGTGCCACTGAGGACGACCGGCTGTTTATCGTCACCAATGATGTTTCGGTGCGCGAGGCACTCATCGAGGCGCTGAACAACAAACTGGAAAAACGCCGAAAAATCTCATCGACCATGTTCAATGAGATACTCGAGGACGCGCTTACCAGTCTGGGCCAGCGCAATAAACAGTGTGACCTCGCTTTTCTGCTGATGCACCCTGGCGGATGCCTTGTGGCACAAATGGGACGCAGCCGCGTACTCCACATCTCGGGTGCGAACCATGAGATAACCTACGACTCACGAAACCAGATCCAGGACTACAGCACCAAGTCGCGTGCCGAGGTCATCAAGGACATTAATGATGGCGATGTGATCATCATCACCCTGTCAGACCGCGTCGATGGGCACAAGCTGACTCAAACCGTGGCTGACTATGCCGGTAGTGATGAGTTTGAACCGCAGATCAACAAGGCCTTGGCAGTGAACCGCGATTCGGCGCCTGCCAGCTATATTATCACCATGCGGAACACTAAGGGAAACATGCTCGCTCCTCTGGCCGATGTGAACTGGAAGTGGGTGCTCCTCTATCTGCTACTGGCCGCTCTCATCGCCGGCGTGGCTATGCTGTCGTTGAATGGTGGTCTGAAGTTGCCCAAGCTCTTTGAGGACAAGCCTGCCGCCGAGGCAAGTGTTGACAGCGTGGCACAGGATACCACGGCGCGCGACTCGCTCATACCGGCACTGGATGTCTCCACAGTTGCCCCTGAACCGGTCGAGAAGCCGAAGAAGGACACAGTGCGCGTCGAGAAACCCAAACCAGAAGAGTCAAAAGTGGAAGAACCGACTTCGCCTGGGTTGCGTGAGTCGGTGCCTGTCGAGCCCGAACTGAAAGTGGATGCTCCTGAGGCACCTACAACTCCCCCGCCCACTCCTGAAGATTAATAGCTGAGGTATGCTAACACAAACAGGGCACAAGGATAATCCTTGCGCCCTGTTTAGTTATAAGGGAACTTAAAGTATTACTTGACCTCCTCGAAGGGAACGTCCTCGGCACCACCGCCTTGGTTGCCTCCGTTGGCAGGACCTTGCTGGCCTCCGAAGGGGCCTCCGGCACCATTGAACGGGTCACCTCCAGGGAATCCCTGACCGCCGGGCTGCTGGGCGCCGGCTGTACTGGCTGCCTGGTACATCTTTTGGAACAAGTCCTCAAGTTCCTTCTTTGCCACGTCGATGGCAGCGAGGTCCTGAGCCTTGTGAGCGTCCTTGAGTTTGCCCAGTGCAGTCTCAATCTGTGACTTCAGGTCAGCGGGCAGTTTGTCGCCGGCTTCCTTCATTGTCTTCTCGGTTTGGAAAATCAGCGCGTCAGCCTCGTTGAGCTTGTCGATGCGCTCTTTCTCCTTGGCGTCGGCAGCTGCGTTGGCGGCTGCCTCGTCCTTCATGCGCTGGATCTCGTCATCGGTCAGACCGCTGCTGGCCTCGATGCGGATGCTCTGCTCCTTGCCTGTGGCCTTATCCTTAGCGCTGACGTTGATGACGCCATTCTTGTCGACATCAAACGATACCTCAATCTGCGGAATGCCACGGGGTGCGGGAGCGATGCCGTCCAAGTGGAAGCGGCCCAGCGTCTTGCAGTCGCGTGCCATCGGGCGCTCGCCCTGCAGCACATGCACCTCGACTTCGGGCTGATTGTCGGCCGCTGTCGAGAACACTTGGCTCTTGCGAACGGGGATGGTGGTATTTGCGTCGATAAGCTTGGTCATCACGCCGCCCAGAGTCTCGATACCCACCGACAGGGGGATGACATCGAGCAGGACGATTCCTTCCTCGTGCAGCTCACCGCTGATGACGCCACCTTGGATGGCTGCGCCCACGGCGACCACCTCATCGGGGTTCACACCCTTAGACGGTGCCTTGCCGAAGAAGCGCTCCACAATCTGCTGGATGGCGGGGATACGCGTGCTACCGCCTACGAGAATCACCTCGTCGATGTCGCTGGTGCTCAGGTTGGCGTCGCGCAGTGCCTGCTCGCACGGACGGATGGTTGCCTGAATCAGGTCGTCGCACAGCTGCTCAAACATGGCGCGGCTCAGGGTCTTCACTAGGTGCTTGGGCATGCCGTCCTGCTGGGTGATATACGGCAAGTTGATTTCGGTGCTGGTCGAGCTGGAGAGCTCAATCTTCGCCTTCTCGGCAGCCTCTTTCAGACGCTGCAGTGCCATCGGGTCACGACGCAGGTCGATACCTTCCTGCTTCTGGAACTCGTCGGCAAGCCAGGTGATGATGCGTTGGTCGAAATCGTCGCCACCCAGGTGAGTGTCACCGTTGGTTGACTTGACCTCAAACACACCGCCACCCAGTTCGAGGATGGAGATATCAAATGTACCGCCACCGAGGTCGAACACTGCGATGCGCTTGTCATCGTCGGTCTTATCCAGGCCGTATGCCAATGCGGCTGCAGTAGGCTCGTTGACGATGCGTTCCACCTTCAGACCGGCAATCTCGCCAGCCTCGATGGTGGCTTTACGCTGGGCGTCGCCGAAATATGCCGGCACGGTG
This sequence comes from Muribaculaceae bacterium, assembly GCA_017557285.1. Taxonomy (GTDB): domain Bacteria; phylum Bacteroidota; class Bacteroidia; order Bacteroidales; family Muribaculaceae; genus Sodaliphilus. The sequence continues at coordinate 9,361 of JAFZAK010000122.1, forward strand.
ATAACCGCGCTGTCGACGGTGGTTCCCAAGTAGTCCTCGGCAGTCTTCTTCATCTTCTGCAGCACCATGGCCGAAATCTCTTGCGGGGTGTACTGACGTCCGCCAATCTCGACGCGGGGCTGGTTGTTGCTGTTGGCGACTACCTTATAAGGCATGCGCTCAACATCCTTGGTCACGTGGTCCATCGTCTCGCCCATAAAGCGCTTGATGGAGAACACGGTTCCAGTTGGATTCATAATGGCTTGGCGCTTGGCGGGGTCGCCGACGATGCGCTCACCATTTTCTTTAAACGCCACGACCGAAGGCGTTGTGTTGCGTCCCTCACTGTTGGGGATCACGACAGGGTTTTTACCCTCAAGAACGGAAACACACGAATTGGTGGTTCCCAGGTCGATACCAATAATTTTTCCCATTTTCTTATTTGTTTTTTAGTGAATAATCTCGTTTGCAATTAACGGTCGCCTGCAGCCTGATGCCGCAAGCAACCGCTAAAAGAAAAGCAAATGCCGTGCCACGCTCAAAAGTGACATTTGCGTCGCTTTATGGTGTGACAATATGGCAGAAATTCCATTGCTTAGACGAATTTTCATGACAATTGGATTCTTTTTTGTACCTTTGCAGGCCTTTTATAATGCTCACTCTTGATGACGCCCAACAATGCCCAACATAGTAAGTATGTAAAGATGACCACCGAGCCGGTGAGTCGTCTGGTGACGCAGTTGGCTTTGCCATCGATTGTCAGCATGCTGGTGTCGGGTATCTACAATCTGGCGGACACGTTTTTTGTGGGTCAGATTAACACGCAGTCGGTGGCTGCTTTGGGCATCGTTTTTTCCTACATGACACTGGTCCAAGCCATCGCATTCTTCTTTGGACAAGGCTCTGGAAATTATATCTCGCGAGCATTGGGTCGCCAGGAAGTGGAACAAGCAGGCACGATGGCGGCCGTAGGACTGGTGTCCTCGGTGTTGACGGGATGTGTATTGGCGGTACTGGGCTTCGCGTTTATGCGTCCGGTGCTGAGTTTCTTGGGATCGACGCCGACAATTATGCCCTATGCCTGCGATTATTTTACCTATATATTGTTAGGCACGCCGTTCATCATGGGGTGCTTCACGATGAACAACCAGATGCGCCAACAGGGCAATGCTTCGTTGGCGATGTTGGGCATCCTGTCGGGTGCGGTGTTGAACATCGCGCTTGACCCGCTACTGATATTCGGTCTAGGAATGGGCATTCGTGGCGCCGGTCTCGCAACAGCGTTGTCTCAATGTGCCGCCTTTGTGCTGATGCTTAGTCTGACGGGACGAAGAGGCGGACTTCCTTTCAAACTGACGCAGTTCCGCCCCACCCTGTCGCGCTATCGTGAGATAGCCGCCGGTGGCCTGCCTTCGTTGGCTCGTCAGGGTTTGATGAGCATCTCGACTTTGTGTCTGAACCTGATGGCGTCAAACTATGGCGACGAGGCCATCGCCGCCTTTTCAGTTGTGGGACGTGTGGCGATGCTTGCTGGTGCCGCGATGATTGGTTACGGTCAGGGATTCCAGCCTGTGTGCGGATTCAACTATGGCGCAGGCAAATTTGACCGCGTCCGTGCGGCATTCTGGCATAGCTTGCGTGTGTTGACACTCTATTGCCTGGTTCTAGGCATAGCGGGCTATGTGTTTGCAAGTACGATTGTATCATGGTTTGTCACTGATGATCTGCGAGTCATTAACATTGGTGCAGAAGCGCTTCGGTATCAATGCATTTCGTTCCCGCTCAGTGGCTTTATCGTGATGTCAAACATGTTTTTGCAGAACATCCGTCGCACGGTGCCTGCAGTCATCATGGCATCAGCGCGACATGGCATATTCTTCTTGCCCGCCATGTTTGTCGGTCACTGGCTGTTGGGATTGCAGGGCTTGGAGATGTCGCAAGCCGTTGCAGATGTCATTTCGTTCGTATTAGCCATCCCACTAGCGCTAATCGCATTGCGAAGATTAGGGAAAACAAATAACGCAGATCAACACTGAAAAGTGTGACCTGCGTATTTTGTTTTTATTTCTTATTCTATCAGAACTGGTTTTCGACGATTTCGGTGAGGACATCCTTGATATCCAGCCCGGCTGCGCGTACTTGTTGGGGAATGAAGCTGGTGGCTGTCATGCCGGGCGTGGTGTTGATCTCAAGCAGGTTGATGCGCCGCGAGCCGTCCTCATTGTGCGTGATGATGTAGTCGATGCGAATGATGCCGTTGCAGTGCATGATGCCATAGATGCGCGCCGTGAGTTCTTGGAGCTCGGCGGTGAGTTTGTCGCTGATGCGCGCGGGCGTGATTTCCTGAACTTGTCCGTTGTACTTGGCATCGTAGTCGAAAAACTCGTTGTCGGTGACCACTTCGGTGACAGGGAAAACGACAGTCTTCTCCTTGGTGCGGTAACATCCGACCGTGACCTCGGTTCCATCGAGGAACTCCTCAATCATCACATCGTCGCCCTCACCGAACGCCTTTTGGATGGCCTGTTCCAGTTGGTCGGCACTCTTGACCTTTGACACACCGAAGCTGGATCCGTTGGCAACAGGTTTGACAAAGCAAGGCATGCCTACCACAGCCTCAATCTCCTCGGGCGTGGGGCGCTCCTTGTCGTCATTGCGCACCAAGATGCTCTTTGCCGTGTTCACGCCGAAAGCGCGGATGTAGCGGATGAGTGCGAACTTGTCGAAAGTCAGCGACTCGACCAACACGTTGCAAGTCGAATATGGGATGCGCAGCAGGTCGAAATATCCTTGCATGATGCCATTCTCACCCGGCGTGCCATGGATGGTAATGTAGGCGTAGTCGAAGCGCGTCTTCACTCCGTAGGCAATGAACGAGAAGTCATTGCGGTCAATGGGCGCCTTGTCGCCATTGGGCAGATTTACATGCCAGTCGAGCCCCTTAATGACGACTATATAAATATTGTAACGATCGTGGTCAAAGAAGGAATATAGTCCATGCGCTGAGCGCAGAGACACCTCATGCTCTGATGAGTCGCCACCGCACACGATGGCGATAGTGCGTTTGTTGTCCATATTAAAATCAATAATTGTTTTGAAAGTGCAAAATTAGTAAGAAGTTTTCGGTTATGTGCGAAAAGCATAGGATTTTTTGTTCAAAAACTAGTATTTGTCAAATAAAATGCCTACCTTTGCAGAAAAAAGCGAAATTAACTAAACCCTAACGATATGTATTTAGAAGACAGAGGGCTTTATGTTGCCCACGGTCCCAGCGGACCAATCA